>NZ_BATA01000165.1 GCF_000474235.1 Halarchaeum acidiphilum MH1-52-1
GTCCCGATCCGGACTTCTTCGCGCCCCACGGCCGCGACGGGCTACCGGGCGGGCCGCCCGCAGACCTCGCCGAGTGAACGATCGGGTCTCGACCAAAAAGGGGGCTCGCTCCGCTCGCGACCTACGCTAGGGGCGTCCGCTCGACGACCTGTCCGTCGTACGTCGGGTACTGCTCGACGATCTCCCCGTCCTCGACGTCGCCGTCCTCGATCATCTCCTCGAGGAGCCACCACGCGACCTCGATGTGGTTCGTCTTCGCGGTGTAGAACTCGTCGGGGCGCCGAGGTCGGCGAAGTGGGAGGGGGACGTGTACGTCTTCCCGTAGACGAGCGTGCCGTCGTCGGTCACCTCGTCGAAGTCGCGCTGGACGTTCTCCGCCATGCGCTTGAGGCGACTGCGATGCTGGGCGGCGTCCTTGAAGACGCTCGTGCAGAAGTAGACCTTCTCGTGGCTCGCCATCTCCTCCAGAATCGCGTCCTTCGATCCCTCGACGGCGCTCATGTGGCCGTCCTGAAG
>NZ_BATA01000164.1 GCF_000474235.1 Halarchaeum acidiphilum MH1-52-1
ATCAACGACGCGCTCTCCCTCCGCGAGACGACCGACGGCCCCGTCGTCATCGTCGACCGGAAGGGCGACGGGATGTGCCAGAACTACCTCCGCAGCCACCACGCCCAGTTCGACGACAGCGAGGACGTCTACCACTTCCGCGTTCCAGAGACTATCCCCGCGTTCTCCTTCTTCGACATCCGGCCCGCACTTGAGGCCGGCCGCAACCGCGAGGACGCCGTCCAGGACAAGGTTGATCACTTCCACGACATCCTCCGGATGATCCTCGGCCAGGAGAAACACGAGCGGGCGTTCGTCGCCAACGAGATCCTCAGCCAACTCATCAAGGCGCTCTTCGACGCCGAGTACGGCAGCGACGTCTTCGGGCTCAATGATCTCTTCACGGCAGTCCGCCGGATGCAGGACGAGCAGACGATTCCGCCTGTCTCAATGGCGAACCAGCCTGTCGAGGAATCCTTGACGCGCCACCTCTCGAAAGAGGAGTCACAGTTCCAGACGTCGATGGACGCCGCCGGGAA
>NZ_BATA01000163.1 GCF_000474235.1 Halarchaeum acidiphilum MH1-52-1
CGTCAGCGCGCGATCCCGAGATCCGGACGGCCGTCGCCCCGGCGCGCTCGATGGCGCGAAGCTTCGAGGACTTCGCCGACGCCGGCACGTAGATTTCGGCGTCGATCCCGGCGCGGGCCGCGTACTGCGCGACGGCCGCGCCCGCGTTCCCCGAGGAGTCCTCGACGACGCGCTCGACGCCGAGTTCCGCGGCTCGGGAGAGCATCACCGTCGCACCCCGATCCTTGTAGCTCCCCGACGGGAAGACGTAGTCGAGTTTGAACTGCGCGTCCCGGCGAGCGGCGTGAACCCCTCGCCGAGCGTCACCGCCGCGTCCGTCGGGAGGAGATCAGCGAACGCCCAGAGTCCATCGGTCGCGTCGATGTCGGGACCGCCGGACGGGCGCGGCGTCTCCGCGAAGTCGAGCGCCATCCCGCACTCACAGCGCCACGGCTCGCTCGCGCCCGCCTCGTAGGTCCGCCCGCAGGCGCGACAGGCGAGCGCGAGCATCAGTACGTGTCGATCGTCGTGCCGACGGAGC
>NZ_BATA01000162.1 GCF_000474235.1 Halarchaeum acidiphilum MH1-52-1
ACGTGACCGTGACGGTCTTCGAGGACTACGCCTGCCCGCACTGCGCGCACTACGCGACGGAGGTCATGCCTCGGATCGTCGAGAACTACACGAAACCCGGAACGGTCCGCTACGAGCACCGCGACTTCCCGATTCCGGTGAGCGAGGAGTGGTCGTGGGCGGGGGCGAACGCGGCGCGCGCGGTGCAGGACGCCCTCGACGACGCGGCGTTCTTCGAGTACACCCACACGCTCTTCGCCCATCAGGACGCGTACGTCGATGCGGGCGCGCGCGGGTACGACTACCTCGGGACGGTCGCCGCGCGGCGAAGGGCGGGAAGTACACGCCCTACCTGAAGGCGGAGCGACGACGACCGGGAAGGACATGGGCGTCCGCGGGACGCCGACCGTGTTCGTGAACGGCACGGCGACCGGCGATCCGGGATACGACACGATCAGCGCGAAGATCGACGCCGCGCTGTCGAACTGAGACGCGAGAACGAGGCGGCGTGCGCGACGCGGGAAGCGATACGGGTTTGCTCGCGCGTCGGCTACGGTCGCGCGTGAGACGACGGTCCTACCTCGCGTCCCTCCGGCGCGCTG
>NZ_BATA01000161.1 GCF_000474235.1 Halarchaeum acidiphilum MH1-52-1
TCGATGGACGCCGCCGGGAACCGCCTCGAACAACTCCGTGAGAGCCCCCACCTCCGACGGATCTTCAACCACACGCCCGCGCAGAACGACGCTGGTGAGTACGTCGAGAACCACTTCGACTTCCGGAAATTCCTCGACGAGGACGTCACCATCCTCCTCGACCTCGGCGACCTCCGCCCGGAAGCCCAGCAGGCGGTCACGCTCCTCCTGTTAAGCAACCTCTGGGACGCCGTGCAGGTGCGGCGTCGCGACGGCCAGACCGACTACGAGAACCTGACCAACCTCATCATCGAGGAAGCCGCACCGGTCGCCTCAACGCGACTCGTCTCCGAGCAACTCCTCCCGCAGGGCCGCTCGTTCGGCCTGAGCATGGGCCTCGTGATGCAGTTCCCCGGTCAGGTACGGAATCGCAGCGAGCGCGCCTACGACGAGGTCTTGAACAACATCAAGACGAAGCTCATCGGGAACATCTCGATGGAGCACGACCTCGCCGAATCGCTTGCCCACGAGGAGTTGAGTCCGACCGAACTCCGCAATCGCGTGAACACGCTCCCGAGCGGGGAGTGGATCGCCCAGCTTCC
>NZ_BATA01000160.1 GCF_000474235.1 Halarchaeum acidiphilum MH1-52-1
TCGATGGACGCCGCCGGGAATCGCCTCGAACAAATCCGTGAGAGACCCCACCTCCGACGGATCTTCAACCACACGCCCGCGCAGAACGACGCCGGTGAGTACGTCGAGAACCACTTCGACTTCCGGAAATTCCTCGACGAGGACGTCACCATCCTCCTCGACCTCGGCGACCTCCACCCGGAAGCCCAGCAGGCGGTGACGCTCCTCCTGTTGAGCAATCTCTGGGACGCCGTGCAGGTGCGGCGTCGCGACGGTCGGAGCAACTACGAGAACCTGACCAACCTCATCATCGAGGAAGCCGCGCCGGTCGCCTCAACGCGTCTCGTCTCCGAGCAACTCCTCCCGCAGGGCCGCTCGTTCGGCCTGAGCATGGGTCTCGTGATGCAGTTCCCCGGTCAGGTACGGAATCGCAGCGAGCGCGCCTACGACGAGGTCTTGAACAACATCAAGACGAAGCTCATCGGGAACATCTCGATGGAGCACGACCTCGCCGAATCGCTCGCCCACGAGGAGTTGAGTCCGACCGAACTCCGCAATCGTGTGAACACCTTGCCGAGTGGAGAATGGATCGCCCAGCTTCCAAG
>NZ_BATA01000159.1 GCF_000474235.1 Halarchaeum acidiphilum MH1-52-1
GGCTTTGTGAGGTACTGAGTATCATGAAGCTCCAAGAGCATCCGCTGATTCGTGAAATCGGTCGCGAGCGCTGGATCAAGGAGTTGCTGTGCGAACTCCTCGGTCAGGAGGCGATCATGATACTGGAGATTAGGCGTGAACGCATCCTTGTAGAGCGTGTAGTTCTCAGAGAGGGTTCGAAGTCACTTGGAAAGGCTGGCGTGGAATTGGATGAGTAAGCGATTAGTGGGGGGTGCCAAATGAGAATTCGAGTTGTTCGGTGACGATGTCGCGGCTTCCTTCAGCCTAGGCTCGCATTGTTTCAGCGGGGAGTAGGCGGCCAGCTGGGCGGTGCCACGTGTCCGCGTGCGGGTGACCTCGGTGGAGAATCGTTCCGACCGGAGGATATCAGTGAGTTCAATCAGCGCCTGACTATACCCTACGAACATTCGTCTTTAGCCAAGACTCACACCTCGGTTGTGTAGCGGTAGCGAGCGTCTCCTGTAAGACCGGTCGTTGCTGGTGAATCTTCTGAGCGTCCTCAATCGATCGCTCCAGCAACGACGGTGGCGAATAACCGAGATACTCACCGAGTTCGTGGAGGATGAGCTGGG
>NZ_BATA01000158.1 GCF_000474235.1 Halarchaeum acidiphilum MH1-52-1
GAGGGGTGCGGGAGTGCCCACGCGGCGCTCTCGAAATCGACTATGAGTGGAACGTTCGACGACGGCGCGATCGCACAGATAACACACGACGAGGGCGAGATTCGGTACGTCGGGTCTCGCGAACACGGGCAGGTGGTCGTGACGACGCATCCCGAGGGCGAGCGGCTCACACCCGAGTGCAGCCTGACCATCGTCCAGCACAGCCCTAGTGGATTCGCCGTCGGGTATCGAGGGAGTGGCCCGGCACAGCTCGCGCTCGCCGTCCTCCTCAACGACACCGACAACGCCACTCTCGCCCGCCAACACTACCAGACGTTCAAAGACGAAGTCATCAGCTAGCTCGAGTACGGCGCTGATGGTACCTGGACGATCACCGATGCCGACATCGAGCAGGTGCTCCCCGACGACGTCGCACTACCCGCGTAACCAATCTCTCACCGACAATGTCCGACACCACTGAAACGTCGAGCGACGCGACTGCCGAACAGCCCACCGAAACCCAGCACGTCGAACGCACCGACGTCGGCGTCTCAATCACCGTCCAACTCAAGCGTGGCTCCGGAACCCGCGACGAGGACAAAATCACGGGCAAA
>NZ_BATA01000157.1 GCF_000474235.1 Halarchaeum acidiphilum MH1-52-1
AGGGTCTGAGCTTTCACTTTGCCCGTGATTTTGTCTTCGTCGCGGGTTCCGGAGCCACGCTTGAGTTGGACGGTGATCGAGACGGCGACGTCGGTGCGTTCGACGTGCTTGGTTTCGGTAGGCTGTTCGGCGGCCGCGTCGCTCGAAGCGTCGGTCGTGTCGGGCATTGTCGGTGAAAGGGTGGTTACGCGGGTGGTGCGATGTCGTCGGGGAGCACCTGCTTGATGTCGGCGTTGGTGATCGTCCAGGTTCCATCGGCGCCGTACTCAAGGCGGCTGATGACCTCGTCTTTGAACGTCTGGTAGTGTTCTTGGGCGAGGGCAGCATTGTCGGTGTAGTCGAGGAGGACGGCGAGCGCGAGCTGTGCCGGGCCACTCCCTCGATACCCGACGGCGAATCCACTAGGGCTGTGCTGGACGATGGTGAGGCTGCGCTCGGGTGTAAGCCGTTCGCCCTCTGGATGCTTTGTCACCAGCACGTTTCCATGTTCGTGAGACCCGACGTACCGAATCTCGCCCTCGTCGTGGTTTGTCTGTGCGATCGCGCCGTCGTCGAACGTTCCACTCATAGTCGGTTTCGAGAGCGCCATCTGGGCACTCCCGCACCC
>NZ_BATA01000156.1 GCF_000474235.1 Halarchaeum acidiphilum MH1-52-1
CGCTCGCCGTCACGCGGCGTCGTCACGCGGACGCTCGTCGCGGATCGACGGCTCGCCCTCGAACGCGTCGTTCCCGCCCTGCTCCCCGACTAGTGGATCTCTCGCTGGAGGCGATTCAGCGTCGTCAGCGCCTCGATCGGCGTCATCTCCGCGAGGTTCAGATCCGCTAACTCGCCGAGCACGTCCGCGCCCGCTTCGGCGCTCCCGCCGTCCGCGGTGGCGCTCGCGTCCGTCGGCGTGTCTTCGCCTCCACTCGCGCTCGTGTCGATGTCGATCGCGTCCTCGACGTCCGCGTTCGCCGCGCGCTCGGCGACGACGTCGCGCGCCCGATCGACGACGCCGGGCGGCACACCGGCCTGCTTCGCCACTTCGATGCCGTAGGAGGCGCTCGCGGCGCCCTCGGCCACCTCGTGGACGAACGTCACGTCGTCGCCCTCGCGCGCCGCGCGGAAGTGGAGGTTTCGCGCGCCCGAGAGGTCGTCAGCGACGGCCGTCAGGTCGTGGTGGTGCGTCGCGAACAGCGTGTACGCGCCCACGCCGTCGTGCAGGCGCTCGGTGACGGCCTGCGCGATCGCGTAGCCGTCCGCGGTGCTCGTCCCCCGGCCGACCTCGTCGAGGACGACGAGCGA
>NZ_BATA01000155.1 GCF_000474235.1 Halarchaeum acidiphilum MH1-52-1
GTCTTGGCCGACGAGAATCTCGAGTCGGGAGTGTTCGCCCCACTCGACCGAGTACGACGTGTTTCGGATGTACGTCCGCAGTTCGCGGCCCTCGTCTTGGTTGCCCCAAAAGCCGGGCTTGCCGTTGGCTTCGCCCTTCTCTCGGAGTGCGAAGAACGAGCGCCACGCTTCGCGGTTCTTGCGTTCGATCTGTTGAACGGTCGAAGCGCCGAGCGTACCGCCGTACCGACCGCGGTACTCGTCGATCTCCCAAACGTCGCCGTCCGGGTCGTCGAAGTTGGTTCGGCGCTGGTAATTGATCTCGTTCCAGAGTGCGGCTGAAGCGTCCAACAGTTGGCGAAGCAACTCCTCGTCCTCGTCGGACTGCGGAACCACTTCGAACTCGTTGGTGCGCTTCATCGCTACTTCTGTGTACGAGCGCAACTAACATAAACCTACGGGTTTTCGTAGTCGATGTGTCGAACCACGTTAACATCGAAGTGCCCGACGACGAACAGTACGAGCGCATCAAACGCGTGAAAAACGAACACGGTCTGACGTGGCGCGGGATGTTGATCCACGCCGCCGACGACCTGGAGACTCCGGCAGGGGAGTAACCAGTGGTTTGCGTAGCCGAGTGACGCGATTCACGCCCGCCGTGAACGGCGGGACTCTCTCGCTGTT
>NZ_BATA01000154.1 GCF_000474235.1 Halarchaeum acidiphilum MH1-52-1
TCGGCGAGGTGCTCGGCGTCATGCGCGAACTGGCGGAGGAGGGGATGACGATGCTCTGCGTCACCCACGAGATGGGGTTCGCCCGACAGGCCGCGACGGACATCATGTTCCTCGACGGCGGCCACATCGTCGAGCACGGCGACCCCGAGCGGCTGTTCACGAACCCGGAGCACGAGCGAACCGGCGAGTTCCTCCGCCGGCTCACCGAACTCCACGGCGGCGGGACGGAGCCGTAGATGTCCGCGGAACGAGAGCGCCGTCACGGACGCGCCGAACGCGCGGTGACGTACGTCGTCGGCGGCGCGATATGGCTCTGGCTCGTCTTCCGCTGGCTGAACGCGTGGCTCGGCGGGGTCGTCGTCGGGGCGACACAGCCGCTCGTCCCGCAGTCGACCGCGGCGGCGCTGGAGGCGGCGGGCGCGAACGTCGGCGCGATCGCGAACGGCGTGCCGGCCGCGTCGGCGGTCTTCGACCTGCTCGGGTGGCTCGTCGGGATGGCCGGGTTCGCGAGCCAGTACGGCCCGAATCTCGCGGTCGCGGCGTGGCTGACGATCGTGCTCACGGTCGTCAGCGTCCTGCTCGGTCTCGTCATCGCGGTGCCGCTCGCCGCCGCGCGGGTGTACGGCCGCGTCACGAAGTACGTCGCGCTCGTCTACATCGAACTCGTCCGCGGGACGC
>NZ_BATA01000153.1 GCF_000474235.1 Halarchaeum acidiphilum MH1-52-1
CTGAAAGAGGAGTACGGACTTGGATACCGCGAACGACTCCGACTCGAAGTTCGGGGCGATCCGAACTGGAAAGAGTACGACAAGCAGGGTCGGTTGGAACTGTATTACGACGACGTGAGCGAGACGCTCAGGGCCTTTCAGCCAGTCACAATCGACAATTCTCGACTGGCACAACCACTGGCGGAGGAAGCCGCCGCCTTGGACATCGGCGCGAACAACATCGTCGCCTGCACGACCACGACCGGCGAGCAGTACCTGTACGAAGGCCGCGACCTGTTCGAACGGTTCCGCGAAACGACGCAACGGATCGCCGAACTCCAGTCGAAGCTCCGCGAAGGGCGGTACAGTTCGAAGCAGATCGACTCGCTGTACCGAAGACGGACGCGACGGCGCGACCACGCGATGGACGCGCTTGTACGCGACTTGATCGAACGACTGTACGACGAAGGCGTTTCGACGGTGTACGTCGGCGACCTAACCGACGTACTCGAGACGCACTGGTCGGTTCGGACGAACGCCAAGTTGCACAACTTCTGGGCGTTCCGGCGGTTCGTCGGGGGGCTCGCCGATACCGCCGAGGAGTTCGGCATCACCGTCGAAGTCCGAACGGAAGCGTGGACCTCGCAGACGTGTCCGAACTGCGGGTCGACCGAGGACACGACGCGGCACCAGGGCACGCTGACCTGTACCTGTG
>NZ_BATA01000152.1 GCF_000474235.1 Halarchaeum acidiphilum MH1-52-1
CTGAAAGAGGAGTACGGTCTTGGATACCGCGAACGGCTCCGACTCGAGGTTCGGGGCGATCCGAACTGGAAAGAGTACGACAAGCAGGGTCAGTTGGAACTGTATTACGACGACGTGAGCGAGACGTTCAGGGCCTTTCAGCCAGTCACAATTGACACTTCTCGACTGGCACAACCACTGGCGGAGGAAGCCGCCGCCTTGGACATCGGCGCGAACAACATCGTCGCCTGCACGACCACGACCGGCGAGCAGTACCTGTACGAAGGCCGCGACCTGTTCGAACGGTTCCGCGAAACGACGCAACGGATCGCTGAACTCCAGTCGAAGCTCCGCGAAGGGCGGTACAGTTCGAAGCAGATCGACTCGCTGTACCGAAGACGGACGCGACGGCGCGACCACGCGATGGACGCGCTTGTACGCGACTTGATCGAACGACTGTACGACGAAGGCGTTTCGCCGGTGTACGTCGGCGACCTAACCGACGTACTCGAGACGCACTGGTCGGTTCGGACGAACGCCAAGTTGCACAATTTCTGGGCGTTCCGGCGGTTCGTCGGGCGGCTCGCCGATACCGCCGAGGAGTTCGGCATCACCGTCGAAGTCCGAACGGAAGCGTGGACCTCGCAGACGTGTCCGAACTGCGGGTCGACCGAGGACACGACGCGGCACCAGGACACGCTGACCTGTACCTGTG
>NZ_BATA01000151.1 GCF_000474235.1 Halarchaeum acidiphilum MH1-52-1
CTAGGGTTCGTCTGTAACGTTCTTCCCCGCCGCGACAGTTGGGGTGTTGCTCGGGCTTCAATCCGACTAGGGTTCGTCTGTAACCAGTAAGCTATGTAGAGGCCATCTCAATAAGATAAGGCTTCAATCCGACTAGGGTTCGTCTGTAACTGATTTCGCCGAATTACTTGAGTCGTCCGAAGGCTCGCTTCAATCCGACTAGGGTTCGTCTGTAACCCCGGCCGCGAACGTCAGCGACCACCCCAGCCGCCGCTTCAATCCGACTAGGGTTCGTCTGTAACAATCGGAGTGGCTTGTCTAATGCTCGATACTATTATGCTTCAATCCGACTAGGGTTCGTCTGTAACAATCGGAGTGGCTTGTCTAATGCTCGATACTATTATGCTTCAATCCGACTAGGGTTCGTCTGTAACCATGAGACAGATGACCGTTCAGTCGAGTCGGATACCGCTTCAATCCGACTAGGGTTCGTCTGTAACACGCGACAGTCTACACGAGTCCGCGACACCGCTCGCAGCTTCAATCCGACTAGGGTTCGTCTGTAACGCGAGCGCGCCCATCAGGGCGTTCCCCATGCTCCCGCTTCAATCCGACTAGGGTTCGTCTGTAACCCGGTCATGGACGCACTCGGCGTCGATCCCGGCGATGCTTCAATCCGACTAGGGTTCGTCTGTAACTCCACGGCAGTCCCCGAGTTGGTGTCCACAGAGTCGCTTCAATCCGACTAGGGTTCGTCTGTAACACGGTCGGGTTTGATCCAGATGACGCGCCACATACAGCTTCAATCCGACTAGGGTTCGTCTGTAACATGCGTCTCAGATCTTGGCGGTGTGTGGCACGTGTGCTTCAATCCGACTAGGGTTCGTCTGTAACTGGATACCGATGTGCGAGACCACCGTCGCTATCGATGCTTCAATCCGACTAGG
>NZ_BATA01000150.1 GCF_000474235.1 Halarchaeum acidiphilum MH1-52-1
CGCGTCCGAGCGAGCACGGACCGTCGTCGAGGACGGCCTCGACGACCTCGGTCGCTCACCGGCGGCGTATCGTGTCGCCACCGACTTCTACCAGGATCGCGACGCCGAGCGCTATCGCGACTGCCTGCAGACCCGTGTCGTCCGCTTCGAGGACTGGGATGCGTACGACGACCTGAAGGCGGCCTGTACGGACGAAGAGTGGCAGTCCGTCTCGCACACGATCCGGTCGCAGCTCGGCCGTCTCGAGACGACACAGCTGATCGACCTCTATCTCTACGAGGGCGAACAGGAGAAGGCTCTCGACAAAGTCCTCGAGAGCCATGACCTCGACGTCTTGCAGGCGTACCGTGCGGACGTCGCCGACCTCGACCCCGAGGCGTACTTCGAGGCCTACCGGGAAGTGCTGGAGCCGTATCTCGCCGCCGAGACCGGACGCAACCACTATCGAACCGTCATCGATCACCTCCGAGAGATGGCGGCACTCGGACTCGACGGCCGATTCACGGACTTCCTCGCACATCTCCGCGAGAAGCACACCAACCGGCCGGCGTTCCACGACGAACTCGACAGCGTGGACTTCGACGCTGCGTCGACGCCCACCTCATCGTGATCTCGTTCGGATCGTCTCCATAAGGCGGAGTAGCGCAAAAAACGCTGTTGAGTTGCGTCGCCGCCGGTCGGGTTTATCGCCCCCAGGAGGGGCAGTAGCGTACCCCTATATGCAACCATGTCCGAACACGATGAGCGACGCGGTCCAAAGGCTATCTCTATGAGGCCAACGGCACGCTCCGCGTCACCGAAACCGTATTCAAGTGAGCGACTGCCAGTTGGCCACTACGTTCAGACGACCTCATTAGCGACTGCCACGAAACGCTTTCCGACGTTCATCTCGTAGTATGGGTATGTCCACGACCGTTGAGACACCTGGTTCGGGCGAGACGTGTGCATACTGTGA
>NZ_BATA01000149.1 GCF_000474235.1 Halarchaeum acidiphilum MH1-52-1
AAAGCTCGACCAAAAGCGGCAGCGACCACCGTCCGGTGGCCTCGCCGCCTCGCACCTATCGGCGCGAGTGGAGCGCCTTGTATTAGCCCGCTCCGCCTCCGCTCCGCCACCACTACGCCCGCTCTTCCTCCCCCTCCGTCTCCGCTTCGCTCTCCGCCTCCGCTCGCTCCCGTCCCGCAGCCAGTTCGCGGTCGATGTCGTCCGCGCCGTCGGTCTCCGCGACGGTGAGCACGTTCCCGCCGCCGGGATCGACCACGACGACATCCGCTCCCTCCTCGATCGGGTCGGCACCGTCGAGGGTCCGCGCGGCGTAGGTCGGATCGAAGCCGCCACCCTCCGTCAGTCGCACCTGCCCCGCCGCGCTCGTGACGCGTTCGGTGACGACGGCGTGCGCGCCCCGGAGCGACGTCGATCCCTCCGTCTTCCCGCGGCCGCTCCCCTCGTAGAGTTCGAGATTCCGGTATCCCCAGAGCGCGAGCGCGCCGACGACGAAGACGAGGACCGCGAGGACGATCGGCGTCGCGATCCCCGGCAGAAGGACGCCGACGAGACCCGCGGCGAGGAGTGCGACGCCGATGACGACGAAGTGCGCGCCGGGCGCGAACGCCTCCGCGATGCAGAGCGCGACGCCCGCGACCACGAGGACGAGCGAGAGCGACGCCCCGAATAGGTTCGCCATACGCGTACGTCGGCGGCGACCGGGAAGAACGTTGCCCGCGATCTTTTGCTGCGCTCGCTTCGCTCGCTAACAAAAGCTCGACCAAAAGTCTTTGAGCCTCCCTCCGGTCGGCTCTCGACCTCGCACCGATCGGTGCGAGTGAACCGCGCGACTACCGGGTCCTTCGGTCCGCTCGTCGCGCGGAAGCCGGCAACCTAGAACGTTCGGTAGATATGGGAAAATTGAAAGTATAATTATCTTATGGTTTGACCTCGCACACAGTTGTCTCTTCGTCGGTCTGGTCACCGCGGCTACCGTTTAGCTGATTGAGGCGCTA
>NZ_BATA01000148.1 GCF_000474235.1 Halarchaeum acidiphilum MH1-52-1
CTCGTGATTTCCGTCGTCGTCACCCATTAGAGCGCTTCTACGGCTCCAGTGGCGTCGTCGACCGCGCTGAGGGCGAGTGCGACCTCGGCGAAGGCGAGGTTCCGCCGCGTGGTCCGCCACTCTGTGAGTGTCCCGGTGTCGATATCTGCGTGGGCCCGAACGGCCTCGTCGGGTGAGTTCGCACCGTATTGGTCAGCGTACGCTCGAAGCTCCTCGCGCATCTCTACGACGCGCGTCGAGAGCGTGTCAGTGTCCGTCTCGTCGAGGATCCGCCGCGCCTGTTCGAGCGCGAGCGAGTCCGTGGCCCGTCGGTACAGCGTGCCCTTCGAGTCTGGGGAGGCAGTCTCTGCCACGTAGCCGTGTTCGACCAGCGAGCGGAGGTGCTTACGAGCGGTCTGTTCCGACGTGAGAGCGTGCTCGGCGACGGTCGCCGCGCTTACGGGGTCATACGTCGTGCGCATCACGGACTGCACGCGGTCGAAGGGGCTGGTGTCGCGTTTCCAATCCTCCTTGGCGCGTTCGTTCACGTCCTCGAACGCCGGGGCGGGATCTGGCATCGAATCCGACTACGGAGCGCTAGAATATCACTCTATGGGATGATATTCTCACTTACTTACGGGGTGCGTCGAGAAAGATGGTCATCTCAGGCCGCGTACCGCGCGTATTCAACTGAGTGATGAAGCGACTGTGGTAACGAGAGGGGGTGCGTCGAGAAAGATCCGCCCCCAGTGAGGCCGCTTTGCAACTGGCCATCGCCTCGTGGTACTCCACGCGAAACGGTCCGGGGGAATCGAGTGGATGAGGTTGGTAGTCAGAAGACGTTCTGTCCCGCCCTCGTGTTGTATATCGAGGTGTCACGTCGCACCGGTCTTTCGGCTCGAAACCGGTCTACTACTAGCTAGTCTAGAAAGAACATTATAATGTTATGTGTATATGCAATACATACCTATTTATCTTGGATGAGTTAGATGCGGGTATATTCGATTTACAAGCCCCTAATCCTTGGTATTGTATTTCGAGTCTAGTCCATATTCGGGTATAGGTCGGTGTCTTTTAAATAATCAACTCTCCAAGACGGTGGTGGATCGAGGCAAGGAACTCCCAGCGAACGCCATACGGTACCGGGACTTTCTCGACGCACCCC
>NZ_BATA01000147.1 GCF_000474235.1 Halarchaeum acidiphilum MH1-52-1
CGAGAATAGCGATGGCGACCGAGGTGCGGACTCCTCACTCCAGTCCGACGGGCGGGAGGACGACCGTCGGCACCTCGACGTGGCCGACGAGCGCGCCCGCGGTCCGCCCGAGGCCCTCCTCCGCGCCGGGACCGGGTTCGTGTGCGCCGATGACGAGTACGTCCACGTCGCCGCGTTCGAGTTCCTCGCGGATCTCGTCCGCGGGCTCGCCGTCGCGGATGGCGGTCTCGACGCTCGGGGTCGCGAGGCGCGCCGAGGCGACGTTCACGGCGTCGCCCGCGTCAGCGGACCGCGCGGCGTTCCGGTCGCCCAACGAATCGCTCGGCGACTCGTGACCGTCCCGCGAGCCGTCCCCGGTGATCCCGACGACGCGGACGACGTCGTCCGCGTCGAGTCGGGGCTGGAGGTAGTCGCAGGCGGCCGCGGTCGTGTGAACGGAGTCGGTCGCGACGAGGAAACGCGTCATATTCGCTCCTCGCTCGCCGCGGGGAAAAAGCTACTCGGCGTCGCTCTCGACGCTCCGATAGCGCGCGAAGAGCGCGCGGGCGCGCTCGCTCTCCCCGGCCTCGGCCGCGACGGCCGAGTCCTCGACGGCTTCGAACTCCCGGTCCTCGTGGCCCGCCCACTCGCGGAGCGCTTCGTTCGCCTCGTGGGCGCGGGTCTCCGCCTCCTCGACGACGCCGTCCGCGTCGGCCCGTTCGGCGTCGCCGTCCTCCTCGAACGACTCGCTGTAGACGATCGTCCACTCGTCGTCGGCGAGATCGTAGCCGACGCCCTGTACGATCCCGTCGCGCACGAGCACGAGCGCGGAGACGAGGCGTTCGTCCTCCCCGCGGGCGGTGTGCGCGCTCGCTGGCGCGACCATCCGGAAGGCGTCGCTGCGGTGGAGCGCCCGCCCCTCCGCGAGGGTGAGCGGGCGCGTCGGGAGTGAGTCCATCGCCATGGCTCTCGAAACGAGGTGAAACACTAAGAGCGGGGCGGTCTCGTCGCGACACACATGGCTCTGGACGCGTCCCGTGCGGACGTGGCTCGCGGCGACGGACGATCGGTCGCAGTCGCGTCGCGCTCGGTGCGAGCGCCGGCACGGTGGCGTGTCTCCTCACGGCCCGGTTCGGCGTGGCCGCGAGCGGTGCCGGTCTCGGCGTCG
>NZ_BATA01000146.1 GCF_000474235.1 Halarchaeum acidiphilum MH1-52-1
TCGTACTCCCGAGCGTAGTACGCCGAGAGCTTGTGCAAGAAGTCACGGCGCTTCCGGCGGAGGTCGGCGTGACACTCCGCGACTCGACGCCGTTGTGTCTCGTAGTTGTTTGACCCGTGTTGCTTCCGCGAGAGCTTCCGTTGCTCGCGTTCCAAGCGTTCGCGCTCGGCAGAGAGGTCGAGCGACTCGACCGCCGTGCCATCGGTGTCGTGGGCGTACTTCAGGATACCCACGTCGATACCGACGCACTTCTCGGGGTTCTCAGACGGTTCAGGTGTCTCACGGTCCATTTGGACGCCGAACGTGGCGAACCACTCGCCCGTCGGTTCCTTCTTGACCGTGACCTGCTTGAGCGTGGCGTCGTCGGGGATGGCGCGGTGAAGCCGAATCGGTATGTCTGCGAGTTTCGAGAGTGACAGGATAGTCTGACCGCCCTTCTTGTCGAGCTTGAAGCCAGATTGACTGTAGGTGAAACTGCGGAACTCCCGTGGCGGCTTCCACTTGAGTTGGCCGACGCCGTAGCCGTTCTGTTTGAGTCCTCCGAGTGATTTGACGTTCTGCTCGATTCGCATGACGGCGGTTTGCAGAACGGTTGAGTACACATCCGAGAGGTCGTCCCACCAGTCTTTCAGGGACGGTATTTCGTCTCGGATGGACCGAACACGCTGGTTGAGCGTGCCTGCGTCCTCGGGGATTTGGTTGAATCGGTAGAGAGCGTGGTTATACAGTTGCCTACAAATGTCTCGGTGGCGGTCTAACTCCTCGCGGTGGGCGTCGGACGGCTTGAGACGATACTTGTAGGCGTAGTACATGGTGCTACTCGCGTTCCTCTATTAGTTCGTCCAACTGCTCGCGGACGAACGACGAGAGGTTGAGGTGTTGATCCTCAATCCACTCGTCTTGGTCCTCCCGAAT
Organism: Halarchaeum acidiphilum MH1-52-1; assembly: GCF_000474235.1. Classification (GTDB taxonomy): domain Archaea; phylum Halobacteriota; class Halobacteria; order Halobacteriales; family Halobacteriaceae; genus Halarchaeum; species Halarchaeum acidiphilum. Next base: position 916 of record NZ_BATA01000146.1, read on the forward strand.
GGTGATTGTCTTCCGTTTCACCGTAATGCACGATATGCACGGAACACGTATACCCGTTTTGGTGAAGTGTTGGCCTGTGGGCCGAGCGGGAAGGTGCATGAGACCCGTGCGGCGTTCACGAGAGCGAAGCTCTCGTGTGCGGACGAGACGCTTGCGTCTCGTCAACGCTGTATCCCCTCCCTGCTCGCTCCCGTCGGTCGCTCGCTGAGGAAGGGGGCTTAGCGCCTCAATCAGCTAAA
>NZ_BATA01000145.1 GCF_000474235.1 Halarchaeum acidiphilum MH1-52-1
TCCTTTGGACGATATCGAATGTGCAGAGGACAGAATAACGGTATTAGATTCAGGTAGAGGGCCGTCGGGCAGATCTAAGAGCAGATCGTTCTGCTCGACGAAATGCGGACTACACCGCCTTTCAAGAATTCTGCTCGACGGCGGGCTCAAACCCGAATAATCACGCGAAACCGCTAATCTTAGTCGAATCTCCAGACGTCCTCACTACTCGACTTTCTCCTCGACTATCCCTATACTCTAGAATGAATCAGCAAAACACGAGAAAGACAGCCTGAAACCCACAGAAATCTGCTCGACGGGGGAGAGAAAAAGATAGATTCTTCGGCTTCTCTCGAACTATCGAGATAGGGATAGTTCTGTGGTCGGCATCTAAAATTCGCTCGTGGAATCTGACTCATCGAGTTGGTCGTACATCTCGTCCGGGAACGGAACGCTCCCCCAGATCGAGTAATCGCATTGGTCCTGCCCGATACAGTAGCGTTGCAGGTCGTCGTTATCACAGTTCATCGGGAGCGGGGTTTCGCCGTCGATGGTGTTGGAGAACTCGTAGCGGATTTGGTAGTCGGTCGTCTGCTCGTCGTACCACGGCCACTGTGAGAAGACGTCCTTGAGGTCGTCGACGATCTCGTCCAGACTACTCTCCTGGTACTGGGGGAGCCACATCACCATCCGGACGAAGTTGTAGAGGTCCTTCCGGACGGGCTTCTTCTCCTGGAGGCGCTCGGCCATATTGGCCATGCAGGGGAGTTCGAAGAGGTCCTCGATCGAGTCGACGGTGATCGGATGGGCGCCACGCGACGACGCGTCGATCCGGTACTGGTTCGTCTCTCGGTCCTGCTCGACGGTGAGACTGCGATGGTCCTGCTGCGAGACGAGGAGGTTGCCGAGGCTGCGCGGACTCGACACCCGATTCTGGATACGCTGCTTCCATGATGCCTCCGGCTCGTAGGCAGCCAGCGCGTCATAGAGCGCTTGCGCAGAGTGGAACGTCCCAACCGTCGCCGTGTCATCGTCGACGTCCGTGACTGCCTCTCGAAGGACGCGCACGAGACGTTCACCACGGTCCCAGTCGCGCCAAATCCGATCGTGATTGCTGCCCTCGAGGAAGCGGTCGATCCGTTCGGTGATCGCGGACTCGTTCGCCACCAACCACGTCTGCTGGTCCTCGGAGAGGCCATCCTCCTGCACGCTGAGGAGCTTTTT
>NZ_BATA01000144.1 GCF_000474235.1 Halarchaeum acidiphilum MH1-52-1
TCGATACGCTCGACGATCTCCTCGCCGTACTCGGAGGCGGCGAGCTTGACGCCGCCCTCGACCTGCCGTTCGAGGTCGTAGGTGACGCGGTGCTCGGAGATCTGGGCTTCGACGGCGTCGTGGACGAGGTCCGCGGCGTCGTCCCAGCCGAGCTGTTCGAGGAGGATCTTCCCGGAGAGGATCATCGCGCTCGGGTTCGCCTTGTCCTTGCCGGCGTGCTTGGGCGCGCTGCCGTGGACCGGCTCCGCGAGGACGCGGCCGTCGCCGAGGTTGGCGCCGGGCGCGATGCCGAGACCGCCGATTTGGGCGCCCGCGGCGTCGCTGAGGTAGTCGCCGTTGAGGTTCGGCATCGCGAGCACGTCGTAGTTGGACGTGCGCGTGAGGAGCTGCTGGAGCATGTTGTCCGCGATGCGGTCCTTGACGACGACCGTGTCCTCGGGGGCGTCGCCGTCGTACTCCTCCCAGAGGGTGTCCTCGTCGATGGTCTCCTCATCGAACTCCTCGGCGGCAATCTCGTAGCCCCAGTCGCGGAAGGCGCCCTCGGTGAACTTCATGATGTTGCCCTTGTGGACGAGCGTGACGGAGTCACGGTCGTTCTCGATGGCGTACTCGATGGCCTGCCGGACGAGGCGCTTCGTGCCGAATTCGCTGATGGGCTTGACGCCGATGCCGACGGGACCGTCGTGGATCGTGGAGTCGAAGCCCATCTCGTCCTCGACGAACTCCCGTACCTGCTCGGCCTCGTCGGTGCCGGCCTCCCACTCGATGCCGGCGTAGACGTCCTCCGTGTTCTCGCGGAAGTTGACCATGTCCATCTCCTCGGGGTCGCTCACGGGGGAGGGGACGCCGTCGAGGTAGTAGGTCGGGCGCATGTTCGTGTAGAGGTCGAGCTTCTTGCGGAGCGCGACGTTCAGGCTGCGGAAGCCGGCGCCGACGGGCGTCGTCAGCGGACCCTTGATGGAGGTGCGGAACTCGCGCAGGGCGTTGACGGTGTCGTCGGGGAGGTTCTCGTCGTACTGCTCCCGCGCGCTCTCGCCGGCGTAGACGCGCATCCAGTTGATCTCGCGACCGGTCGCGTCGGCGGCGGCGTCGAGGACCTGCTGCGCGACGGGCGCGACGTCCTTCCCGATCCCGTCCCCGTAGATGACGGGGACGATGGGGTTGTCGGGGACGACGAGTTCCTCGGCGTCCTCGTCGTACGTGACCTTCTCCCCCTCGTCGGGGACTTCGACCTGCTCGTACTC
>NZ_BATA01000143.1 GCF_000474235.1 Halarchaeum acidiphilum MH1-52-1
GGGGGAAGTCCTGTTCGTCGAGGAGACGGTTGCGGCGCTCGGTGGGCATATGCGCGAGGAAGAGCTTCCCCGCGGCGGTCGAGTGTAGGTTCTGAATCTCACCACCCGTCTCAAAGCCCGTGTGGACGGCGTGCTCGCCGGCGGCGACGTGCAGGTAAATTCCACGTCCATATTCCTCGACGACGAACTGACTGCGTTCGCCGGTCTCCTTGGCAATCTCCTCGGTGTGCGGAACGGCGAGGCAGTAGACTGCTTTGCGCTTCCTCGCGTACTCACCGAGCTGGAAGAGGTGGAGGCCGACGACGTAGTCGTCTCCGTCACGTGTGACGAACTGCTCTTGTTCGAGTGCGGTAAGGTGTCGATGGACCGTGCTCTTCGGCATGTCGAGCGCCCGAGAGAGCTCCGTCACGCCCGCGCCGTCCAACTCACGAAGGGCGTCGAGCACGCGGAGTGTAGTCCGGCTCGCTTGAACCGACTCCGGTCGATCTCGTTCCATGCTAGAGTGTACCTCTCGCTCTCGGATAAGTGTTCTGTTCAACGGAACAATATATCTGGTGGATTGCTAACTTGTTCCCTTTTAACCATCTGTGCTGCGCACTCTTTAGCCGATGTACGACGAAGTAGACAGACTTCCCAACGTAGAACACATATAGGTCGCACTATCAGTGATCTGATCTCGGTGAGACCAGCGCTTCATGTGAATTTAGCGGCCTACCTGTCCGTTCCTAGTAGCGGAACAAATTCGTGGCCGAATGGTTTTACACACATATCGTAGTAAATTATGTTTCCTGCCGCTGCGAGAGCCAGCTAGACAAGACCAGCGATAATCTATACCACGGCTAAGATTCATCATCCGTTGTCGCCGTCGATCGCACAGTCACTATTCCCGTTCCGCCTTCCAGAACGCTACTTTCACAGATACGGTCGGTCCACCATTTATGAACCGAAGGCACTGTCTAGTTGAGTGAGTTTGAGAAGCAAGAAGGCCGTAGCGAGAAGTGTCCATGCAACTCGCGAATCCCTTCGGGAACGCTTAGAGGTGGAGAACCAAGAGGTTTGGGAGAACGAGCGCACACCGACACCAGTCCGTTGTTTTGGAGTTCGACTTCATTCGATGGAGTTGTCGTTACGTGAAGTCGGGGCCATCTTAGAGTGGTCGGGTGTCGAGCGCTGTCATCAGGTGATCTGGCCCTATAAAGAGACACCCACTAAGGAACAAGGCGACCCACAATCAGTACCTCACAAAGCCT
>NZ_BATA01000142.1 GCF_000474235.1 Halarchaeum acidiphilum MH1-52-1
CGAGCTTAGCCGAACATGGATGTTTAGTTACTTGACTTCGCGCGTTATGCTGTTGGAACGCGTAGAGACCACGTGAACCGTTGATGCTACCGATTACGTCGTTTCTGCCGTGTACTGAGCCAATCGACCAATTCGAGTGTTTCTCGACGAGGCAGAAACACCACGCCAAGACCTACGTGACGGGTCTTGTTGCGGCCAGCAACAAGACTGTTTAGGACATCTCGAACATCGTTCTCCCGGCTAAGAGCGAACGAGCTCCGAATAAGACCCTCACCGAGTATGATTGGGACGAAGATCAGCTCAACAAGGAACGACTCGTACTGGGTCAGCAAACTGACGACACAAGGTGGAGCAGTGAAGGTGTCGTCATCATCGACGTCACCTTCACGCAGAAAACCGGCGAGCAAACCCCCCACGCAGGAAGATTCTACGACTACGGTAGTCACACTACATCGGGGGACAGAACCTCATCTACGCGTTGTACGCCGACGGAAAACTACCGATCCGCTCGGGCTTTTCGTCTCTACAAGAAAGACGACAAACACCGCGTTGAGCTGGCGCTCGATCTTGTTAACGAACTCATCGAGATAGGTGTCCCGACAGACGGGGGTGTCATAGAACTCTTGTCACACCGTGATGATCGTGCTTCCCGGATTGTCTCCGCGTTCGTAGTTAGTGATAGCGACGACGAGGCGATGGCACAAAGCGAGGAACACCTGCGCTCGTGGACACGGCCTCGTGCGTGTGTTCGTCCGAGGCCGCAGTCCTTTACTGATTCGTTGGTTCGTTCAACTCCCGTACGGGGGTTGTACGTCTCGTCCAGAGTCGATTGTTTCAGTTGAACGTCCTCGCTGTGTTTCTTGGTGCGGTCTTCAACCCTGTACTCAATGTCTTTCGAATCGTCGGTGTTTCGCGCATTGTACGGAGCGGCTGGCACGACCCCTGCGGTCAGCAGATGGTCGTGCCAGTCGAGCGTGTCGTAGGCGCTGTCACCGACCATCCAGATTGGCGTGGCGACGGCGAGCGCGTCACAGGTGACGCGCATCGCCGTCTCCTCTGGCGCTTGTTTGCTCTCGGTGAACTCGGCTGCAATCGGGATCTTTTGCCCGGTCGAGACGATTGTGCAAACGTATCCGTGGTAGTACTCGTCGGCGGTTGGATCGTAGCATTTCGAGGCGTCTTGATCGGCGGGCATCGACCTCACGTCGGTTGAATCGATACAGTAGGTCAAGTCGGGCAGGCCGCGGCGAGCGGTCTGCTCGACGAGCCGGTCGAAGATGTCGTCAACGACGTGTTCGAGGTCGGTGAGAAAGCGATCGACCGCGTCTCTGGACGGCGGTCCGTCCATGTTCGGCTAAGCTCG
>NZ_BATA01000141.1 GCF_000474235.1 Halarchaeum acidiphilum MH1-52-1
CAGTACCTCACAAAGCGTCCTCGGCTAACTGCTTCTGACGAGTGAATTCACTGCTGAAACAGTATCTGGACCGGCGGTTGACGCTCACTCCCGGCGATCGATGTCAGGAAGCTGTCGGAGTCGGCGGCAGGACGCCGCCGACACGACAGCGTTGCCACTACTCGAAGACCCGTTCCGGTCAGTGATTACCGCTCGAACCGGTCGTCAGGTGGACGATTTGCTGGGATCGACCGCCGCACTGAGAGCGCGTTCCATGCGGCGCGGGTAACCATGCGAATGAATTCTTCAAAGGGCCACCACCAGAGGCGACGCCCGCCTCGGCGGGGCGTCGCCACATATTCCCAGTGGAGATACCGCCAGACGTTCTGAAGAAGCAGGCTAATCACCACGAACAGCAATCGCCGAGTTTGATCGGTCACTGTCGTAGAAATCAGCGATGACTCCGACAGCCGGTAAGTCGCCTCAATGCCGAACCGCTTGCTGTAGTGGCGACGAGCCTGTCGCGGTGTATCGATGAACGGCGCGTCAACGGCGTAGCCGTGACGCGCCACGCTATGCTCGTCGTAGCGACCCATTTTGTAGGTACAGTCGATCATGACCGGGAATTCGACGGTCCACTCGTGACCGTCGAATTCCGTCGTGAGATCGTGGTCAATCTCACGACTCCATCCTTCCGAGAGTTCCTGCTGAATGTCGTTCCCCCATGCGATGACTGGGACCACGTAGGCGTGGTTGTGCGCTTGCATCAGGGTGAGACATTTCCCGTCGTAGAACTCGCTGTCCACGTAGAGTGCCTTGACTTCGAAGTCGAAGCGATCAACGAGGCCGAGAAACTCTGCGAGGACGCTGCTGGCGGTGTCGCCGTCGGTGAGACGGCGCACCGCCAGCGTGTAGCGTTTGTTGCGCACCCGAGCGTACAGTGTCGCGTACGCGTGGAAGGCAGTCGTTCCGTCTTTGGCTTCGCTGTAGTAGAGGCCGTCCGTCTCGTCTTCGTCACCGTAGTAGGGGCGCAGGTGGAGATCAATGACGATCTCCACCTGCTCGGGAAGTACATCGAGTGTGTACTCCTGGAGAAGCGTGTTCCCCACGGTTGTGACTGTTTCAAGGTCGAACTTGGTTCGGAGGTGACGCAGAATGTTCGTGCTGGAGGAGCTGTCCTTACTCCGGTCGCAGAGTGTGGAGATCGAGGTCCCGTCGGCGGTCGCGCCGACGAGGACCTCGTAGATGTCTTCGGGGTCGAGATCAGCGTTCTCACCGAGACTCACGCCGAATGCACCGGTGAGCGCGTTGACGAGAAAGTTAAGAAGCTGGTCCTCGTGGATGTCACCGTCTGCTTGCTGGTCGTGCTTGGTCACACTTCAGCAAGCAGACTTCTCAACTAACAGGCTTTGTGAGGTACTGA
>NZ_BATA01000140.1 GCF_000474235.1 Halarchaeum acidiphilum MH1-52-1
GACGAACCCTAGTCGGATTGAAGGGACGCGATCGCCGTCGTCGGGGTCGTCGCTTGGCGGTTACAGACGAACCCTAGTCGGATTGAAGGTCGAAGAAGAGGGGCCACGCGGCGTCGGATACATCGTTACAGACGAACCCTAGTCGGATTGAAGGACTCGTCGCCTCCGGGGCGACGCCATCGTTCAGGTGCGCGGTTACAGACGAACCCTAGTCGGATTGAAGGACCGGCGAGGAGCTGCGCGAGCGCGAGGAGAGCGACGGTTACAGACGAACCCTAGTCGGATTGAAGGGTCTGTTCGCGCTTCCGCGCGGCCGCGACCGCGTCCTGTTACAGACGAACCCTAGTCGGATTGAAGGGGAACGATGCCGGCGAGCGGAACCTCGACGGTGTCGTTACAGACGAACCCTAGTCGGATTGAAGGCGGCATGATGTCGGCTGGCTCGATCACCGACTCCAGTTACAGACGAACCCTAGTCGGATTGAAGGGTGAGGTAGCCCTGCGGGTCGAGGTCGACGAGCAGGGTTACAGACGAACCCTAGTCGGATTGAAGGTCATTTGGCGCGGGCTTCGCGTAGGGCAACGTCTTGTTACAGACGAACCCTAGTCGGATTGAAGGCTTATAGAACCGCGCCCGGAGTAGCGCCGTCGTCGCGCGTTACAGACGAACCCTAGTCGGATTGAAGGTCAGTATTCGTCATGCTAACCACACTCCCACTATTATTGTTACAGACGAACCCTAGTCGGATTGAAGGCAGCGCGACGTCCTCCACACGCTCAATCAGTGTGGGGTTACAGACGAACCCTAGTCGGATTGAAGGCCCTCGGATCGGACCCCCCGGATGCGGGGTGCGCGTTACAGACGAACCCTAGTCGGATTGAAGGAATTTTCTCGGGCTTATGCGCGATATTGGTAATCCGGTTACAGACGAACCCTAGTCGGATTGAAGGGGCTAACCCCGCCGACGGCCCGAATCAGCATACGGCGGTTACAGACGAACCCTAGTCGGATTGAAGGGGTATGAGTGGTCATGGGAGCATTTCGTGGCCGCGTTACAGACGAACCCTAGTCGGATTGAAGGCCGGAGTGAGTGAGTGAGTCGTCGCCGTTGTGCGGCTCGAGGTTACAGACGAACCCTAGTCGGATTGAAGGTTTCTTCAATTCACGGATCTTCAAAAACTTTTCGGGGTTACAGACGAACCCTAGTCGGATTGAAGGGTGCGGTTGCGGATGATGAGCCGGTGGGTGTGCCGCGTTACAGACGAACCCTAGTCAGATTGAAGGGTGACGTTCGTTGCGGTGCGGCAGTTCCGCTAACCGTTACAGACGAACCCTAGTCGGATTGAAGGGCGTCGAGTTCGTCGAGGTCGTCGGCGGTGACGGTCGCCTCGATGGTTACAGACGAACCCTAGTCGGATTGAAGGCGTCCGCGTGCAGGATCGATCGCTCTCCATCTCCGGTTACAGACGAACCCTAGTCGGATTGAAGGAATAAATTATTGCGAGATAAACGTATTCCTATTGTTGTTACAGACGAACCCTAG
>NZ_BATA01000139.1 GCF_000474235.1 Halarchaeum acidiphilum MH1-52-1
GGACGTCGCGACGAGCACCGATCACGATCCGCTGGCAATGCGGAGTCTCCACGCGCACCTCTCCGATCTCGTGATGCTCGGCATCCTCGAACGCCACGAGCGCAACGAGGGCCGCAGCGGCGGCGCGTACTACGAGTACGAACTCGGCGTCGCCCTCGACGCGGTCGTCACCACGCTCGACGGACTCGCCATCACGAAGAACCTCGACACCGACCGCCTCCGCACCGCGGCGGAGCGACAGGGTCGCATCGATCCGACCTGACGAATCCGGTGCTCGTCGCGACGTCCTCGTAGCGATCGTAGATCGTCTGGCGACGGACCGGCATCTCCTCGCCGAACACCGTCAGCGCCGTGATCGTGTAGAGCGTGAGGTGGTCGTGACTCGTCAGATCCTTCATCGACTCCTCGATCTGGCGTTTCTCCAGCCGCGAGCGTGCGTTGCGAACGTGGTGCTCGGTGACGTTCCCGTCGCCGTTGCGCCGCGCGAGGTCGCCCGCCTCGAAGAGCAGATCGAGGGCCTGCCTCGCACTCCCCCGGTCTTGGGCGGCGAGGGCCGAGCAGAGCGGGACGACGTCCTCGGAGAGCACGCCGTCCTCGAACGCGAGCGTCGAGCGTTTATCGAGGATGTTTCGGAGTTCGTTCCCGTCGTACGGGGGGAAGTGGATCTCGCGCTCGCAGAGCGTGTCCTCGACCCGGGGATCGAGTTGTTCGCGGAACTTGAAGTCGTTCGAGATGCCGATGATCCCGACCTTCGCGTCGTGGAGGTTCTCGTTCGATCGCGCCCGCGGGATCTGGTAGAGCAAGCTGTCGTCGTCGCCGATGTAGTCGATTTCGTCGAGGACGACGAGAATGGTGCCACCGACCTCCTCTAACTCCGCCCAGAGCATGTCGTAGACGGCGTCGCGGGGATAGCCGGTCGTCGAGATCTGCTCGCCCTCCTCGCGGAGTTCGTTCACGAGGTTGACCGCGACGCGATAGGAGGACGTGAGGTGCTCGCAGTTGAGGTAGACCGTCGTGATATCGAGATCGTCGTATCGCTCGGCGTCGCGTTCGAGGTGTGAGAGGAGGTATTTCGTGGCGACGGTCTTCCCGACGCCGGTCTTCCCGTAGAGGAAGATGTTCCGTGGTTGTTTGCCATTGATGACCGGCTGGAAGTACGCCTTGTACTCCTCTAGCTCCTCGTCTCGCTCCTCGATGCGTTCCGGTTGGTAGTCATCGCGGAGCACGTCTTCGTCGTCGAAGACGGCGTGAGTCCGCTCGAAAACCGTCATGACCCGACGGAATCGCCCACTGGATTAAAACCCACCGATGCAACTGTTGTAAGTGTTGCACCTGTTTCGTTCGTTCGGACGTCGCGCCCTCTGACGTGTCGAAACAACAACCGATATCGCACCCGGCCGACCACCCCCCCTCCCCCCTCGTTCCGCGAAACACTTGCAGCAGTGGTGTGTGGGGGATGGTGGACGATCGATGTCGGTGTGGGTGATGGGCGGGCCGCGTTCCACACCGCGACCGCGACCGCGTCCGCCATCACCGCGACCGCCATCACCGCCATCACCGCGACCGCCATCAC
>NZ_BATA01000138.1 GCF_000474235.1 Halarchaeum acidiphilum MH1-52-1
CAAATCCCAGTCCCGGCGTTCGACCTTTTGCTGCACTCGCTACGCTCGTTAGCAAAAGCTCGACCAAAAGCCGTCCTCGCCACCGTCGGTGGCTCGTCGGCCTCGCGCTAGCGCGCGAGTGAACCGGCGACCGTCCGGGCTCTGCGCGAGAACGGAGTTCTCGCGTGCCCGCACTCGCGTCGCTCGTGTGGACTCCGGACCACTCGGTCGCCGGACGCTGGCCGCGTAGTTCGGCCCGAATTTCCGAAACCGTCTCCGTGCACCTCGCACGACTCGTACCAACGTCTCGTAGTCCTCGTCACCGTAGGGACGAGACAGATCTCGGCGAGGAGGAAACGCGTCGCACCCTTACAGGTCGGCGTCGACGCGGATCTCGCCCTCGGTGACGGTGTCGACCACCTCGCCTCCGACGGTGTAGTCGTCCTCGCCCTTCTCGCTCCACCCGAAGGCGGCGAGGGCGGCCTCGCCGAGTCCGGGGTCGGGGTCGACCCACGCGGTGTTGGATTCGACTTCGGTCACGACGCCGAACTCCTCGCCCTCGATGTCGACGAGGATCTTGCCCTCGTCCTCGCTGGTGAGCGTGGCCATACTGGCGTCGTCGTCGCGCGCCGGCAAAGGAGTGGTGGCGACGCGGCGCGGCCCCAGCGTTCTTTCGGGTGGCGAGCGACGAGGCGAGTATGTCGGCAGATGACACGCCGGTTCCCGTCGAAACGGGCGACGAGTACGTCGTAGACATCGAGGACATCGGTGAAGAGGGCGACGGCATCGCGCACGTCGAGGACTTCGTCGTCCTCGTGCCCGACGCGAAGATGGGCGATCAGGTCCGCGTCGAAATCGACACCGTGCAGGACGAGTTCGCGGTGGCGGATCTCATCGAACACGAGGCGGACGTCGAGTAGCTCGAACCACGACAAGACCTCGCACGATTTCGGCCCATCGGACGCTCTCTCGGTCGTTGGGACCGCCTGCCAGAGAAAATTTTATATAGAAGGACAAACAATCCATCTGGTGACGATGTCTCAGCGACGTATGCAGGGCCAGCCGATGGTCATCATGGGCGACGACGCACAGCGCGTGAAGGACAAGGACGCGCAAGAACACAACATCTCCGCGGCGCGCGCCGTCGCGGACGCCGTACGCTCCACCCTCGGCCCGAAGGGGATGGACAAGATGCTCGTGGACGACATGGGTGACGTCACGATCACGAACGACGGCGTCACCATCCTCGAGAAGATGGACATCGACAACCCGACGGCCGAAATGATCGTCGAGGTCGCCGAGACCCAAGAGGACGAGGCCGGCGACGGCACGACGACCGCCGTCGCCATCGCGGGCGAACTCCTCAAGAACGCCGAGGACCTCCTCGAGCAGGACATCCACCCGACCGCGGTCATCAAGGGGTACAACCTCGCGAGCGAGAAGGCCCGCGAGTTCGTCGACGAGGAGGCCGTCGACGTCGACCCCGACGACGAAGAGCTCGTGCGCTCCGTCGCCGAGACCTCCATGACGGGCAAGAGCGCGGAGATCGACAAGGAGCAGCTCTCCGGACTCCTCTACGAGGCGCTGCGCGCCGTCTCCGTCGAGGCCAAGGACGGATCCACGGTC
>NZ_BATA01000137.1 GCF_000474235.1 Halarchaeum acidiphilum MH1-52-1
GGGCCGGCCCATAGCTGGCCGTGATCTCGTCCGCTTCGCGCCGGCCGTTCGGCTTCGAGAGCGTGACGTTCACGCGCGTCCCCGGAGGTAGGGACTCGTCTTCGTCGTCCATGTTATCTGATAGGCTCGCGGTATCCCGAAGTGTGTACGGATCGCCATCGACGGCGAGTCGATCCTGCACGAGGTCGTCGGCGATCCGGTTCGCCGTCACGGGGTGGTCGCTCCCGCTGCCGGCGAAGGGGCTGAGAAGTCCGGGGACGAACGAGAAGACGAAGATCACGGTGAGGAGGAAGACGCTGATGCCGAAGGTGAAGTCGAGCGTGGTCTGTCCTCTCTCACACATGGTCAGATGAACGCGAAGAGAGGAGCGCCACGGTCGGGAGAACGATCGCGAACTTCACGCCGGAGAGCAGGTCGGCGTCGCGGATGTAGCCGGCGATGAACCCGGAGAGGATGCCCTGAATGGTGACGGCGTGGAAGAACATCATGTTCATCAGCTGGATGTCGATGTTCGCGCCGAAGCTCATCTGTCCGCTCGCCGCGCTCGAGGCGGCACCGCCACCGCCGCTGGCCTGCGTCGCGAGGCCGGCCATCACGTCGAGGAACTTCACCTTCAGGATCGCCATGACGGCGAGCAGGGTCAAGTACGTCATCATGATGATCACGATCTGCATCCGCGTGCGGGACTTGCGCTCGCGTTCGAGGTCGTCCTGCGTCTCGGAGGCCTGCGCGGCCGTCGTCAACACGGCGGAGATCTGACTGGAGGCCTCTTGGGCCTTGCTGACGAGCTTGACGGTGCGCGCGAGCCGCGGGATGTGGTACTTGTTGTTGAACTCGACGAGCGCGTCGCGCAGGCTCGTCCCGTAGTTCACCTTCGCGTGGAGGATCCGGAACTCCTCGGCGAGCTTGCCGGAGGACGTCTCGGAGACCGTGTTGATGGACTCCAGTAGGGTGAGTCCGGTGTCGTTCGCCGAGGAGAGCTTGCGGAGGTCGTCGGAGAGGCTGTTGACGACGCGGCGGCGCGAGCGGAGGTTCCACAGCCGGAAGACCGCGAGCGGGATGAAGACGATGTACAGCGGGAGGTACACCCAGACGAACGTCCCCGCGATCGGGTTGGCCTTCATCGCCGGCATGCTCGTTGGCGCCGCCCCCTGCGCGATCGCGAGCGCGAGGACGACGAGTGCGGCGGGGATCGTGAGCCCGAGCGTGTAGAGCGGGTGGCGCTTGAAGAACCGGTGCGGGTGGGTGAACACCCAGATCGCCTCGTGGGTGCCCTCGCGGCTGTAGATGCGCTCGAAGAGCGCGCCGCGCTCGCGGAAGCGCTCGACGATCCCGAGGTCGAACAGCCCCGGCTCGCGGCTCGTCGAGGACTCATCGCCCTCCACGAGGCGGAGGTAGCCGTCGCCGGGTTCGTCCTCCTTCACGGTGGAGACGAGGACGAGGAAGCCGACGCCGACGAGTGGGATGAGCGCGTACACCGTCCCGTAGAGGAGCATCGTCTTCGAACTCCCCATCATGCTCATGATGACGAGGATGATGATGAGGAGCAGCGGGAACAGAGAGAGCGTCATGTACATCTCGCCGAACAACTCGAGGGTGTCGAGGGTGAGTTCCTGTTGCTGTTTGGCCGTCCGCATGTGCTTGTCCTTCTTGTCGGCGAGGAAGTCCGTCATGTCCCCCCC
>NZ_BATA01000136.1 GCF_000474235.1 Halarchaeum acidiphilum MH1-52-1
CGCGCTCGCCGCGCTCCTCGTGGTTCGGGTGGACGGGCGGGTGCGCGACGTCCGGGCCGCCCTCGACGGGAATCTCGGTGGCCGCGTAGTCCCGCTCCGCGTCCTCCGCGCGCGGCGAGAAGCCGTTGCGGACGAGGAACGCCCGCGGCGTCTCGTCGTCCACGAGATCGCGGTTGTTCGCGTAGATCGAGGACATCGCGAGGTCGACGTCCGAAGTGGAGGTCCCGAGTTCGACCATCGCGTCCACGATGGCCTCGCCCCGGATGCCGCGTCGGCGCACGCTCTGGAGGGTGGGCGCGCGCGGGTCGTCCCAACCGTCGAGTTCGCCGGCCTCGATTCGTCCCTTGATCGTCGACGTGCTCATCTTCACGTCGTAGGCGTCGACCTGCACGTGGCCCCAGTGGACGACTTCGGGGTACTCCCAGTCGAAGTAGTCGTAGACGAACGCTTGGCGCTTCGCGGAGTCCTGTAGGTCGATCCCGCGGACGATGTGCGTGACGCCCGTGAGGTGGTCGTCGATCCCGGACTGGAAGTCGAGCATCGGCCAGCAGCGATAGTCGCTCGCCGCCTCGCGCGGATGGGGCGTGTCGACCATCCGGAACGCGACGAAGTCGCGCAGCGCGGGGTTCTTGTGCTCGATGTCCGTCTTGACCCGGAGGACCATCTCGCCGGAGTCGTACTCGCCGTCGACCATCGCCTCGAACTCGTCGCGGACGACGCCCGCGTTCTTCTCGCGGTGCGGGCAGGCCTCCCCAGCGTTCTTCAGCTCGGAGAAGTCCTCGCCCGAACAGCTACACGTGTACGCGCCGCCGCGGCCGATGAGCTCGCGGGCGTGCTCGTAGTAGGTCTCCATCCGATCGGAGGCCGTGATCACTTCGTCCGGCTCGAAACCGAGGTAGTCGATGTCGTCGAGGATCGCGTCGTAGGCGTCGAGGTCGGGACGCTTCGTCTCCGGGTCGGTGTCGTCGAAACGGACGAGCATCCAGCCGTCGTAGCGTTCCTTGTACGTCCCGATGACGGCGGGCATCCGGGCGTGCCCGAGATGCCACGGCCCGTTCGGGTTCGGCGCGCAGCGCATCCGCACCTCGTCGTAGTCGTCGGCGTTCGGGAGGTCGGGCAGCGGGTGCTCCTCGCCCTCGTCCTCGGCTTCGAGTTCTTCGAGGCGCTCCGGCGCGATCTCCTCGAGACGCGCGCGCTTCTCGGCCTCGTCGAGGTCGTTCACCTCGTTCACGACGGGCGCGACGACGCCCGACACCTCGTCGCCGTGCTCGCGGAACTCTGGGTTCGCGCCCATCAGCGGGCCGAGAATGGCGCCGACCTGCGCGTCGCTCCCGTGTTTCAACGCGTTGAACAGCGCGTTCGCCTCGGCCTCCCGGCGAATCCGCTTGCGGAGGTCCTCGTCCATACCCGTCCGCTAATGCGGGTGCGAGGAAATTCGTTTGGATTCGCCGCTAGTTCCGCCCGCGGACGCCGATCGCGATGAGGAGCGCCGCCGAGGGCACCATGAACAGGATGCTGAGCGTGCCGACGATGTCGCCCCGCGCGTAGTAGAGCCCGCCGACGACGAGGGCGAGGACGAGCAGGGCGACGCCAGCCACGCACAGCCGTCCGTTCGCCACGGCGTCGCCCAGTAGTCCCGAGCGCGTCGCGTTCGCCATACCGTCTCTATACGCCCGGGATACTTGTATCCGTTCGCGACTCCCGCGATCCGGGAACCACCACTCGGATCTAAGTTTCCGATGGGAATGACATCCTCCCCGG
>NZ_BATA01000135.1 GCF_000474235.1 Halarchaeum acidiphilum MH1-52-1
CTCGGGGTCGACAAACCATACTGCGGTCGCGGCGTATCTCGTTTAACCAACACGTCGCGCTTCCTTCGCACTGAGTTGGTTAAGGCAGATGAATCCAGATTCCTAACGGGTGTACGGATGTGATCTGCCTGTAGAACGAATATTTACACTTTGCACACGGGGTGTGGCTACGCGTCGATTACCACCTCCGAGAGTGCTTCCTCGAAGTAGCAGTCTGCACAGCGTTGGTCGCCGCGTGCGGCGTAGACCGGGTCTGCTGGCACCGCCTTGCAACTCGTACAGTAACCGAGGGCGGTTTTCGGGATTGGCTTCTCCCACGGCGGGGCGCGACGTCGACGACGAGTGGCCTCCCACACCATCGTCAGTAGTGGACGTCCGCAGGGACGATCCAGCGCTCTTGATTGCTGTCGAGAATCAGGTCGAGGCGCTCCCGGTCGCGAATTCCGTGTCCGTGTTCGTCGTAGAGGACGACTGACAGGCCACGGTACGCGCCGAGCTTGTGGCAGGCGTGCCGCACGAGGTTCTCGTCACGCATCACTGCCTCGTCGCTGAGCTTGGGTAGCGACTCCCGGACGTCGGCGAGGTTCTGCTCGAACTCCTCGACGGTCGCTTCCCAGCCCGCTTCGAGGAGTTCTTCGCCGGCGTCGGACTCGACCGGCGCGGCGGCCGGCCGCTCACCCCAGCGGGCTTGTCCAGCGCCCGTGACGTCCGTCTCGCCGAACGTGACGTAGTAGTCAAAGACGCCGTCGGCGTGCGGAGACACGCCGACCAGTCGGTCGAACGCCGACTGTCCCGCCGCAAGTGCTTCGTCTTCGCTCGATGCCTCCACCAGTGCGTAGATGAGCATATGCATCGCTGCGTCCGACGCACGCACACCGCACGGCGCGCGCCACCGCTCCTCGCGCGATAAACCCCACCGCTGTCGAGAGTGGGTCTCTGCCCTGTTCTCTCCGCTTTGGGGATATCCTCTATAGAGCCAAAAGGACGTTAGGTATCCAGTCCCTGAGAACTAGCTGCCCTCGGCTGGAGGCGTCGACTATCGGGATTTTCGCGTGGGGCGACCCCGGTGGTCGGAAATCCGGCCACGGCGGGCAACTCCGAGGGGGAGTTGCCGCTCCATCGGAACTGCTGGCCGCAGCCAGTGAATCGGAGCCCCATCTCCGGTTCGATGAGACGTATTCGGTTACCACAGTAAAGCATACTCATTACGATCATCTGCCGATTGAGTGAAAACGACGTCTATCCCGGCTAACAGCGACGTATTGTCAGGAACGACGTCGCCGCTCAATTAGTTCACCGCTGCCAAAATCCGGATCTGCCGACAGCCTTAGCCGATTCAATCGCTATCCTCGGAAGTTGTAGTCAGGGCTGGTTCGTTCCAGCGTTGATGTTGGTCATCGCCCCCTCGTCGAGTGCCTGCCGCCATAAGAGGTGAACGGTCCGGGCAACGAGGTCAACCGAGGGGTCTCCGAGACACGACGCCTCGACGTGGTCATCCGCGCTTGACGCGTCTGGCGGCGGGTGAAAGTGTCGGTCGTCGGGCGGTGCTGAGAAGTCGTGCGGGTGGAGATCCCACCGGAGGTTGCGCTCGGACGTATCCGAGTAATGAACGTTGTAGTCGTCCGCCGTCGTCCATCGAACCGTGAATATGGTTTCATCGGCCTCCGCGACGCCGTACGGAATCGTGAGCCGGAGTTCTCGGGGGTCGAGTCGGTTATCGACTGCTCCTGAAGCCGCCGGCTCGATGGCGACGAACGCGTCTCGAAACGCGTCGAG
>NZ_BATA01000134.1 GCF_000474235.1 Halarchaeum acidiphilum MH1-52-1
AAAGTGAAAGCTCAGACCCTTGAGGACGCCAAAGCGGATATGGACGTGCTGCGGGCGTACCTCCACACCCTCGCTGAGGACACACGCCGAATCCAGCCTGAAGCCGAGAGCGAGTAGAACGAGAGACGCGCGGTACGTCTCCGAGTCGGTTTATCGACGCCGAGACGGGCGAGGCGACAACCAATGCCCGAGCGTACAACGACTGACGAGACTCCGCTCACGCCCGAACAGCGACTCGCCCCAGAAAACCTCGACCTCCTTCGCGCCTGTATCGTGACTATTCCCGACGTCGAGACTGTCCAGACGTGTGTCGCCTACGAGAACGCACACCAGAATCGGGAGCCAGTGCTTCGCTCGCTTGCACAGCAGGCAGCGGAACTTCGAGCCGAGGGGTGATTATTGCGGCGTTGTCGTATATTCGGGTATTACGTCGTCGAAGAGCGCTTCACAGCACTCCCAGAGAAGTTTCGGTGGCGACTCGGATTCGAAGACGACGCCGTGATAGTCCGGACTCTCCATCGCTGCTGTTTGATACTGGAAGTGCGCCGCACCGAGATCGTCGTGGTCATCATCCTGATGCCACCCACAGTGGAATTCCGTGTTTGGATCTGCATAGTCAATTCTGAACTCGTCATGTGGCGGTGTTAATTTCCAATGGACCTCCAACCGTGGTGGCTCAGGGCCAGTTGGTGGGGTGACGCGATTCGGGTCAACCTCAGTGGCCAAGTATCGTTTCTGGATTGCGTCAGGTTCGAACCAAACTGAGATGACTTCTGCCTGCCGCTGGAGGACATCTCGAAGTGTTCGATAGAGAGCCGGGTTTTCTGCGCCCGGATTCATGCCGGTGCCGTATGCTGTTCTCTAGGGAACCGATCGTAGAGCCGAAGCGCGTCTTCAACGAGACGACGGCGCGTCTGGAGGTGTTCCCACTTGCGTGCGGCTTCGCGGCGAGCGCGCTCATCCTCACGGTCTGGGGCACTACTCAGACTCGCACGCAGTTCGTTGGGAGTTTCGACGTCGTATTCCATCTTCCACGACCGAATCTGGTCGTTCATCTCCTCAAGACTTGTGGCGAGTTCGTCAGGCGAGTGATCCTCGTAGAGCTCGCGCATCTCAATGAGGTATTGCCCGACGGGATCTGGTGCATATGTTGTTTGCTGTCCGCGTGTATCAGCACTCAGCTTACCATCGTCAACGAGTCGTGTGAGATACTTCGTCGCCGTCTCGTGGGCAACATCGGCTTCCCCCGCAATCCAATTAGCCGTTCGTGGCTCACTCACGGTGAGTGCGACGGCCTCGACACGCTCAGCTGCCGACAATTCAGTAGCCCAGTCGTGCTCCGATTCTTCACTCATATACCTCTCTACTACCCCAGGATAGAAATAAGTTGAGGTCGTCAGAATAATATTGAATAGAGGGTCGCAGGAATGAGAATAAGTTCAGTACTAATTGGAACCTACTGCTTGAGAATTCGTATCTCGTTTATTACTGATCCGATGATGGCTGGGCGGCACGACTCTTACTAGACTACTCCTCGTTGTCCGTCTCGGAGGGATGTGGCTGGTCCGGTTGTGCGTCCGCCCACGTCTGCGCCTCCTCTTCGTCCGTGACGAGTGGGCCATGCTCGAGTGTGAGTGTCGAGAGGACATCGGAGAAGCGAATTGCCTCGGCGACACGGCCGAGGTCGTGAGTGAGCGCCCAATGCTGCTTGCGATGCCGAACGAGCCCCCGGTCCTTGAGCCGTGACAGGTTCGACCCAACCGTGTTCGGATTCCGATCGATTGCATTCGCGATTTCGCCGCGGGTGAACGCGGCGTCGCGGTTCTCGAGGAGAAACTCAATGATGAGCTCGGAGGTTGTCCGCTCCGCCTCCTCCCCGTCCTCGAATTCCTCGATATCAACCGGCATATTCGGTGATATGGTGTGCTAGTGGATGAGTGTGCGGATGAAAGGGTGTGCTATCCATCTGGTTCAGTTTGTCGAGCCGCCGGAGAGGATGGAGGCTCTCAAAGATGAGCGACACACCAGACCTGGATGTT
>NZ_BATA01000133.1 GCF_000474235.1 Halarchaeum acidiphilum MH1-52-1
TGACACGAGTCGGGATGGGTTCGAGGGGGTTAAGTGTGCGCGGTGATTTGGAGGAAGTACGAAGTCGTCCCGGGCTGGGAGTGGTTCGACGGGTTGAAGTACCCGAGTGGGCTACGATGAGTCCGGAAGGAATGAGGATTCCACCCCTGCGGTCCGCCGTACAGATGGGATCTGATGTTAGCCTCGATGGTCAGTGACATCCGGCTGGTTCGACGCGTTGTCGCAACCAGCGGAACCTTTGTTCCCGCCGAGCTGGGCTTAGTCCCAGCACATTCCGGTTGATCCTGCCGGAGGTCATTGCTATCGGAGTCCGATTTAGCCATGCTAGTTGTACGAGTTGAGACTCGTAGCGGAAAGCTCAGTAACACGTGGTCAAGCTACCCTGTAGCGACGGATAACCTCGGGAAACTGAGGCTAATACGTCATAAGGCTCGATATCTGGAGTGATTCGAGCTGGAAATGCCTTTGGTGCTACAGGATGTGACTGCGGTCGATTAGGTAGACGGTGGGGTAACGGCCCACCGTGCCCATAATCGGTACGGGTTGTGAGAGCAAGAGCCCGGAGACGGTATCTGAGACAAGATACCGGGCCCTACGGGGCGCAGCAGGCGCGAAACCTTTACACTGTACGGAAGTGCGATAGGGGGACTCCGAGTGTGTGGGCATAGAGCTCACACTTTTGTAGACCGTAAGGTGGTCTACGAATAAGAGCTGGGCAAGACCGGTGCCAGCCGCCGCGGTAATACCGGCAGCTCGAGTGATGACCGATTTTATTGGGCCTAAAGCGTCCGTAGCTGGCCGAGCAAGTCTGTTGGGAAATCCACCCGCTTAACGGGTGGGCGTCCAGCGGAAACTGTTTGGCTTGGGACCGGAAGATCCGAGGGGTACGTCCGGGGTAGGAGTGAAATCCTGTAATCCTGGACGGACCGCCGATGGCGAAAGCACCTCGGAAGAACGGATCCGACAGTGAGGGACGAAAGCTAGGGTCTCGAACCGGATTAGATACCCGGGTAGTCCTAGCTGTAAACGATGTCCGCTAGGTGTGGCACAGGCTACGAGCCTGTGGTGTGCCGTAGGGAAGCCGAGAAGCGGACCGCCTGGGAAGTACGTCTGCAAGGATGAAACTTAAAGGAATTGGCGGGGGAGCACTACAACCGGAGGAGCCTGCGGTTTAATTGGACTCAACGCCGGACATCTCACCGGCTCCGACAGTAGTAATGACGGTCAGATTGACGATCTTACCCGAAGCTACTGAGAGGAGGTGCATGGCCGCCGTCAGCTCGTACCGTGAGGCGTCCTGTTAAGTCAGGCAACGAGCGAGACCCGCACGTCTAATTGCCAGCAACACCCTTGTGGTGGTTGGGTACATTAGGCGGACTGCCAGTGCCAAACTGGAGGAAGGAACGGGCAACGGTAGGTCAGCATGCCCCGAATGAGCCGGGCTACACGCGGGCTACAATGGCCGAGACAGTGGGTTGCGACACCGAGAGGTGGAGCTAATCTCCGAAACTCGGTCGTAGTTCGGATTGAGGGCTGAAACTCGCCCTCATGAAGCTGGATTCGGTAGTAATCGCGTGTCAAGAGCGCGCGGTGAATACGTCCCTGCTCCTTGCACACACCGCCCGTCAAAGCACCCGAGTGGGGTCCGGATGAGGCCACCGTTTGGTGGTCGAATCTGGGCTCCGCAAGGGGGCTTAAGTCGTAACAAGGTAGCCGTAGGGGAATCTGCGGCTGGATCACCTCCAACGCACTCGGGATCGAACCCTCTTCGGGTTCGACCCACATCGTTGCGACGCGCGTCAGGCCAGTCGGACACTTTAGATCATCGAGGCTAACACTTCCTCCGTAGTGGAGGTGGGCCCATAGCTCAGTGGGAGAGTGCCTCCTTTGCAAGGAGGATGCCCTGGGTTCGAATCCCAGTGGGTCCATGCTTTCGACTCCGGTTCGGATCGAGTCCCTTTAGTGTGGGCAGATTCGAGGTGGAGTCGGATTCGACTGATGCACCAGTCCGCGAGAGCGCGACTGGGAAGGGTCGATGTACGCTCCC
>NZ_BATA01000132.1 GCF_000474235.1 Halarchaeum acidiphilum MH1-52-1
ACCAGCACGTCGACGAGCGCTAACGCGACCTCCACCAGCACGTCCTCCGCGACCTCCACGAGTAGCGAGGAGAGCACGAGCGGTGGCTCGTCGCCCGGCTTCGGCGCCGGCGTCGCCCTCGTCGCGCTCGCCGGTGCGGCCCTGATCGCCGTCCGCCAGCACTAACGCGTTCGGCATCCGACCGTCGTTTTTTTCGCTCTCGTCGCCCCCACGCCGCCGACGAGCCGCGCGCCTACCGATCGCGACCGGCCGGGAACGCGACGCGATCCGGGTGGTCAGTGAAGCGTTCGAGGATCCGCCGGTAGCGTTCGTTCTTCACCCGCCGGCCGCGTTCGGCCGTGACGAGGTAGCGCAGGCGGAGCGTGACGAACGTCCCCTCGGGCGCTCGGTCACTTCGAGTTCGATCGGCGTCTCTGCGAGCGGGGGACGTCACCGTACGCGTAGCCGGAGAGCGCGCCGGCCGCGAGCGGTCCCCCGGCGCCGAACGCGAGACCGCCGGCCATCGCGCAACCGACGGCGAGGAGCAGGGGGACGTACCCGCGTTTCACGACACGCGATGCGGGGGGCCGGCACAAAAAACCGACCGATCGGTCGCGTCAGCGGACCCGGTACGGCTCGGGACCGGTGAGGAAGCGCCCGAGGTCGGACTCGCGGCGGTAGTCTCGGGCCATGAGTTCGGCGAGCGCCGTCGCGAGCGCCTCGTCGTCGCCCGTCTCCCACTCGCGCGGGTCGCGAACCGGGACGACGAGGAAGCCGCTGCCGTGGATCTCCGTGCCGTGCATCGCGGCCATGTCGGCCGTGTCCACCTTCTCGCGACGCGCGGTGTACTGTTCGAGGACGTGCTCGGTCGCGGCGCGGCCGACCGGGAGGAGGACGTGTGCCGTGATGGCGCGCAGTTCCGCGTCGAAGAACGGTTCCATCTCGGCGTAGTCGGCGGCCGTCGGCGACCGTTCCTCGTCGAGGACGCCCATGTGCCGGTAGGACAAGAAGAGGTTGTCAACGCCGGGAGCGTCGCCGGGATCGGTGACGAGGTCGACGGCCGCGAGGGCGTGCTGGAGGCGGACGGCCGCGTCGGTGCCGGTGAACGGGACGCCGGTGTCGGCGCCGCCGTGCGCGCCCGGGTGATCGCCGACGACGTGGAAGTCGGCGTTCGCGTCGCCGTAGCCGGGGACGTACGCGTCGGTGTCCGGTCGCATACCGAACGGGTTGCTCGTCCGGTCGGTGACGTTCTCCATACGCTCACGAGGCGGTACGCGAATAAGAGTGGCGTGCTTCGCACGGGGCGACTACGGACGGTAACCCGATTTCCGGAGGTAACCTTTTTTCTCTCGGGGGTCTCAGCGTACCTGTGAGCGAAACCGAGCGGCTCGAGATACAGTGCCCCGGGGAGGAGTGGTGTCCGATCACCGCGACCGCCACGCTCATCGGGAAGAAGTGGCACCCGGTCATCATCCACCGGCTGCTCGTCAACGGGCCGGCCGGCTTCAACGAACTCCAACACGAGGTCGATGGCATCTCGAGCAAGGTGCTCTCGGAGAGCCTCGACGACCTCGAATCGAAGGGCCTCCTCGATCGGGAGGTCATCGAGGAGAAGCCGATCCGCGTGCGCTACTCGCTGACGGAGACGGGCGAGTCGCTGGAGAAGGTCGTGCTGGCGCTCGCGGAGTGGGGTGACGAGTACCTCGAAGCGGGCGAACCGACGGCTTAATCGAGAAGCGCGGCGCTCTGCTCGTCCGACGCCTCGGCGTCCGATTCCGTCTCGACGGCCAGCTGATAGAGGTTCTGCCGGGCGTCCGGGATGTAGATGTCCTTCTGGACGACGTCGTTCTCTTGGAGCCGTTCGAGGGCGTCCCGGACGGTCCGCTGAGAGAGCCGGGACTTCTCGACGATCTCCTTCTGGGTCAGGCCACCGTTATACTCGAGCACCTTGAGGACGAGCTTCGCACTCGGCGGGAGGTCCTGGACCGTCTCTTCGTTCATCGTGTCTGGTAAAACGAACGCCATCAATATAGTACCTCGGTAACGCTCGCGTGAGGGGGTTACCTGCAGGTAACCGGACGCGCTCGGCGATCCGGGCGCCCGATCGCGGCGCTCGACGCGGCCGCGACCACTCGCTCGACTCGGCGCGAAAAACGAGGGTTCGAAACGTCGCTCGATGGGTCCGAACCCGCTACTCCTCGTCGCCCTCGACCGTCTCCTCCTCGTCGCCCTCGACCGTCTCCTCCTCG
>NZ_BATA01000131.1 GCF_000474235.1 Halarchaeum acidiphilum MH1-52-1
GAGCAACCCGACCCGCGTCCGGACGCCGTCTACTACGCGCTCGATAACTGGGAGCGCCCCTGGGTGTTGCTCGTCGACATCGACGCGAAGACCATCGCCCGCAATCGCGCCGAGGACGTACTCCCACACAACACGAGTGGGCGCGACGACGAAGCGCTCCTTGACGTCACCGGCATACTGGACGCAGACCCAGCCGGGTATCCGTATGCGTTCGAAGACGTTGAGCGAGCGATCGAGTACGGCTTCGAGGTACGGGAGATCTTTGAGGATGACTTCGACGCCGAGGAGACGATAGTTGTCTACAGCGGGCAGGGCGTCCACGTCTATCTCCTCGACACGGATCCTGCCCACCGCTACGACGCGCAGAGTCGCGAAGTCCTCAACGACCTCCTCCTCGAGTCCTACGACATCCCGATCGACCCGGTCGTCACCGCCGACCGCCGCCGCGTCGCCCGCCTCCCCTACTCGCTGCACGCCGACGTCTGCCGGATCGTCCAGCCGATCGAGAGCCCGCAGTTCGACCCGCGGACTGCAACTCCCGAATTCCTCGACTGATGGCCACCACGACCCCCACCGACGACGAACGCACCGCCTACCAGGTCGCCGCACTCCCCACCGAATACGGCAAGATACGGATCACCCAGTTGTTCACGCGCGGATTCGATCGCTACATCGTCGACGGCGAGGACCAACCCGAAGACCTCCTCGACGACCTCGAACGCTTCGGGACGGCCGCGTTCAAAGAAGACGTTCGTGACGCGGCGGCGCGTGACCCGTTCGTCGACGAACCGGGGACGCTCGCGGTGCTCGCGACGCTGAGCGCGATCTGCATCAAAGCCCATCCGAAGTTCGAGGACGTCCCACCGCGGAAGATCCAGCCACTCTACGACGTCCGCGAGCTCTACGTGAACAATCTCGGCTCGTTCATGCGCGAATACGGCGGCGGCACCCTCCAGCAAGACATCGCGGAGGTCCTCTACGCGAAAGACCCTGGCGAGGACGGACCGCATCCGGGGAGGGTCTGCACCGGGATCAGGGAGATGTCCGAGTTCGATGGCGGCCTCTATCTCGAAATCCCGATGGCCGCTGCCTCCCGGCAGTGTCTCGTCCGCGACGACCAGCGGCCCAGTGATGGGGATGACACAGCGGAGATTCGGACGCGCGTGAAGGATAACAACCTGTACGTGCCGGCTGGCGATTTCGACGCGAAATACGAGGAGTACGCGCGTGAGGCGTTCAAAAAGCTCCTCAGCGTGCAGGAGGATGGCCTCTCCGAGGACCAGCAGACGTGGTTGGTGGCGAACGAGTCCGCGATCACCGAACGGATCGACCGCTTCCTCGAGGGCAGCAATCACGATCGGATTTGGCGCGACTGGGACCGTGGTGAACGTCTCATGCGCGTCCTTCGCGACGCAGTTACTGATGCGCCTGATGACACGGCGACGGTCGGCGAGTTCCACCCGGCGCAGGCCTTCTACGACGCTCTTGATGCCTACGACTCGGAAGCGTCGTGGAAAGAGGATATCCAGAATCGAGTTTCGAGTCCGCGCAGCCTCGGGAATCTCCTTGCCTCCCAGCAGGATCATCGCAGTCTCACAGTCAAGCACAACCGCGAGACGAATCAATACCGGATTGATGCCTCGTCCCGTGGTGCCCACCCAATTACCATCGAGTCCATCGAGGACCTCTTCGAGCTGCCGTGTATGGCGGCTATGGCCGAGCGCCTTCAGGAGAAGAAACCAGTACGGAAGGACCTCTATAACTTCGTGCGGATGGTCATGTGGTTACCACAGTACCGGGAGAGCAGTCTGGACGAGATTGTCGCGGATCTCAAAGACGTCTTCTCGCAATGGCCGTGGTACGACGAGCAGACGACTGACTACCAGATTCGCTACGAGTTCTCGAACACGATTGACGGCGAAACCCCACTCCCGATGAATTGTGACAACGACGACCTGCAGCGCTACTGCATCGGACAGGACCAGTGCGACTATTCGATCTGGGGGAGCGTTCCTTTTCCGGACGAGATGTACGACCAGCTTGACGAGTTGGATTCCACGGGCGAATTCTAACCCATCGAAATATCGAGTTGTCCTCTGTGATAAGAACGACAGTCAATCTTGAGTCGCGTCGCGCAGTTTTCTCCGGGTTTCACGACCCATACTGCCTAATATAGCTGATTCACTCGGGAGATGGCGGTATCGCCGGAGCAGTGATAGTGACTGTTGGCCCTCGGGTTGGTGACCGATACTTCCCTGAGTTGCTTATTTCGGGCTTCTGAACCCGCCGTCGCGCAATATCTGTATCCAGTACCAGAGTAGCGAAGACGTCGTGCAGATGTATATCGTCTTAGATCTGCGCGACGAGGCTCTACCGGATTTTAACTTCGTTATTTTGCTTTCTGTACCTTCGATATGGTCCAAAGGAATGGGGAGGTACAGAAATGCAAACGCCGCTGGCT
>NZ_BATA01000130.1 GCF_000474235.1 Halarchaeum acidiphilum MH1-52-1
TCCGTGCTCGCTCGGACGCGCCCGTCTCGACGAGGTGGTCGACGTACTCGCCGAAGAACTCCGCCGACTCCGTGTAGACGTCTGCGAGCACTGACTCACGCGTCTCTCCGGCGTCGAGTTCATCTAACACCCAGAGGTACGTCGAGAGGAGACGCCGGTCACTGGGACGGAGTCGGGGTTCTCGGGTGGCGTACTCGGTCGTCCCACCGCCGGCTGCGTGCCGAGTAGGGGTCTGTTCGGTGAGTCGATCCGCGAGGGTTTCTCCGACGAACTCGCGCACGTCGAGCGGTCCGTCCGAGAGGCGCTCAAGATCGACGTCGCTCTCGAGTGCGCCGCCCGTGAACCACTCGACGTCGAGACGCGGCGTCGGATCGGTGATCGCCGTAGCCTCGCTCTCTTCGGACGTCGCCTCGGTGGGCGACGAATTGGCCCCGACGGCATCCATCTCGACGGGCGTGTGATTTTCGACGTACGATTCCAGTCGCGCGCGGAGGTACTCGTAGTCCGACGTCGACGTGCAGAGCGTGCGGAGTGCGTCGTCGTACGCCTCACTGACCTCGTCGAGTTCGGTATCGACGTACTGGTCGATCAGGTGGTCGATGTGCTCTCCTCGATCCTCTGCATCGAGGTCGTCCTGCTGGTGGATGCACGCGACGTAGCCGTTGATGGCCCGCCTGACGTGGTCGGGGTAGTGGCCGCTCGCGTCCTCGATTCGATCGAGGTTCTCCTGTATCGTCTCGGCGAGCGCGCGGTAGACGCGCGCCGCCTGCTCGTACTCGCCGGCCTCCTCGTGAGCGGTGGCGACGTCGTAGTACTCCGCGAAGTCGAGTCGCGTATCGTACTCGACGAGTCCATGTGGGCCCGCCGCGATGTCGAAGTCACGCTCGATCTCCTGCTTGTAGTCCGTGACTCGCTTCTCGGGCGCGTCGCCAACAGTCGCGAGAAAGCGTTCACGGAGATCGGGATTCTCGGTGAGGACATCGCGCAGGAACGCTCGCATCGTCTCTGCGTCCGCGTCAGCGAGCGCCCCCTCGACGTCGGTCGTGGGTGTGTCCGTCGCGGACTGTTCACCGAAGAACTCTGCAAAGCGGTCGGTGACCGTGAGGAGGACGGCGACGACGTGCTTGCAGTCGCCGGCGTAGTCGTACGGACACGAGCATCGCCCGAAGAAGTCCTCGGCCGCCAGATCGACGCGCGTCGTGTAGTCGTGGGAGCCGCGAACGCGCGCTCGGACCTCGCTGCCGGAAACCGTGATCTCGTGGACACGCCCGTTCTCGGCGTAGTCGACGCCGCGCTCGAAGGACTGCGCGGTGCAGAGCTGGCGGATCTCCTCACGCGTCGGCTTCTCGACATCGACGCCGTGGTCATCCGCGGCGACATCGGCGTTCTGGCCGTGGGCGTCGAGGTCGGGCGTCCAGTCGTCGAGGGGAACGCGTTCGACGAGCGCTCGCACTCCATCGTCCGCGACGAGTTCGAGGAACCCGATGGCGGTTTGGTCGGGATCGACCGGTCCCCAGCCGTGATGCGTCCCCCAGAACTGCGTCGCCCACACGACGTCGCCGTCGACGACGATCGCGACGTTCCCGACGATATCCTCGGGGTCGCCGTAATACTGTGATGCGGGCGCACCAACACCGTCTGTGAACGTCGAGTTGTACGTGAAGTCACTCCACGCGTCATCGAGTGATCGTTCGACAACGGGACCCTGATACTCCTCAAGTGGCAGCCCCGACTCGACATGCACGACCTCGACGGGGATTCCGTGCGTCTCCGCGACGGACTCGAGCAGTTCGAGCGTTCGACGGTGATCAACGAGGACGTCCGGCCCGGCATAGTAGCGGAGCTTCATCGCAGCTATCGTTGAGAGAGACGGGCGTGAGAATCGTGAATGCTGGGTTTCGTCTTGAGTCCGTGGAACGCGAAGAACCCCGAGTCAGTGACCGCGGTCAGGTCATCTCTCGCTCGGGTTCCTACGTGTGCGCAACCGGAGATGGTGAGCGGCGTCCACTCTTGGTCGATACGCTTGACTCCCAAGTCCGCCTCCCCAATCCGAAACGCTCCCGTCAGCCTCTCCTCTCGTGGTCAGTAACAGATATATGTCGGACTCAGCGATTGGGTGACCTTACTCGTCGGTACGGAACGTGGTTCCTGTCTCGAAACTCGTGAGTTCTTCAATTCGAGCTTCGAGGTCCTCGATTTCCTCTTGGAGGGCTGCAGTTTCCTCGTCGGTCGCGGCGAGCCGGTCTTTCAACCTCTGGAGACGCGTCTCTTTGACTTCCGTATCAACGTCCGCCTTTCGCGCGTATTCGCTCTCTGCGATCTCATACACGTCGCTCTCGCGGAGATCCGTTTCCTCCAGCGCGTCGTCGACTTTCGCCCGATCAACACCCGTCCACTTGTGCGGATAGAGCGGGAGTCCACTGACAAGCCTCGGGGCTTGACCCCGAGGCGGTTGACGTCTA
>NZ_BATA01000129.1 GCF_000474235.1 Halarchaeum acidiphilum MH1-52-1
AGGCCGCGCGGATCATCTTCTCGTCGTCGCCCTCGCCGAGCGCGACGCGCTTCGGGTCGCTCTTGGCCTTATTGAGGACGATCCGCATCATCTCGCGGGACTTCCCGAGGCGCGCTTCGAGACGCTCGCGATACGCCTCGAGATCGACGGATTCGCGCGCGACGCCGGCGTCCATCGCGGCCTCGGCGACGGCGGGCGCGATCTCGAAGAGCACCCGCGGGTCGAGGGGTTTCGGGAGGATGTACTCCGGGCCGAACTGGAGGGGCTGATCGCCGTAGGCTTTGACCACTTGATCCGGGACGTCCTCCCGCGCGAGTTCGGCGAGGGCTTCGGCGCACGCGACCTTCATGGCCTCGTTGATCTCGGTCGCGCGGACGTCGAGGGCGCCCCGGAAGATGAACGGGAACCCCAGCACGTTGTTCACTTGATTCGGGTGATCGGAGCGTCCGGTGCCCATGATCACCTGATCGTCGCGAGCGGCCTTCGCTTCCTCGTACCCGATCTCGGGGTCCGGGTTCGCCATCGCGAAGATGATCGGGTTCGCCGCCATCGAGCGCACCATCTCCTGCGAGACGATGTCGGGCGCGGAGAGTCCGATGAAGACGTCCGCGCCGTCCATCGCCTCGGCGAGGTCCGCCTCGGGGACGTCGCGGGCGAACTCGGCCTTGTGATCGTTGGCGTCGCCGGCCTCGACGCGCGACTCGGTGATGACGCCCGTGGAGTCGCACATCGTGATGTTCTCCTTCGTGGCGCCGAGCGAGACGTAGAACTTCGCGGAGGCGATGGCCGAGGCGCCCGCCCCCGAAATCGTGATCTCCACGTCCCCGATGTCCTTGTCGACGATATCGAGGGCGTTGATGAGGCCGGCGCCGCTGATGATGGCGGTGCCGTGCTGGTCGTCGTGGAAGACGGGGACGTCCATCCGGTCGCGGAGGCGCTCCTCGATTTCGAAGCACTCGGGAGCCTTGATGTCCTCGAGGTTCACGCCGCCGAACGTCGGCTCCATCGCGGCGACCGACTCGACGAACCCGTCCACGTCCCCGTGGTCGAGTTCGACGTCGAAGACGTCGATGTCAGCGAAGCGCTTGAAGAGGACGCCCTTCCCCTCCATGACCGGCTTCGAGGCCTGCGCGCCGATATCGCCGAGACCGAGCACCGCGGAGCCGTTCGAGACGACGCCGACGAGATTCCCCTTCGACGTGTATCGGTACGCGTCCGTGGGGTCCTCGTCGATCCTGCGACAGGGCGTCGCGACCCCCGGCGAATACGCCAGCGAGAGGTCACGCTGCGTGTTCGTCGGCTTCGTCGTCGCTATCTCCACTTTTCCCGGCGGCTCGCGTTCGTGGTAGTCGAGCGCGTCTTCGTCGAGTCCCATATCCGGCCCCACGGACGACACCCCGAAAAACCCGCCGCTGTCACGGACCTCCCGGCTCACCCGATCGGGTTCGCCGAGACGCGTTCCACCGAGTCCGTCAGAGACAGCGTGGAAGCCCGTACGCGACGTGACCGACGGAGACCGCGCCGAGCTCTCGATGGCGGCACGCCAGCTGAGAGGGGAGCAGAACTAGATCGCCCCTCCTTCGGGACGGCGTCGATACCGAGCTTCATCGCAGGCTCCGCGGCCGAACGCTCTTGTGAGCGCCCGTCGAAACCGCGAGCATGCCGAGCGCCGACGACACCGGCTACGAGGAGACGAACCGCTTTGAGGGCGGGACGACGTGGCTCGCCCATCCCGACGAGGCGATGCAGCGCGCGAGTCACGTCCTCGACACCGACGCCGGGGTGTTCCTCGTCGATCCCGTCGACGCACCGGGAATCGATGACCTCGCCGCCGCGCTCGGCGACGTGGCCGGCGTCGTCGTCCTCATCGATCGCCACGAGCGCGACGCCGCGGCCGTCGCCCGGCGACACGACGTCCCCGTCTACCTCCCCGCACACCTCACGCGCGAGGTCGACGCGCCCACTGAGCGCTTCAGCGGGTCGCTCCCCGGCACCGAGTACGGTCTCCTGCGCACGCTCGATGTCCCGGGCTGGCACGAGGCCGCGCTCTTCGACGGCGAGACCCTCGTCGTGCCCGAGGCCGTCGGGACCGCGCCGTTCTTCCGCGGCGCCGACGAGCGATTGGGCGTGCATCCGATGCTCCGGCTCACGCCGCCGTCGGCGCTCCGCGGTCTCCGCCCCGAGCGCGTCCTCGTCGGCCACGGTCACGGCATCACGGAGGCCGCCGCGGACAGCCTCCGCTACGCACTGGCGCATTCGCGACGGAAGGCACCCGGCGTGTGGGTGTCGGGACTTCTGAGCGTGCTCCGGTGACGCGTCGGGGTGAATCAAGATGTGGCCCCGTTGCGCCAACTGGTAGTGAGGTCCACATCACCCCCCCGCGATTCTACCCGCGTATCTCACTTCAGCATAGCTCGGTCGACTGTGACTCAGCCGATCATCTCATCCATTCACTTGAAATGGTGGTGTGTCTCAGTGGCGGTGTTCAGATAAGGCT
>NZ_BATA01000128.1 GCF_000474235.1 Halarchaeum acidiphilum MH1-52-1
GATTCGCGGATTTTCGACCACGACCCGATTTGTGTACGTGACTGTGACGACGACTGCGGGTCGCCCTTCTGTAACTACGCCAGTCTCTCGGCGTATGTCGACGAGAACGACCTCACGACCGGCGATGCCTGCGAGTGGAACCCCACCGAGAACGGTTGTTGCTAATCGAGCAGCCTAGTTGGTTCCCAATCCGACCTAACGGCTGTTTCACCGGACTAGACGTCAACCGAATAAGGGTTCCACGGAGCCGGCACTGTCTAGTTCTGCACCTCCTCGATCGGCGTCTTTCCATCGAGAGCTTGGTGCGGTCTCTGGCGATTGTAGTAGTGCATAAATTGTTCAAGCCACTCGCGTGCGCTCGACTGACTGCCCACCCATGAGTGATGGAAGCGGTCGATGCGCATTTTGGGGGTGTGAAACCACTTTTCGATCTGTCCCGTTTCGAGTTGATAAAGTAACCGATCAGTCTCACTGACGGAATTGAACGATGGTCAGTGCCGTGTTCGAACTGGACAAGAATCCACTTGTGCCACACTAAAGCAAAACTACAAATCAGGCCGCATACACAGTCGCTAGAGAGAGCTGTTGCTCACGGCAGCGGCGCTCCCACCGCCGTAGGACAGTTTCAGCCGTAGGTTCGCAGAGACGTGTTCCACCTCGTCCGGGTTGTTCGAATTGCTTCCGGCACGCCGCCCCGAAGTGGGTGGCGTTGCCGGAACCACTCGACCAGCACATACCCGATCAGCGTACAGAACAGCTCGAACAGAACGCCATTCAGGGATTTCGAGTGGAAGTTCTCGATACTCGTGTACTGCTTGAGCTCCCGACAGAGGATCTCGATCATCGTGCGAAGCGTGTAGATACTCATCACCTCGACAGGAGCGTACTCTGATGACACCGTCGTCAGATACGCGAGTTCCTCACCATCGACATCCTCGAAGACGATGCGACGGAACTCTTCACCAGTCTCCGCGAGTTCGATCCGCTCATCACGAACGTGTCGTGTTCCCTGTTCGTCGGTAATCTCGACGTCCTGGAACTGTTCCAGGACGTCGACACGTGCGTCTACTTGCAGGAGGCAGATGAAATCTTTCCCCTGCTCTTTTAGTGTGCAGAACCGGTCGTAATCGAGGTAGCCACGGTCGTAGACGTGAATTGGCGAGTCGAGGTCTGCAAAGACCTCGACGTCCCTCTGGAGATGCTCAAACTGTGTCGGCTCGCGCATCACGCCGGGCGTGAGTGTGACGCCAAGCGGCTGCTTGGCGTCGCAATCAACGCGTGCAGCAACATTGAGATGGAGGCTTTTCTCACCCGGCTGAATCACTCGTCGAACCTCAGTGTCATCGCTCTCGCTAGCAATTTTGATCGAACGGGAGACACTCAGATTCGTCGCATCGGTAGCCACAACCGCTCGTTCAAGCCAGTCGAGGAGTTTGCGTTGAACGCTGCGTTGGTGGTAGAGTTGGGGTGAATGTAGCAACTCGAAGAAGAGACGAACGACCGCGCGGTAGTCGCGGTCGTTCGTCAACCGTGAGAACGTTGAGCCAGCCATGTATGCCAATTCATCGTACGTGCCGGTTTTCTCGTCGAGTTCATCGAGTGAATCGGATGGGTGAACGCCCTCGAAGATGGCAACTTTAAGGTGATTGTTGAAATCATGTTTCGCGGTGTATGTCCCGATTTCGAAGTCGTTGGAAATGGATTCGCTGTCGACTGCGTCGAGCAGCGAGTAGAATGTGGCTCCAACGGTTGATGGGGAAGCGGTCTCGGTCGGTTGGTCAGTCTGTGTTCCCATCATTCCAAGTTAGGGCCCTCACCCGGATTTATCTACTCGAAACGGGACACTCGAAAAGTGGTTTCACACCCTCAAATGCGTATCGACCGTTTCCATACCTCGTGGGTGGGCAGTCAGTCGAGCGCACGCGAATGGCTTGAACAGTTCGTACATTACTACAACCATCAGAGACCGCATCAATCGCCCGATGGAAAAACGCCCGTTGAAGAGGTGCTAAACTAGACAGTGCCTGGTTGAGGATGACATTCGAGACGCAACAAGCGACGCGATCGACCGCCTCGGCGAACTCGATATACTGGTCACGAACCACGGTGGTCCATAGATAACGCGATTCCCTGACCTGACCCTCGAAGACTTCGACGAGGGGTATCGGGGCGTTCTTCGGAGCACGGTCGTTGCTTGCCGTGAGGCCCTCCCCGTGCTCGCGGAAAATGGGAGTGCGGTCACCAATCTCGTCGCGGCTTCTGCCCTCGAACCGTCTGCCAGTGGCGTCCTCGGAAACGTCTTCCGGCTTGGTATCTATGGGCTATCGAAAGTCCTGGCTGAAGAGTACGGAGACGAGGGCGTCCGCGTCAATTGCGTCGCACCACGCGGTATCATATCCGACCGAATCGAGCAGAAGATCGCCGCGCTTGCAGAGGGCAAGGGCATCGACGAAGCGGATGCACGACAGAAACGAATCGACGAACTCCCGCTCAACGACCTCGGAACGCCCGACGAGTTCGCACGGATGGTGACGTACGTTTCCTCACCGGCAGCCGGCTATCTCACGGGAGCCGTCTCCCTATCGACGGTGGCTGGCACCGACACGCGTTCTAACCATCATTTCGAGGACGAGAGATCCTCGATACGCTCGACGATCT
>NZ_BATA01000127.1 GCF_000474235.1 Halarchaeum acidiphilum MH1-52-1
ACACACCAGACCTGGATGTTCATCATCAAGCAGCGTTCAGTGACGACGGCGAGCTCGAAGTGCAGGAATCGAGCGTCGAGACGTCTCTCGAGGACTTCGGGGCCGACGTCGACCATCGCGAACGCGAATCGCGTCGGGACCAACCCGAAGCGAGCGAGTTCGGCGTCGACGACCGTCCCGAAGTACAGGATGCAGTTGAGGACGACGAGCAGGCCGCGCTCTTCCCCGATACCGACGACGACCAGCAAACGCTGACTGGCGAGAGCGCGGCAACACGCTGTCTCTTCGACGGCTAACTAACTAGCGAGCGAAGTCGGCCAATATTAACCAACGTAGAAGGTGAATGGCCGAGTTCGTTTGTTACACTAGTTCGTGCGTTAGCCGGTATCTTCGACGACTTCCAGAACATCCCAGATTGTGAGAACAGAGACATAGTCCTCGTAGTAGGTGTTAGAGAGTACGGCTTCGATTGTTGATTCGGCATTCCGGTCGTCCATGGCAATACCGATGTGGTCGTGTTCGGTTGATGCAAGGATCATAATCGCGGTGCCAGCTAGTCCTGCATCTGTCTTCCGTAGTTCGTCCGGCGGAACATGCTCAATGTCCGCGAGGCGTTGCTGGATGCGATCCATCACGACCGCCGCTGTCGGACCGTCGTATACGCTAACACCCTCTTGGACAGGCTGGGCGGCGCTAATCCAAGATTCGGTCTTGGCCTTGTGTAGCCAATCGGCACTAATCCAGCCCTGCTGTTCCTCGATTTCTTCGCGAACACGCTGGCTGAGGTATAGCTGAATGCCCTCGTTTTTGACGTAGTCAACGAAGGCCTGATACCGGTCGTGGCCAGGACCACCGAGAGTCCGCAGGAAGCTCGTGTCCAAGACGAGTGCGCTCGGTAAGGACGAGAGTTCCGGGTTCACGCGTTAAGGGAGTAGGGGGCCTCAGCAATCGTGCGCTCGTGGACATCCTCGGAATAGTCGGGGAATGCAGGATCAACCGGACTGACGCGGCCGATGATGGCTTCGATGGCTTGCGAGACTGCGATACCTGCAGCAGCAGTGACGTCAAGTGTGGTGGCGAGGCCGCGACGTGTCTGCTTGCCCCGGAGGTAGGCCTCGGTTTCGACGATCGCGTGAAACAGCGTGGCTTCCCCATAGCGCTCACGGAAATACTGGATATCATCGTCCACTGTGCTCGCGCCATAGACTGCGATGACGACAGGTGAGACGACGAGTTCGCCAGCGTCTGTCTCCCACGTCCCGACAACCGGTTCGACGTCCCAGAGCGCGGCACCATCCTCGTACTCGTCACGTTCTTCTGCGACGCCGAGTTCGGCCAGCTCGTTCGCGTACTTGTACGCGGTACTCTTCACAATGCCTTGGCGGTCCATCGCTCGTTTGACCGTCGTCGGCGAGTTCAGGAGAAGGTCGGTGTAGAAGTATGCGAGATCAGCGTCTGTCAGAAGCCGCTGAACAGCGAAAAACGTTGACACACCCGACTCATCGCTCCCGAGTTCCCCGATTGGCGCTCCAGCCATATAGTCCATAGTACGCAAACTAGAGACTAAAAGATTGCGCCACCGCGAACGAGTTTGTCGGCCCCGGGAGGGGTACGGGCGCGCCCGAGAGGCGCGTCGTCGCGACCAATCCATGAGTGACGCAGAGACGGAGTCAGCGGTCACGTTCGACGAATCGGACTCACGAGATGATGCGATGGCGGAGACGATCGAGGCGTGGATCGAGGACCTCGTCGACCACGTTGAGGACGCACGGGGGAGCGAGGCGTTCCAAGAGTGGCGGGATGTGCAGAGCCGGTTCCACGACTACTCCTACCGAAATACGCTCCTCATCAATCTGCAGTGTCCGGAGGCGACGAAGGTCGCGGGGTATCGGACGTGGCAAGAGGAGTTCGACCGGCACGTCCAGGCAGGCGAGAGCGCCATCTGGATCTGGGCACCGATCATCGCGAAGCAATGCCCGGAGTGCGGGAACGCACCAAACTACCACGAGCAGCACGAGTGTGAGTACGACGAGACACCACCCGAGGAGTGGGAGCAGGGACTCGTTGGGTTCCGGCCGGCGTCGGTCTTCGACGTCTCACAGACCGACGGCGAGCCACTCCCGGAACTCGAGACCGCGGCGACAGGCGACGCCGGCGACCTCGTCAACGCCCTCGAAAACGCAGCTGCCACCCTCGACGTCACGGTGTGTATCGTCGACGGCGACGAGTGGCCGCACGGGAAGGCCGAGGGCATCTGCAAGCCGCGTGGTGCGGACGAACAGCCGCTCGTCGAGGTTCGTGATCGGGCGAACGAGGCGGACCTCGCAGTGACCCTCGTCCACGAACTCGCACACGCCCTCCTCCACGGCGCCATCAGCGACCCCCTAGCGCGCTCGGAGCAAGAAGTGAAAGCGGAAGCCGTCGCGTACATCGTCGGCCGACACTGTGGTCTCGACACGAACAACTCCTCGTTCTACCTCGCTGCCTGGGCCGGCGACGACCCGGAGGCAATTCGCGACCGACTCGGGCGGATTAGCCAGACGGCGCAGCAGCTCATTGACGTCGTCGGCGGGTCGACCAAGGGCGAAGACTGAGCGACCGAGGACGGTTCCCTCGCTCATTCTGTTCAATATTCTGAAGCCAGAATAGTGAGTGTGGCTCGA
>NZ_BATA01000126.1 GCF_000474235.1 Halarchaeum acidiphilum MH1-52-1
GCTGGCTACGGTGGCCTGATTGATGGGATGATTGGTGAGCGAAATCAGATTATGTCAGAATAACATCAATCGATGTGGATGTGCAGTCTGAGACTCTGGGAGCTACTTCTTAACCAACAGATGCTGTGTTTGCTCCAGTCGTTGGTTAATATCTCACCGACGGCAGGCTGGCGAAGATGATATTTCAGAATATGATATTTGAGCGTATCATAATCTGGAATATCTTTTTCGAGGGCGTGGAGTCGGTGCTCCTCGATCTCGGATTTGGCTGTACCCGGATTCTGTGGGCGGCGTTCCAAGCGGAAGCACTAAGTCATTATCGCAGTAATCATTATTGAGAGTATGACCTTCTACGATCGGGCCGACGAACTCGACGCCCTGGAGATGGCGTTTGAATCGGCCGGACACGCCTTCTACGTCGTCTACGGTCGACGGCGCGTCGGGAAGACTGAACTCCTCAAAGAATTCTGTGCAGACCGCCCATACGTCTACTATCTTGCCGCGCAGGAGGCAGAACCACGACAGCGTGAGAAGTTCGTCACACAAGTTGCGGACCACTTCGACGACCGTGTCCCCGCGGTCGACGGTTGGGATGATGCGTTCGACTATCTTGGTGAGTGTGTCGCGCGCGAGCAGTGCATCGTCGTGATTGACGAATTCCCGTATCTCGTTGCGGAGAACGAGTCACTGCCGTCCTACGTACAGTCGTTCGTCGACGAACAGCTCCAGGAGACGGAGTCAATGCTCGTTCTCTGTGGGTCGAGCATTAGCACGATGGAGTCTGAGGTGCTTGGTCACGAAAGTCCACTTTACGGGCGTCGAACTGGACAGGTCGATCTGGAGCCGTTCTCGTTCCGGGAGGCGCGCGATGTCATTGGCTACGACCTTGAGCAAGCCGTCGAGTCGTATGCGGTGACCGGTGGCACGCCGATGTACGTCACGCTCTTCGATTACACGTACACGCTCGGCGAGAACATCAAGTCGGAAATCCTCTCGCCGACTGCTGTGCTGTACAACGAGCCCGAGTTCCTCTTGCGAACGGAGCTCCGGAATCCTGCTCGCTACATGAGTATTCTGGAAGCAATTGCGACTGGACATACGACGCCGAACGAGATTGCGGGCGCGACCGGGATTGGGTCTGGCCCACTCTCGAAATACCTGCAGACGCTGCGTCGGCTCCGTCTCATCGAGCGCGAGGTTCCGGTGACGGCCGCGCAGAAGAAGTCGAAGCGCTCGCGATACGGCGTTGCTGACGAATTCCTCCGGTTCTGGTTTCGGTTCGTTGAGCCGAATCGCTCCAGTATCGAAGAAGCACCTCAGGTCGTCTTCGAGGGGACGATCGAGCCAGCACTCCCGGATCATGTCGCGACGACTTTCGAGTCGGTCTGCCAGGAGGCCGTCTGGGAGTTGATTCGGCGCGGAACGCTAGAGCCGTATTCGCGTGTTGGGCGTTGGTGGTATGGTGAAGACGAAGTTGATATCGTCGCGCTCGCCCCGCAGGATGACCGGCTCCTCCTTGGTGAGTGTAAATGGACGACCACGCCCGTCGGGTACGGTCTCGTCGATGACCTCCTGGAGAAGGCGGACGCCGTACGCTGGGGGCCAGGGACGCGCGAGGAGCAGTACGTCCTCTTCTCAAAGAGTGGCTTCCGAGACGGCCTCCGCGACGACCTTGGCGAGGAGTGGTTGCTCTTCGATCTCGATGATCTCGCTGAGACCCTCTAGGCCGGTTTTGCAGTTCTAGCCGTTCGGACGTCCGGGTGTGCTTAGTCGAGCGGCCGGTAGTGGTGGAGGTCGTCTTTCGCACCGGGATGGCTCGGCAAGTCAATCTGGGTGACGTGTTCGTAGCGGGCCTCAAGGACGTCGAAGAACCGCATATCCGCGAACGCCTTGAACCCCTCACCGGGGTGTTCGCCGATGTAGATGACGTCGCCGCCGTGGAGGAGGAGTGACTCGTAGGCCATCGAGCCGACTGGTGGCCAGCAGAGTACGAGCGTCTCCGCCTCGCCGTACTCGAGGAGTACGTCTTGATCACCCGACTGGACTGGAAACCACGGGTCGAGGATGGGGTCGATGTCGTAAGCGGTGATGTCGCCGCCGCGCTTCTCGAGTTCGTACGCCCAGTACCCCTTCCATGCGCCGAGTTCGACGAGCGGCCCCTGATCGATGAGATAGTCGAGTGCCTCCCGTGGCGGAATCGCGAACGCGTACTTCGCTATCAGCCGCTGTTGGGTGTCTGTCTCCCATAGTGCAGAAATCGGCATGGCGGTGTCCCGCTCACGCTTCCGGCGTTTGAGCGTCGCGAGTGCCTCCTGAATCGCGTCGATATACTCAATGGTGTCGTCTTCGTTTTGGATGGTGTCGACGAAGTCCGTCCACGAGACGGAGATGGAGTCCGGTTTCTGGTCGTGATAGCGGTCACTAATCGCGTCGGGGTCGCCACCGCGCTGGCTGATCTCGTCAAGTGAGATCGTCTTCGTCGCCATCCTAATACACAGTAGTGTGTGTACATTCATAAGGACATGGGCTGAGAGGGTAGCCAACACTACGCACGATCTGTCGGGTTCGCTTGCTGACGGACGTATGCGACGGCTCGCGTTTCGCCGTCGTTTATCGCCCTCTCAGAGAAGAGTCTGAAACAGCCGATAAGTAGGGGTTCCCGCTATACACTGGATTCGAACGTGCCCCTAGAGATATCCGACAGGGGGGGTAGACGTCAACCGCCTCGGG
>NZ_BATA01000125.1 GCF_000474235.1 Halarchaeum acidiphilum MH1-52-1
ACATCCAGGTCTGGTGTGTTGCTCATTGCTGAGAGCCTCCGCCCTCTCCGGGGGTTCGACAAACTCGTGCCGAAGTAGCCTGCGCCTACAGATAAGTAGATATATCTCGGTCACACCAAACATATACCTTCTAGTAGCGACTATAGATGTGTATGAGCGAGGAGCGCCCGGACCCTGTTCCGTCGTCTACAGCTGCTGGTGATGCACGGAGTCGGTGGACAGCTGAGCGGACCACCTTCCAACGCGTCTACGACGTCGCCACGACACTCTCAACCTACGAACCCGTGAGTGAGATCGCGGAGCAGGCGTCGTGCTCGACGGACGGGGCGCGCGACGCGCTCTCACAGCTCGTCGAGATGGATATCGTTGAGACACGCGGGAGCCGTCCAGCCGAGTATCGCCGCAATGAGGCGTACTTCCGCTGGAAGCGTATTGAGGATCTCGCCCGTGACCACACGCCGAGCGAACTCCGCACCCAAATCGACGACCTCATCGAAGAGGACGACGCCCTCCAGGAGCGCTTCGACGCGCCCAGCCCTAATGCCGTCTCACCCGGCGAGTTCGACGGCGTCGATCACGAGACGGTTCACGACCGCTGGGAGGCGCTGAGTCGCTGGCGCAGTCTTCGCCACGATATCGAACTCCTCCAGCAAGCTGCCCATCGCGCTGAACAGCGTCGGGACACCAGCGATACTGCCTCCGCCTAACCCGCGCTTTTCGATGCCGCCAATCCCAGACGAGGACGACCAGCCCCCGCAGGGTCGCCTCGACACGACGACACTTCGAACACTCGGCCGTCGCGCAGCGACACATCCACTCGTTGAGGCCTGGACCTTCGAACCAACTCGTACCTCACCTCGCTATCTCGAGTTTGAACTCGACGATGAGGCATATCCCATGGACGTCGATGCTGTCCGCCTCGAAATCCACTGGTTCGACACCGACGACTACTACGTCCACTACATCGAGACACGCGGCGACGCCTCCTACCAGTGTCGCTGGGACCGCCATCCGAAGACAGACGCACCACGAAGCCATTTCCACCCGCCGCCCGATGCTGGGGCCGCCGTCGCATCCTCACTCGGGACACACGCGCTTGAGGTTCTCTTCACCGTCCTCGACTGGGTGAGTGACCGCGTCGAAACACTGCATGCAGCGTGAGAAGACCGCTACTCGCTCTCGGCCGCGTCGTCGTCTTTCACGGCTGCGATGTCTGCAGCGACGTTCTTGACGTGCTGCTGGTGTTGCGCCGACGTGCCGACGCTCTGCGCAGCGTCGAGCTGGTCGTTGACGACCGCATTCTGCTGGGGCCCCCAGACTTCGGGCGGTTCGGATTTCAGATACGCTACCCAGCGCTTGACGGCCTCAATGCGGTGCTCACGATTCCGCTCGTGTTTCTCGTCGAGAGCCTTCTGCATGTTTGAGTCGCTCATATTCGACATCGAGTCAGAGTCGCTCAAACAGATCAGCCCGGTCTTGGTTCGAGAACCGATATCCATCCCGTTCTCGAAGTGCATCGATCACGGCTTCCAGCTCGTTTTCGGATTCGATGTGTCCCTTAACAAGCGTCGCCTCGAGTAGTAGCTTCAGATCCCAGACTTCGACAGCCTGTTGCGAGGCCATCTCAGCGGCGTGACCGTCGTCGGTGAGCAGTCGCTCGTCGCGGGTTGCCGCGACGGCGATACACTCCGCATCAGTGAACGAGAGAGATGCATCGACGGTTTCGTCAGCGAGCTGAACTTCGGCCTCGGTTGGCGAGTAGACCTGCAACCAGCCGCCGCGATAGGATTTAATCGCATCTATCCGCTCGACGAACCGATAGCCGGCTACCTCGTCACGGTGGAGTTCATCAAGCACAGAGGGAACCGTCCCGACCTGCTCGAAAAGCGCGGGAAGTAGCTCGAGCCGCTCGATTTTCGCGAGCGAACTCAAGATATTGTTGTCGACGAGCATACTGACGCCCCGTTATAGATTTTCGAGGCGTTCGGATCGCTCGTCGTCGCCGAGAATGGCGACGTCGCGGCTAACGCCACGGTCGCGGAGGATTTCCTTGAACTCTTCTGGGCTATAGCCGGCGAGCTCGGCAGCACGATTGAGCGAGACGGTACCGCTCTTGTACTGTTCGACCGCGAGATCGACGCGTAGCTCGGGGCGCTTCTCCAGAAGGGCGCGAAACGCTTCCTCAAGGAACTCTTCCTCGGAGGAAAACCGTCCCGACTGCTGGAGGAGTTCGATGTTGTCTTCAACGTCGATCATAACATGAACACTCCGTACGCTCTCTTGGTAAGCCATCCGTATAAAGCCAGAGGTGGGCCCCCTACTCTCGACAGATGCACCTCCGACGACGTACACTCTCACTCTGATCGCAGTTCTGCCGCCTGCTGTGCGAGCTGGCGAAGGACTGGCTCCCGATTCTGATGCGCGTTCTCGTAGGCGGCACACTCTCGGACAGTCTCGACGTCGGGAATAGTCACGATACAGGCGCGCAGGAGGTCGAGGTTCTCGGGGGCGAGTCGTTGTTCGGGCGTGAGCGGAGTTTCGTCCGTCGTTGTACGCTTGGGCATTGGTTGTCGCCTCGCCCTTCTCGGCGACGATAAACCGACCCAGAGACGCACCGTGCGTCTCTCGTCCTACTCGCTCTCGACTTCCGGTTGGATTCGGCGTGCGTCCTCGGCGAGGGTGTGGAGGTACGCCCGCAGCACGTCCATATCCTCCTTGGCCCCCTCAAGCATCTGGGCTTTCACTTTGCCCGTGATTTTGTC
>NZ_BATA01000124.1 GCF_000474235.1 Halarchaeum acidiphilum MH1-52-1
AAGCGAGGGGCGACGGAGAACCGAGCGCGAGCGACCCGGGGGAGCGAGACGCGAGTAGCGTCGCGCCGAACGCCGCGCACGACGCGCTCGCCGAACTGGAGTCGGCGGGCGTCCTCGACGCCGTGATCACGCAGAACGTCGACGGACTCCACGCCGCCGCCGGGTCGGGGGCGGACTCGCTCCTCGAGATCCACGGGAACGCCCGGCGGAGCGTCTGCGTGGATTGCGGGGCGACGACGCCGACGGCCGACGTCCGCGAGCGGGTGCGCGACGGCGAGACCCCGCCGCGCTGCGACTGCGGCGGCCTCCTCAAACCCGACGTCGTGCTGTTCGGCGAGCGCCTCCCCGATGCCTTCCGCGAGGCGCGACGGCTCGCGCGCGATGCCGACGCCTTTCTCGTCGCGGGCTCGTCGCTCACGGTCGAACCCGCGGCGTCGCTCCCGGCGACGGCCGCGCGGCACGGCGACCTCTGCATCGTGAACTATGACGCGACGCCGCACGACGACGTCGCGACGGCGGTGTGCCGAGACGACGTCACGGACGTCCTCCCGGCGCTCGCCGCGCGACTCGTCTAGAACTCGTACTCGTCGCCGAGCGAGCGCTCGCTCGTCTCGCGCATCTCCGCCTCGAACTCCTCCATCTCGGCCTCCTCCTCGCTCCCCGAGGTGACGTCGTAGACGTTCAGCCCCGTCGAGAGCAGTTCCTCGACCGCCTCCTTGCGGTTGAGGAACTCCCCCTCGTCGACGAGGCGGTCGATCTCGACTTCGAGGTCGCTCGGAAGGTCGACTTCGGCGGTTGGCACAGTATCGAGCTTTTCCGCGCGGGACGTTTCAACCCTACGGCCCGGCGGCCGCCCCCGACGCGGGATCGTAGACCGAGAGGGGGAGGACGGCGACGACGGCCGCGAGCGCGTGCCGCGGCCGTTCGATCGCACTCGCGCTCGCCACCGTCGTCGCTTCCGTCGATCGCACTCGCGCTCGCCGCGTCGGAGACGCTCATCGAATCACATCGCCGTCGGCATCGTCTAGACAGCGTCCGGTGAGCATCGCCGACAAGACGATTGCGACCGCGGCGGCGAACCGGTCGGTATCTAAGGCCGGGGCGCGTACCCATCACAACGACCCGCACAGGGACAGTATGAGTGCACCCGACGACGACACCGACCTCCCCCGCGTCTTGGAGGCGCTCAACGACGCGGACTGTCGGGCGTTCCTGCGTGCGCTCGAAGAACCAATGACGGCGAACGAACTCTCGGAGGCGTGCGACGTGCCACTCTCGACTACGTACAGGAAACTCGAACTGCTCACCGACGCGACGCTCGTCGACGAGGAGACCGAGGTCCGTTCGGACGGCCGACACCGCTCGCGCTACCGGGCGGCGTTCGACTCCCTCGAACTCGCGTTCGACGACGATCACGACCTCGTCGTCGACGTCGAGCGCCCGCCGCGCGGTCCGTCCGAGCGGCTCGCCGACATCTGGGCGGAGGTGCAAAAGGAAACGTGACCCCGATGGGACTCGGACTCACGACGCTCGTCACGCTCCTCAAGACGGTGACGCTCCTCCTCGGAGGCGCTATCACCTACTTCGCCTACGAGGCGTCGCTCCGCACGCGCTCGCACTCCATTCGGATGCTCGCCGCCGGCTTCGGTATCGTCACCGTCGGTGCGCTCCTCGCCGGCATCGTCGACACCCTCCTCCACGTCGATCCGCTGCTCGCGCTCGTCGTCGAGAGCGCGTTCACCGTCATCGGCTT
Source organism: Halarchaeum acidiphilum MH1-52-1 (assembly GCF_000474235.1). Taxonomy (GTDB): domain Archaea; phylum Halobacteriota; class Halobacteria; order Halobacteriales; family Halobacteriaceae; genus Halarchaeum; species Halarchaeum acidiphilum. Next base: position 1,754 of record NZ_BATA01000124.1, read on the forward strand.
CGCCGTCATCCTCTACTCGCTCTACGCGGAGGACTGAGGACGGCGCGCTCGTTGGAATCGACGGGTTCTCACCGTCCGAGAGTCGAACACGATCCAACGCGGACGCACGCGATCCATGACCGACGGCACGCACACCCACGACGAGAGAGATGAAACGGACGATGACAGTGACGGCCCAGTCGATCGCGAGCAGGTCGCGCACGCGACCCGGCTCCTCCTCGACGCCATCGGCGAGGATCCCGAGCGCGAGGGTCTCGTCGAGACGTGGGAGCGCCGCGTTCCCGCCGCCTACGAGGAACTCACGCAGGGCTACCGCGAGGACGAGCGGCCGACGATGCGGACCTTCGACGCCGAGAGCGACGACCTCGTCGTGAAGACCGGGATCCCCGTCTACTCGCTCTGCGAGCACCACCTCCTGCCCTTCCACGGCGTCGCACACGTCGCCTATCGCCCGGCCGGCGCGGTCGTCGGTCTCTCGAAGCTCGCGCGCTACGTCCGCTGGGCCTCCCGGAAGCTCACCGTTCAAGAGCGCCTGACGCGCGACATCGCCGAGGGTCTCGACGACGCCATCGGGGCCGACGCCGTCGCCGTCGAACTCTCGGCGACGCATCTCTGCGAGGCGATGCGCGGCGTCGAAGCCCACACGACCACCACGTCGCGCGCCACCGTCGGCGAACTCACGACTCCCGAGCGCGAGCGCTTCCGCGACGCGATCGCCGCCGAGCGCTGATGCCGGTGGAGCGCACGATCGGCGGGACGGACGTCCGCGGCGTCGCCATCGACGCCGACACGCGCTGTGCGCACTACGATACCGCGCGCGACGTCGTCGCCATCCGCGCGGCGTGCTGCGACACCTATTTCGCCTGCCACGCCTGTCACGCCGCCGTCGCGGACCACGAGTGGCGCGTGCTCCCGCGCGACGCCTTCGACGACCCCGCCGTCCTCTGCGGGGCCTGCGGCGCGACGCTCACCGTCCGCGAGTACGCCGACTGCGACGACGCCTGTCCCGACTGCGGGCACGCGTTCAACCCCGGCTGTAAACGCCACTGGGAGCGGTACTTCGGGGCGCGATAGGCCGCGCCTAAAGGCCGTTCCTGAAAAGGATCGTCCTCGCGAACGCGGGGCGTTCGTGAGATCGCGTGAGACGCGTCAGCGTCTCACGAATGCTCGCGTCGCGTACGCTTCCGCGAGAACTACGCAGGA
>NZ_BATA01000123.1 GCF_000474235.1 Halarchaeum acidiphilum MH1-52-1
GGACGGGTCGGCGCGGACGGATCGATGGCGGACGGACCGGTGGCGGACGGATCGATGGCGGATGGACCGGCGCGGACGGATCGGGGGCCGGCTCGGGCGGTGCGCCGGATTCTCGTCATCGGCGCGGCGATCACCCCTCTCGCAGGGGATCCCCGACGAGGACGAGACGCCGGAGCGGATCACGCGGGCCGCGAGGGACGCGCTCGCACGCCTCGCCGAGAGCCGCCTCTGGTGATCACTCGAACGACGCGCCGCCGCCGGACTCCTGTCCCTCGATGGCCTCGTTGAGACCGTCGTCGATGGCGTGGGCGACGGTGTCGTTCTCGTCGCGCTCCTCCGCGCCGTGGTTGATCTCCTCGTGCTGTTCCTCGATGACCACATCGGTGCTCGCGACGGTCTCGAAGACCTCGCGCAGGCTGTTCGCATCGGACGACATGTTAGTCGGCTACAATGCGGGCGTCGGATTAGTCCTTTCGGCCGCGGACAGAAAGTTCATACGTGCCACGGGCCGACGAGGCGTTTCTCTCCGATTCGGTCCCGTCGAGGCGCGACGAGTGCGGGCGATTTCCTCGAGGGGGAGTCGGTCAGCCGTCTTGGTCGGCGTTCGCGGGACCGACGCTCGCGTTCGGGTTCGACTCCCCGTCGCCGCGGTGAATCGCCTCGCCCGTGGCCGGATCGGAGAAGTTGAAGCCTTTTAGTCGGCGCGACCAGTGGAGTGGGTATGAACCACGTAGACGTGGCCGTGGTCGGCGGCGGGCCCGCCGGCACCGCGGCCGCCGAGCGCGCGGCCGCCGAGGGCGCATCCGCCGTCGTCTTCGAGAAGGGCGTGCCGCGCGCGGACCGGGAGGATCTCGGACCGGACTCCACGGACGCCGCCGGCTTCCTCGACTACTGGGTCGACATCGCGCAGTTGGATGTCGACGCGCTCCCCGAGGGCGTGATCCAGCAGGAGCTGCGCGACGCGGAGTTCGTCGGTCCCGAGGAGTCCGTGACGGTCGATCGGACCGGGATCGAGTCGTCGTACGACGGCTTCGGCTTCACCTTCCAGCGCGCGAAGCTCGACGACTGGCTCCGCGAGCAGGCCGAAGCCGCCGGCGCCGAGTACCGCGTCGGCGACGCCGTCACCGACGTCGAGTCCGATCTCTCGGACGGCCACGAGCACACGCTCACTCTCTCGAACGGCGAGGAGTGGACGGCCGAGTACGTCATCCTCGCGGACGGCCCGCAGCGCCGCGTCACCATGCCCGTCCTCGATCGGTTCCTCCCCGCGGACGAGAGCGCGAGCGAGCGCCTGAGTCCGCCGCGAGCGAACCACATCGCCTATCAGGAGTACCGGAAGTTCCCCGAGGGCGTCTTGGACGAGGACAGCATCACGTTCTGGTGGGGGTGGATGCCGGGCGAGACGGCGTACCCGTGGGTGTTCCCGAACGCCGACAACGTCGCGCGCGTCGGGCTTACGATGCCGATCGGGATGGATCTGGAGGGCGTCGAGACGGCCGACTACCGCCTCCTTCGCGAGGACGACGAGTCGATCCCGAACGGGAGCGAGTACATCCGGCGGCTCTTGGAGGAACTCTACGGCGACGAGTACGACGTCGAGTCCGACTTCCCCGTCGTCGAGGAGGGATACGGGAAATCGAAGGGGACGGAGACGTACTCCATCTCGTCGACGCGACCGATCGACTCCCCCACGGACGCCGGCATCGCCGTCGTCGGCGGCGCGATGGGCACCACCTCGGCGTTCCACGAGGGCGGCGATCACGTCGCGCTCCGCACCGGGAAGCTCGCGGGCGAACTCGCCGCGCTCGACTCCCTCGACGCGTACAACGACGCGTGGAAGGACGCCATCGGCGACGAGATCCTGCGGAACGTCGCGATGGCCGACGTCGTCGCGGACTACGAACCCGATGAGTGGGACACCGCGTTCCGCGTCGCCCGACGGATGCTCGACTCCGCGGACTCCGGGAAGATCCTCACGCGCAAGAACGCGAGCGTCGGCGTCGACGGCCTGCGCCTCTACAAGGACTACAAGAAGGCGAAGTTCCGCTACCGGAAGGGCAAGTACGTCCAACTGCGCGAGGCCGAATACCGCTACTGATGGCGTGGGAGGAAGTCGAGGACCGGACGGGTCGGCGCTGGGAGCGCACGGACGGCGACGCCGTCGTCTCGGTCCGCGAGACGGCGACCGGCGAGTGGGCGGTGACGTACGACCGCCTCCGGCAAGCCCCGGAGGGCGAGGCGTACCGCCGCGAGACGTGCGAGTCGGAGGCGGACGCGGTGGCGCTCGCGGCCGAGTGGCGCGACGAGGGGATCGATAAATAACCGTTTTGTCCGATACCGGGGCCGTCGAGCTTCGAAACGACTTTATTACGGGCGCGTGTGAACGTAATTCACAGTATGACTAGTCGCATCTCACGCGGCCTCATCGCCGCGCTTCTCGCACTCACCGTCGTCGTCGGGGCATCGGGCCTCGCCGCCGCCGCGAACGCCTCGAACACCGCGAGCGTCTCCGCGGACCCGAGCACGCCCGGCGACGTCGCGACGCACACCGTGAACGAGACCGTCGGCAGCACGCTCAACACCTCCTCGTGGACCGGCTTCGCCGTCGACTACTCGAACACGAGCGCCGACGCCAGTAACGTCTCCGCGGCCGACGTGCAGACGATCGGCATCGACCGCGACGGCAACGAGTCGGGCGCGGCGGTCGACGTCAACGCCTCCGCCGATCTCGAAGGCGTCTCCGTCAGCAACAACGGCGAGACCGTCACGTTCAGCCTCGGCGGCTCGTACAGCCTCTACGAGGGTGACGAAGTCGTCCTCGCCTACGGCAACGTCACGAACCCCGACGCCGCCGGGACGTACAACGTCACGACGGACATCAACCCCCAGTCCAGCGGGAGCGAGGCCACCGCGTCGCTGACCATCGCGAACGAGACGGCGTCGACGACGAATACGACGTCCACCAGCACCAGCACGTCGACGAACGAGACGACGACGAGTGCCAACGCGACGACGTCGACGACGAACACGACGTCCACCAGCACGTCGACGAG
>NZ_BATA01000122.1 GCF_000474235.1 Halarchaeum acidiphilum MH1-52-1
GGGGGCTTCGAAACGCCGTCCTCTCCTCAAACAGGTCCGGGACGGGGCTTCGTGGGCCGGAGCGTACCCATCCGAACGGCTACTACGTCGGATCGGGAAACGAGAGCGTCGCGCTCTTCGACCGGTTGAACGAGACGTTTGGCGGGCGCGGAATCGCGTACAACGTCCGATTCGTCTCCCTCGAACCCGGTGACGGCCGGAGCTATCGAAAATTCGTCTACCAAGGCGACCCGACGGAGAACGCCGTGACGGTCAGCCGGACGGTGACGATTTACGACGACGATCACCTCGTCGGGCCGGACGGACCGACGTCGACGCGGGTCGGGTCGGCCCGATTCGTCGACGCGTCGAACTCGACGGTGTACAACGTCGTCGCCGTGGAGGTGACGGTATGGCGGATGTGACCGCCGACCGCGGCGTCTCCACCGTCGTCGGCTACGTCCTCAATCTCGGCATCGCGCTGTTGCTCGTCACCGGACTCCTCATCACGACGTCCGGATTCGTCGCCGACCAGCGCCATCGCGCCGTCGAGGAGGGACTCGGCGTCGTCGCCTCGCATCTCGCGGGCGATCTCGCGACCATCGATCGTCTCGCTTCGACGAGCGACGCCGAACACGTCGCCGTTCGCGCCGACGTCCCCGAGCAAGTCGCCGGGCGCGCGTACACGATCCACGTCAGCCCGGACGGAAATACGACGAAGATTCAGCTCGTCGAGACACGGACCGGCGTCACGGTCACGCGAAGTGTGCACACGAGTCTCACAGTAAGTGAGTCGACTCGCGGGGGCGGATCGCTCCGGTTCGTCTACGACGACGACGGCTCGATCGAGGTGGCGGATGACTGATAGAAGCGGAGGGCGAGGCGTGAGCGACGTCGTCGGCTTCGTCCTCGTGTTCTCGCTCATCCTCGCGACCGTGGGGATGGTCTACACGGCGGGGTTCTCCGGTCTGCAGAACGCACGGAACACGGAACGCGTCGCGAACGCCGAGAAGGCGTTCGAGGCCCTCCAGTCGAACGGGCAGGACGTCGTCCATCGCGGGGCCCCCTCGCGCGTGACCGTGATCAAGCTCTCCGACGCGCAACTCGGCCCCGGCGATCCCGTCACGATAAACGTCTCCGGCGAGACGCCCGGCGAGGCGCCGGTGACCGCGACCGTCCGTCCGCTCGTCTACTCGTCGGGGGACTCGCGGCTCGTCTACGTCGACGGCGCGGTGATCCGGTCCAGCAGCAGGGGGGCCGCGATGCTCAGCGAACCGAGCCTCCTCCACGGCGGCTCGCGAACGCTAGTGCCGATCGTCGAGACGCACTTCCCACAGGAGGGATCCGTCGCCGGGCAGACGCGTGCCCGCGTCCGGATGACCGTCCCCCGCAGTGAACGATCGCGAACCACGACGGTCGTCGGAGCGGCGGACGGCCCGGTTCACGTGAATCTGACGTCGACACAGCCGAAGCCGTGGCTCGACGCTTGGGCGCGGTATCTCGACGACGAACCCGGCGTCGACTGCGGGACCGCGACCCGGACCGCGGTCAACTGCACGATCAACCGATCGGTCACGCCGGTCACGGTCTCCCGAACGACAGTTCGGGTCGCGGTCGAGTGACGGGCGCGATCAGCGCAGCGCGACCGTGACGTTGTTCTTCGTCACGTGGAGGTAGGTGGTCGCGCGCTCGCCCGCCTCGTAGTTGATCTCGGCAAAGGACTGGTCGGATATACTGTGGCCGTGTCCGTGGAAATTCCCCTCGACGTTGATCGTCTCCGATCCGTCGGCGAGAATGCGCGTCGCGTAGCGGTTGACGACGAAGGAGGAGTTGGATTGCTCCTCCGGCCCGAACGTCTCGTTTCCGAGCGTGATCGCGTCCTCGCCGGTGTACGTGACCGCCCGAGTCGAGGTGAGATTCAGGTGTAGACGGCTGACCTTCCCGTCGTCACACGAGACCGGATACCCCCCTGTCCACTGCTGCGTCGCCGACTCGTTCGAGTAGGTGATGTCTACGGTCGCCGTATCATCGCCCGAACAGAGATCCTGCTTTTTCCAGTTTTCCGGCGAAATCGTGAGACTCTGTCCTGCGTTCGCCGTGATCTCTAACCCGAAGTCATCGGGTATATGACCGCTACTACCTGCTTTGAGAGACACGTTCAAATCCTGATATCCCCTCTCGCGAGACAGTCCGCGGACCGACCACGGTTTATCGTTGAATCCGTGATACCCCTGTGGTCCCGGCGTCGTGAGATTCACTCTGATCGTCGATCCGCTCCGCGTCACGTTCGACGGGGTGCGCGTTCGGAAGTACCGCTCCCACCCCCTCGCGTACCGGCTGTGGACGACGAGCGTCAAATTCTCGCCCTCGAGCGGGTTCGTGAAGTTCGCTCCCCGCGAGGCGTTCGGGAAGACCTGCTCGTCCACAGAACGCGGCGTCACCGTCGCCGAGCGCGTGCCCGTTCGCTCTCCCGGGGCCGCGGAAACGGTCATGACCGGGAGCGTGAGCGTCTGTCCATCGTAGTGGAACTCCGGTGGAGAGACGAGGATCGATCCGTTCGACTGATCGGCGCGCCAGACACCACCGCCCTGATAGGCGATCTCCGTGCCCCCCTCCGCGTACGTGACGGACCCGAGTGTCGTGTTGTTCAGAACCGGTTCGGTCCCGTCGTCCGTCTCTCTCACGAGTTTGATCCACCCTCGATCCGGGTGGACGACGTACTCGCCGTGTCCCGAACTCCCGAGATCGACCGTTTGAGAGGACGATCGGCCGAGCGCGACCAGCGAAGCCTGCGAGTCGAAGAACGTCATGACGTGCTCGGCGTTCGTCAGCGACGCCTGCTCCTGCGTCGAGGTGAGCGCGTCGTTCCCCATCGCTACCGTGACCCCCGACACGAGCAATGTCAGCGAGAGCAAAAGCACCGCCCCCATCACCTCCGATTGCCCACGCAATCCGCCCATACCCCGATACAATCGCTCAGCGTGGATGAACCTACTGGCGAGCACATGACGCAATATTCGGACGTAGCCCCCGGCCACCGACTTCTGTCCACCGCCGGACCACAGGGTCGTTCCGCTTCGCTTCACTCACTGATTCGAGCCCCCACGCGTCGCTGTTCGCCTCGTTTCACTCGGCAGAACAGCGGGCGTGGCGGGAGTCTCGCGAGCGAAC
>NZ_BATA01000121.1 GCF_000474235.1 Halarchaeum acidiphilum MH1-52-1
CCCGAGGCGGTTGACGTCTAACTCCCCTGTCGGATATCTCTGGGGGCACCGTTCGAATCCAGTGTATAGCGGGAACCCCTACTTATCGGCTGTTTCAGACTCTTCTCTGAGAGGGCGATAAACGACGGCGAAACGCGAGCCGTCGCATACGTCCGTCAGCAAGCGAACCCGACAGATCGTGCGTAGTGTTGGCTACCCTCTCAGCCCATGTCCTTATGAATGTACACACACTACTGTGTATTAGGATGGCGACGAAGACGATCTCACTTGACGAGGAAGCCTACGAGCGGCTGAAGGCGCACAAACAAGAGGGGGAGTCGTTCTCGGACGTCGTCAAGCGGATCGCGAGCGAACGCTCATGGACGGAAGTCGCAGGTGAACTCTCCGATACCGAATCCGAGGAACTCGAAGCGCTCGTCGAGCAGGGACGCAGCCAGTCTCGTACACGCCGCGACCGACTCGACGGCACCCTGCAGGGCGATGAATGATCGAGGATACATCCTTCATCATCGACGTCCTGCACGGCGATTCTGACGCACTCCACTACCTCGACCTCGTCGAGAAAGAGAATCGACCAGAGAAAGTCGCCTCAATCACGGTACTCGAACTCTATGAAGCCGTCCCACAGTTGGACGTGCCGGAGGAGCGCCAGCAGAAAATCCTTGACGTACTGGATACACGGCATGCCGTTGCGGCAGACGCGACCGTGATGCGAAAAGCAGGCAAAATCTCGGGGACGCTTCGTGCCCGTGGTGCGGAAATCGACCGCGAGGATTGCATCATTGGTGCGACCGCCCTCCTCAACGACGAACCAGTCGTCACACGAAACGACGATCACTTCCGACGGATCGACGGCCTCGACGTCGAGACGTATTGAAAATACTCCCGAACAGCTAACTCTCCGAGCGTTCTACGAGATGTAGAATGAATCGGGATGCCCAATACCGCATGAGACGTGATGTGGCGGAGAATGAAGAGCTGTATGAGGCGTTCGCGGCGACGCCTGAAGACGACGAAGAATGAATAGCACGCGGCATTGAGCGCGGTTTCGCAGGGCGATTTTGGAGCAGGACGGATCCTCCCAAGGCGATGCACGCTCTCGGCGCAGACTGCCCGGAGAGGATCAGTGAAGACTGGACGACCAATCCGTCAGCGTCACCGTACGCGTCTGTGGGCTGATGTAGTTCGCGGAGCGTTGCAACGGCTGTTGTCCCGATTCGGACACCATCGACGTTCTGCACGCCGAGATTGACCGTCGCTGTCCGGAACGGATAGGACTCGACGAGGATGCGATGTGTAGCGGTGCGGACGGTTTCTTCGCCGCACCGTTCGAGGACGTCGGCCATCAGCTCGTCGAGGTGTGCGTTGATGTGGTCAGCGCGAGGATGCTCCCCACGCTCGAGCATGAGTTGCCAGATATCCTCAAAGGACGGATGATCTGGATTTCCGGTCACATCTTCGACTTGGTAGGTCGCGTCCGTCTCCGTCATACCCCATCCTCCTCGGGTTCTGTAGTCGCATTATCGGTGGATTGGCGCCGTCGGCGAACGTCGCGAAGAGCCGCCTTGAGCGTCTCGTCGTCGTCGATTTGCTGGAGTTCGTCCACGAGCTCGCTGAGTCGTTGCTGCCGCTCAACGATCGCCGGGTCACCCACATCCGTCTCGATAGCGGTCACCTTGATGTGGCGATCCTCGCTCCAGCCACACGTCCAGCACTGACGAGTGAACACGACGTGGTCGCCTTCCTCGACGTCGAGAATTGCGTCGGCGAGTTGGGTCGACGGCGCCTGATTTGGTCCGATCTCTTGAGAGACGCACGATCCACCGCAGTCCGGACACTCCATACCACCGAAAATTGGTCCACAAGACCGTAAGTCGTGCGAGTGGGTCGGTTCAGTTACCTGGTGTGTCCGCTTGGTAGGGTCGTGTTAAGTTAGAGGATGAGGCGGACGAGTTCCGAGTGTCTATGCCAGAATCCGACCGACTCATCCTCTAACTTAACACGACCGAGCGGGGTGGATGAACGCCTTTCAGGGCACCGGCTTCGTCGTCGCGCTCGTCGGCTTCGCCATCGCTATCCCCGAACAGCTCGGCGGGTTCACCGGGGCGACGAACACCATCCTCGATGTCAACCCCGCGCCGTTGAACCGCGCTGGTCTCCCGCCGCTCGGCTGGAAGACCCATCTCTCCGTGGCCGTGATGGTGTCCATCGAGACGTTCATCCTCCCGCACCTGTTCACCCGATACATGACGAGTCGTCGAGCAAACACCGCCAGCGGACCGCCGTCGTCTGCCCCGTCGCGATCCTCCTCTCGTTGGGGACCCGCCGTCCTCCTCTGGTTCTGGGGTCTCGGGTTTCGCCTTCGGGTTCCTCCCCGTCATTCCGCTGTTCGTCGCGCAGATCGTCGTCATGACCGGCGTCTCGCCCGTCACCAGTCCGCCCGACGTCGAACCCATCGACGAATACCGGACGCTCTTCGAGGGCTATTGGCGACGTCGGCCCTCACGCCAGCCGGTACGTCGCTCCGTCGACGCCCGCCTCGCGCACCGCGACCCCGCGGTTGACGAGATCGCAGAGCGCCGCGAGCACCTCCGGGAAGATGTAGACGAGGTCGTGCTCGCCGACGGCGGCCTCCGCGACCGCCGTCGCCGTCAACGGGCCGCCCGCGAGCGCGTCGCGCACGCCGTCGATCCGGTGGTCGAGGCTCCCTCGGTCGCGTTCGAGACCCGCGGCGAACGCTTCGTGGACTGGGCCGTGGCCGGGGTAGATGCGGTCGATCGACAGGGCTTCGAGCCGGTCGAGCGAGCGTCGGTAGTCCGCGACGGCACGGCGGCGTTCGAGGTCGAGACGGTCGTTGAGCAACACCGCGCGGAACGAGTCGATGGCCATGTCGCCGGAGAAGAGCACGCGCTCGTCGCCGACGGCCGTGGCGTAGCAGAGGTGATCGGCCTGATGGCCCGGCGTCGGGACGAGGTCGATCGTGCGCTCGCCGAGCGCGACGCGCTCGTCGCCGACGTGCCACTCGTCCACCGCCTCGATCGGCATGGCCGCGCGGATCGACTCGCGGATCTCGCGCTCCTCCCCGAGCATCGCCGCGCGCGTCTCCGCGTCCGCGCCGCTCGCCTCGACGGCCTCCCGGACTCGCGTGGCGACCTCGTCCGGCGGACGGCGCAGTCGATCGGCCGCCCCGAGCGGCGCGTGCACCGTCGCGTCGCCCGCCGCCGCGATCGCGCGCAGATGCC
>NZ_BATA01000120.1 GCF_000474235.1 Halarchaeum acidiphilum MH1-52-1
ACGCTTTGTGAGGTACTGACAATGGCGTCGCCGTGAGGGTCTCCATTGATGAGAAACAAATCGAGATTGATGGCGATAAAAAGTGGCTCAACGCCGCTATCGACACCGAATTAAAGCTGATCTTAGACCATTATTTCGAGCGTGTCGTGTACGTCCTTAAAAACAGGGCGGCGCTTGATTGGTGAGGATAGCGCGGATCGGACTATTCCGTCTCAGCATCGACTCGCTGCTTGAGGGCGCTATCGTCGTCGCCGGCGTCGGCAGCCACGCGATCTATTGTCTCGACGACGCCACCGGCAGGCGTCGCCGAGTTCGGCAGATACGACTCAGAGACGGTTCGTGAGGTCTTGATACGAACATTGAGAGATCGACGAGAGCTAAGTCTCAGCAGTCCTCGGGGATGGGTGCGCGGCCAGCGCTCAGGTGTGCACATTTGCGACGTTGTTTCAAGGAAAGTACCGCATCGGTTTGCTGACGGGTGCACGCGGAATTGCCGGTACAGAAACGTTTTCACGGATGTCCATAATTGGTCCTCACGTGGACCTACAAATAGATGGTAACGCGGCACTGGTAGTCGCTTCGTCCAGCGGCCTCGGCAAGGCCTCCGCGAAGGCGCTCGCCCGCGAGGGCGCCAACGTCGTCATCAACGGCCGCAATGAGGACCGACTCGAAGAAGCTCGCAAGGAAGTAGAAGAAGTCGCGACCAACGAAGTCGTCGCTCAACAGGGCGATCTGACAGACACCGATGACATCACAGAGCTCGTCAATACAACCGTTGAGGAGTTCGGCACGATTGACCACCTCGTCACGAGTGCCGGCGGCCCGCCGTCCGGCGAGTTCCTCGAGACGACTGACGAGGACTGGGAGCACGCCTACGAACTGCTCGTAATGAGCGTCGTCCGGCTCGCCCGGGAGGCCGCACCCCACCTAAAAGAAGGTGACGGCGGCACTATCGTCACCATCACGTCCCGCACGGTCAAGGAAGCCAAGGAGAACCTCGTGCTGTCGAACTCGGTCCGGATGGGCGTCGTCGGCCTGGAGAAGACGCTCTCGAAGGAGTTCGCCCCCGAGGTACGCTCCAATACACTTCTCCCCGGCTCCCACGAGACCTCCCGCATCGAGAATCTTATCGAGAGCGCGATCGAACGCGGGGACTACGAGAACTACGAGGAGGGCCTCGAAGACTGGGCAGGCAACCCGCTCGGCCGCATCGGTGACCCGATGGAGCTCGGCGACACGGTCGCGTTCCTGAGCTCGCCGAAGTCCGGCTACATCAACGGCGCCGCGCTTCCCATCGAGGGCGGCTCCACGGAGTCGAACCTATGAAGCCGGTTCGCTTCGATGAGGCGGAGACCTACGAGCCCGAGGAGGGTTGGTGCCGCGTCGCGATGGCCGGTAGCGACCAGTTCTCTTTTGAGTGGTTTGAGAAGCCGCCGGGCCACAGCTCGCCGATGCACGACCACGAAAACGAGCAGGTGTGTCTCTGCCTTGAAGGCGAACTCACCGTCGCTACCGAAGACGACAAGGTGACGCTCCAGCCGAACGACTCGGTACTGCTGGAGTCCAATGAGACCCACCGTGTGGAGAACACTGGCAATGAACGCGCCGTCGGGCTAGACGTATTCGCGCCCGGACGCTCGTTCGACTTTTGGACGGACCGGGAAGAATGAAGTACCTCGCACGCACCGCGACTGGCCAATCGCTACTTGGCGATGAGGATGGGTTCGTCCCGCTGGACGCGGTTGAGACCGACCTTGACGCCGCGCAGGATGCGCTCCCGCGAGCAGCCGACGGAACGCTGGGCGACGTGGCGGACGCACCTGCCGACCCTGTACCGGCCGCGGATATCACGTTTGGCGCACCCCTCGAAGCGTTCGGGAAGCTCTGGGGTATTGGCCTCAACTACGAGGAGCACGCCGGTGACCTCGATGAACAGCGCCCCGAGGAGCCCGCGAGCTTCATGAAGCCCTCGACGGTGCCCACCGGACCGGGCGGGCCGATTCGCCTCCCCCTTGAATCGCAGAGCGAGCGCGTTACTGCGGAGGCCGAACTCGGCGTCGTGATGGGGCGCACCTGTCGCAACGTCGACGAGGCCGACTTCCAGGACGTGATCGCGGGCTTCCTCCCGATCATCGACATGACCGCCGAGGACGTCCTCCAGCGTAACCCGCGGTTCCTCACGCGCGCAAAAAGCTACGACACGTTCCTCGTGCCCGGCGCCGCACTTGCGGTGCCCGAAGAACCACTAGACCTCACGTCGCTGTCGGTGCAGACGGAAGTCAACGGGAGCGTCGAGGCCGAGAACGAGATTCGGAACATGCTATTTCCGCCCGAGGAGATCGTCTCGTTCCACTCGGGCGTGATGACCCTCGAACCGGGTGACCTGTTCAGCACAGGAACCCCGGGTGCCGCGCACATCACGCCTGGTGATGATGTACGTGCGATTGTCGAGTCTATCGGCGTTGCCGAGGCACCGGTAACGCGATAGCGATCGGCGCTGATTTTTCTTACACGGGACAGGCCACATCCGATACCAGTCAGACGATAAAGTCGATTCCAGACTGTACGGTCGCGTTAAGTTAGAGGATGAGGCGGACGAGTTCCGAGTGTCTATGCCAGAGTTCGACCGCCTCAGTGGCTGTATCGAGTGGGTCGACTTGTCGTTTGTGGAGCGCAAGCGGACTCCCAAGTGGGCATCCGGTGCCACCTTGCCGGTATGTCCACGAGGGATGCCAGTCAATTTTTCGACGAGTTAGGAGTCCAACGAAGTCATGCCGCTGTTCATAACTGGGTACACAAGGCTGATCTACAGCCGATTTCGTCGGTGAGTGCGGATCAGATCGCGGTCGGCGAGAAAGTGATCCGCGTCAACGGCGATGACCACTGGCTGTACAGTGTCGTCGATCCTAAGACGAACAAAATCTTGCATCTCAGGCTGTTTCCGACGGTAACGAAACAGACAACACGATGGTTTCTGGCCGAACTTCATCGACGTTATCAACTTGATCACGTCGAATTTCTTGTCGAGAACGCCGTCTACCTGGTGAACGTCCTCGATGAAGATGGATACCGATTCCAGAGAATTCCACATGGAAATCGGAATGCTATCGAACATATCTTTTAGGATATAGAACTGAGAACCTCATCGTTTGCAACTAGTTTCATCCATGTCGAACCGCAGACAGCAGAATCGTGGCTCCAAGCCCTCGCCGTCCGTCACAACGGCGGTGTTCAGATAAGGCT
>NZ_BATA01000119.1 GCF_000474235.1 Halarchaeum acidiphilum MH1-52-1
CGCGCTCGACGAGCGCCGCGTCGTGGTTCGTCCCGTTCACGTAGACGTAGGCGAGCAGGCGTCCGTAGTACCCGCGTCGGTCGGTGTCCGAGTCGAACGCGAGCGTGACGTTCGCGCCCGCGAGGCGAGCCGCGGTGTAGTCGCTCGCGTGGTGGCCCCACTCGCGGAGGCAATCCCGGCCGGCGCTCGTGTTCGGGACGCCGCGGAACTCCCCCGGTGCGTTCTCGACCCATACCTCGGGCGTGTCGACGCCGACCATCCGGACCGTTTCCTCGGTGCCGTTGGCGAGTCGGACGTCCACGGTGTCGCCGTCGGCGACGTCTACAACGGTGGCGTTCAGCGTCGTCTCGAACGCCGCCGGATCGTTCGCGTTCGCCCCTGTCGCATCGCTCGCGTTCGCGTTCGCCACCGGCGTCTCCCCGATCGCGCTCGCCGTGTCCGTCCCACTCGTCCCGTGTGTCGCACATCCCGCCAGCGCACAGCAGAGACAGAGGACGAGCGCGATCTCGATTTCGCGTCTCACGCCGGACGTTTCGCGTCGCGTCCCTTAACGCCGCCGGCCGCGACGTTTCCGCCGGCCGCGACGTTTCCACAGGAGCGGGGAGCATCGCCGCGACGAGCACGATCGCGGCGACGACGCTCGCTCGTCCCTCCGTCCCGTCGTCGGATCGGAAACGCCGACAACCCGACCATATGCCGACAACCCGACCATATGCCGACAACCCGACCACATACCGACAACCCCGCCACGTGCCGACAACCCCGCCACGGCTACTCGCTCTTCGTGCCGCTCGCGGCCGGCGCGGCCGTGTCGCCGATCGCGTCTGCGACGGCCGTCCGGATCCGCGTCGGTGAGGCGTCCGCCGGTACGGTGACGCACGCTGCCGCGAGCGACGCGAGGCGTCCGTTCGCGCCGGCGTCTTCGGCCGACGTGGGCACGACGACCGTTTCGGCGTCACGACAGCGCGCCGCGGCCGCCTCGACGGCGTCATCCTCCACGCCCCCGAACGGCGGCGTCGTCACGGCGGGACAGTCGAGGCGTCGCGCGGCCTCGTGATCCATGCTCCCATCGACGACCGGCCCGACGGTGACGCGGTAGCCGGCTTCGACGAGCGGTTCGAGGAGGCCGACGGCGGCGTCGCCGGAACCGAGGACGTGGACGTGTGCGTCGGCGTCGCCGGGGTGGGTGAGCGCCGTGACCGCCGGCGTGCCGGTCACGGGGTCGGTGCCGACGGCGGCGGACGCGTCGAAGGCGTCGCGGAGCGTGTCGCTCGTCACGACCTTTTCGGGCGGGCCGTCGGCGTGGACTCGCCCGTCCGAGAGGACGACGAGTCGATCGCAGTAGCGCGCGGCGAGCGGGAGGTCGTGAATCGCGGCGACGGCGCGCCGGCCGTCGTCGACGAGCCCGCGCACCAGATCGAGCGTTCGGATCTGGTGGTTGACGTCGAGACCCGCGGTCGGCTCGTCGAGCAGCGTCACCGGCGTGTCCTGTGCGAGCGCGCGAGCGAGGAGGACGCGCCGGCGTTCGCCACCGCTGAGTGCCGTCACCGGTCGATCGGCGAACTCGGCGAGTTCGCAGCGCTCGATGGCGCGTTCCACCCGTGCCGCGCCGTCAGCGTCGTCGCCGGGGCGTACCCGCGAGCGGTGCGGGTGACGGCCCATCGCGACGACGTCGCGGACGGGGAAGTCGAAGGAGAACGCGCTCGACTGGGGGACGACGGCGACGCGTCTGCTCGCGGCCTTCGAGCCGAGCGCGTGGATGTCGTCGCCGTCGACGCGTACGGTCCCCGAGTCGGGCGTGAGGTAGCCCGCGAGCGTCCGCAGGAGCGTCGTCTTCCCGGCCCCGTTCGGCCCGACGAGACCGACGAGTTCGCCCGACTCGACGGCCAGCGAGACGTCGTCGAGGATCCCCACTCCGCCGAGGGAGACGTCGAGACCGTTCGCACGCATCAGAGTTCGTGCACCTCGCGTTTGCGGAGGAGATAGAGGAAGAAGGGCGCGCCGACGAAGGCGGTGACGACGCCGACCGGGAGACCGGCCGCTCCGAGGCGCGCGAACGTGTCGACGGCGACGAGGAACACGCCGCCCGCGAGCGCGCTCGTGGGGAGGAGGATGCGATGATCGGGACCGACGAGGAGGCGCATCACGTGCGGGACGACGAGACCGACGAATCCGATGACGCCGACGTACGCGACGCAGGCCGCGGTGACGATCGCGGAGACGGCGAGGAGGACGCGCTTCGTGCGCTCGACTTCGATCCCGAGCGCGTGGGCGTCCTCCTCGGAGAGGAGGAGGACGTTCAGGTCGCGGGCGTACGCGAGCAGGACGATGATCCCCGCGAGAACGACCGGGAGGGCGAGCGTCACTTCGTGCCAGTAGGTGTCTCGGAGGCTCCCCATCAGCCAGACGATGGCCTCGCGGAGGCTGTGCTGGTCGGTGCGGACGAGGAGGAAGCTGACGACGGCGCCGAGGAACGTCTGGACGGCGACGCCGGCGAGGAGGAGGGTGGCGACGGGCGTCCGGCCGCCCTCGGTGGCGATGGCGTAGACGCCGAATCCGGCGAGCAGCGCGCCGCAGAACGCGGCGGCGGGGAGTCCGAACGGGAGCGCGAGACCGGCGGCGATGACGACGACGGCCCCCGCGGCCGCGCCCGAGGAGACGCCGATGATCGCGGGATCGGCCATCGGATTGCGGAAGAACCCCTGCATCACGGTGCCGGCGCTGGCGAGACCCGCGCCGACGACGGCGCCGAGGACGATGCGCGGGAGGCGGAGGTGGACGACGACGAAGGGGTAGGGGTCGGGTACCGCGACGCCGGTATCGATCCCGGCGGCGTTCAGGGCGCTCGCGACGACGAATCGCGGCGGGATGTGGATCGTCCCGAGCGCCGCGCCGGCCGTACAGACCGCGACGAGTAGCGCGGCGAGCGCGCTCGTCCACGCGGCGACGCGGAGCCGACCCAGTGGCATCGGTGACAAGTCGACTTGCAGTAGATAAATACTTATTGAACAGGCGGTGACGGGGAAGCGTGAATCGAACGCTGAGTCTCGTCGTGCTCGTCGTCCTCGCGGCCGTCGTCGGAGCGTCCGGCGGCGCGCTCGCGACGACGGCGGATGACACGCCGTCGGCCATCGATGCGCCGACGGCCGCGACGAACAACACGAGTGGGGGGAATACGACTGACACCACCACGACCGAGACCAACACAACTGATACCAATACGACCGAGATCAGCATCACTGACACGAACACTACCGACGCCAACGCTACCGACGCCAACGCTACC
>NZ_BATA01000118.1 GCF_000474235.1 Halarchaeum acidiphilum MH1-52-1
CCTCGACGTGATGAACGGAGCCGACGATGCACAGTCGCTTCTTGACCCAATGGGGGGCCTGCAGGAGAATCGTGATGACCTCGATGTTGACCGGCTTATTGACCAGAACCTCCTCTCGAAGATGTCCGTCTGCCGACGAACCTACTATACTGTCCTGCCAGCCGGCCGTGAACTCCTTGGACAGAAACTCGAAATCGGCCCCGGAAAGGGCGATATCGGCGAGCGTACACCGCACAAGGTCGGTGTTGAACTCCTGCGGCGCTGGGTCCAAGACCAAGATAACGTCACTCGGGTCGCGACCTACGTTGAGTACGATGCAGAGACTGTCTTCGACGTTGCTGGCTTCGATGACAGCGATACTCTCGTCTGGGTTGGCGAAGCCGAACTGCCGAGTAACAACCGTGCCGCACCGATTGATGACTACGAGAAGATGGCTGCTGTCGATGCCAAGGCTGTCTGGGCGTTCAACAACCGCGAGACGGCACTCGAGATCCTTGACCAGCTTGCGGAGCAAGACCGTATTGACCAACGCGTAACTGGACGTGACGCCCGCTCATTCACCAGCATCCGCGACGTCGTTGACGACCTCGATGCAGCCGGACTGACGACGCTTCGGAGCTTCAACACACTCGATAAGGACTACAACCCATGACATGGCGCGCTGCGACCCGCGACGAGCTCTACACGTACTATACCGAAGAATTCCCAGACTACGTCGAGAACCTCCCGTCATTCATCACAGCGACCGGGCCGAAACAGTACGCCCTCGCATTCGACCACCCGCACCCCGTCCGGAAAGACGCGGTTCCGGACAAAGACTTCATCCGACGCGACACCTGGCAGACCGACACTACGGGCGAGCGCCAGCAGGCGGAGTTCGATGGCTGTGAGGACGTTCTTGACTTCGTGCAGCATCCTGCACGACACGACCCGCTCGGTGGGAGTGAGTTCGCGCTCGCTGACCCCGATATTGTTGAGGAACCGGATCCGCGACCGAATGCTGTCTACTACGCTCTCGATAACTGGGAGCGCCCCTGGGTGTTGCTCGTCGACATCGACGCGAAGACCATCGCTCGTGAACGCGCCGCGGACGCACTACCACAGGACACCAGGAATCGCGACGACGAGGCACTCCTCGAAGCGACCGGGATACTGGATGCGGAGCCAGCCGGCTATCCGTATGCCTTTGAGGACGTTGAGCAAGCGATCCAGTACGGCTTCGAGGTGCAGGATATCTTCGCAGACGATTTCGACGCCGAGGAGACGATGGTCGTCTACAGCGGCCAGGGCGTCCACGTCTACCTCCTCGATACAGACCTCGCACATCGCTACGACGCACAGAGTCGCGAAGTCCTCAACGACCTCCTCTTGGAGACGTACGACATCCCGATTGATCCAGTCGTTACCGCCGACCGCCGTCGTGTCGCCCGTCTCCCCTACTCGCTCCACGCCGACGTCTCCCGTATCGTCCAGCCAATCGAATCCACCCAGTTCGACCCACGGACTGCAACCCCGGAGTTCCTCGACTGATGGCCACCACGACCCCAATCGACGACGAACGCACCGCCTACCAGGTCGCCGCCCTTCCGACTGAGTACGGGAAAATCCGAATCAACCAGCTGTTCACGCGCGGGTTCAACCGCTATATCGTCAACGGCGAGGACCAGCCCGACGACCTCCTTGACGACCTCGAACGCTTCGGGACAGCTGCGTTCAAAGAGGATGTCCGTGACGCAGCAGCGCGCGAGCCGTTCGTCGACGAACCGGGTACACTCGCGGTCCTCGCGACGCTGAGTGTGATCTGCATCAAAGCCCACCCAAAGTTCGAGGACGTCCCCCCGCGTAAGATCCAGCCGCTCTACGACGTCCGCGAGCTCTACGTGAACAATCTCGGCTCACTCATGCGCGAATACGGTGACAGTACGCTCCAGCAGGATATCGCGGAGGTCCTCTACGCGAAAGACCCCGGTGAGGATGGCCCACATCCAGGCCGCGTCTGTACCGGCATCAAGGAAATGCCCGAGTTCGGCGGCGGCCTCCATCTCGAAATCCCGATGGCCGCTGCCTCCCGCCAGTGTCTCGTCCGCGACGACCAGCGCCCCAGTAGTGAAGGGGAGACGTCGGAGATTCGGACGCGCGTGAAGGACAACAATCTCTACGTGCCGGCTAGCGATTTCGACGCGAAATACGAGGAGTATGCGCGTGAAGCGTTCAAGAAACTCCTCCGGGTGCAGGAGGATGGACTCTCTGAGGACCAGCAGACGTGGTTGGTGGCGAACGAATCCGCGATCACCGAACGAATCGACCGCTTCCTCGAAGGCGGCAACCACGATCGGATCTGGCCCGACTGGGACCGTGGTGAACGCCTCGTCCGCGTCCTTCGGGAGGCAGTCAACCACGTCGAGGATGAGACGGCAATGATTGGAGCGTTCCATTCCGCACAAGCGCTCTACGAGGCGCTCGACGCGTACGATCCAGAGGCGTCGTGGAAGCAGAGCATCCAGAATCGAGTGTCGAGTCCGCGCAGTCTCGGCAACCTCCTCGTCTCTCAGCACGACCATCGCAGTCTCACCGTTGAGCAGGACCGAGAGACAAACCAGTATCGGATCGATGCGTCGTCGGGTGGCGCCCATCCGATCTCCGTCGAGTCGATTGAGGACCTCTTCGAGCTGCCCTGCATGGCGGACATGGCCGAACGCCTCCAGGAGAAGAAGCCCGTCCGGAAGGACCTCTACAACTTCGTCCGGATGGTCATGTGGTTGCCACAGTACCGGGAGAGCAGTCTGGACGAGATTGTCGCGGACCTCAAAGACGTCTTCTCGCAATGGCCGTGGTACGATGAGCAGACGACTGACTACCAGATTCGCTACGAGTTCTCGAACACGATCGACGGCGAAACTCCGCTTCCGATGAACTGTGACAACGATGACCTGCAACGCTACTGTATCGGGCAGGACCAATGCGATTACTCGATTTGGGGGAGCGTTCCCTTCCCGGACGAGATGTACGACCAACTCGATGAGTCAGATTCCACGACCGAATTTTAGACGCCGACCACAGAAATGTCTCCATCCTTATAGTTCGAGAGAAGCCGAAAAATCTATCTTCTTCTCACCCCCCGTCGAGCAGATTTCTGTGGGTTTCAGACCGTATTTCTCGTGTTTTACTGATTCATCCTGGAGTATAGGGATAGTCGAGAAGAAAGGCGAGTAGTGAGGACGTCTGGAGATTCGACTAAGATTAGCGGTTTCGCGTGATTATTCGGGTTTGAGCCCGCCGTCGAGCAGAATTCTCGAAAGGCGGTGTAGTCTGCATTTCGTCGAGCAGAACGATCGGCTCTTAGATCTGCCCGACGGTCCTCTACCTGAATCTAATACCGTTATTTTGTCCTCTGTACCTTCGATATCGTCCAAAGGA
>NZ_BATA01000117.1 GCF_000474235.1 Halarchaeum acidiphilum MH1-52-1
GATTCGCGGATTTTCGACCATGACCCGATTTGTGTACGTGACTGTGACGACGACTGCGGGTCGCCCGTATACTTCTGTAACTACGCCTGTCTCTCGGCATATATCGACGAGAACGACCTCACAACCGGCGATGCCTGCGAGTGGAATCCCACTGAAAACAGTTGTTGCTAATCGAGCAGCCTAGTCGGTCCCCAGTCCGACCTAACGACTTCACCGGACAAGACGTCAACCGAATATAGTTCCATGTGACCTCAAACACTTAGCGATGAGCATGGCCGCTGCCGTGTCACAGAACCGACCCCCTCCCTCAGAAGAGCACTACATGAACCTTACTCGAAGCCCATTGCTTCGATCTGTTCCTGGTAGCGGTTGCGGATGGTGACCTCGGTCACGTTCGCGACGTCAGCGACCTCGCGCTGGGTCATTTTATCGTTGCAGAGGAGGCCAGCGGCATAGATAGCGGCGGCTGCGAAGCCGATTGGGCTCTTGCCTGAGAGAAGACCCTGCTCAGCAGAGGTGTCGATGATCTCGTTGGCCTTCGCAATCGTCTCTTCAGAGGCGTCAAGTTCGCTGGCGAACCGTGGGACGTACTGCTTGGGGTCGACGGGCTCCATCTCGAGGGAGAGCTCTTGGGCGATGTAGCGATAGGTGCGTCCGATCTCCTTCTTGCCGACGCGGGACACCTCCGCGACCTCTTCGAGCGAGCGTGGGATGCTCTCCTTGCGGCAGGCGGCGTAGAGGCAGGCGGTGGCGACGCCTTCGATGGAGCGCCCGCGAATGAGGTCCTCCTTGAGCGCGCGCCGGTAGATGACGGAGGCGACCTCCCGGACGCTGCGGGGGACGCCGAGCGCCGACGCCATCCGGTCGATCTCGGAGAGGGCGAACTGGAGGTTGCGCTCGCCGGCGTCCTTGGTGCGGATGCGCTCCTGCCACTTGCGCAGCCGGTGCATCTGCGAGCGCTTCTTCGAGGAAATCGAGCGCCCGTAGGCGTCCTTGTCCTTCCAGTCGATCTGCGTCGTTAGTCCCTTGTCGTGCATCGTCTGCGTCGTCGGCGCACCAACCCGGGATTTCTGATCACGCTCGCTCGAGTTGAACGCGCGCCACTCAGGCCCGTGGTCGATGTTGTCCTCCTCGAGGACGAGCCCACAGTCTTGGCAGAGACGCTCCCCTTGGTCGGTGACGATGTTCGTCGATTCACACTCCGGGCACTGTGCTGATACGACCTCTCCGTCGTCCTGTTCGGTCTGTTCCCCGTCTTGCTCGCGAATCGACCGTTCCATTTTCATATAAAGGCTATCTAATCACATATGGGTTTTCGGGCACGGCCACCTCTAGAGTCGGCATCTGGATGCTGAGTAATCGGAATAGTGGGTGAGGCCTGCTGCGCGTCACCCATCGCTTTGCCCTCTTTGAGAGATCTCTGCTGAAGTCCACCCTCCCACGACTCAGATTCAGGACGGAACAGTAATACTGACCAACCCCAGTGTTAACCAACAGCTACCGCTCGTTTGGACGTACTGTTGGTTAAGCCGCTGCGTGCTTGAACGAGAATGTTCCGTCACGTGGTAGTTTATCGGCGCCGAGGGGGAGCGCTGCGGCGCGCACACCACGCGTCGCGAGTTCCATCGATGACGCCACCTGATCGACACGACGACACGAGCGGCGACGCTGAGCGCTTCGAACAGGACCAACTCGCCCACGATCGCGACGGTGGCCGGATTCGTGTGGACGACTTCACTGAGTCGGACGCACGCGAGCTGATTGCGGATCTCCTCGAGGACGACGTCGTGGTTGCAGTGCCGACCAACAGAGTGTTCGTCCATGAGCCGACGGACGCGATTTTCGAGGATGTCGTTCAACTTGCGGCCTACCACCGTGGGTGGCGGGCTGGACGTGACGACGGAGGTGCGACATGAGCCAGGAGACGCTTGCGGGGTGTGTTCTACGACGCCGGCCCCGACGTCCGCCGCGGTGAGGCAGGGTCGGGGGGCAGAGACGAACTTATCACCCACCCGATCTGTGTCGCGTGTGCGCTTCGCGAGCAGCCCGACCCGGACGACGCGCATCGCTTCGCCTGCGATGGCTGTGACTGTCTCCTCGACGTGGTCGCCGCCCTCACGCGCTATCGCGTCCAACTCGGCCATCTCGAGGGCACGCACCGTCTCTGCGCTGGCTGTAGACCCAACGGGCCTGCGACCGACTAGACTCCAGACCGCGAATCGCATCTCGTTCGAGAAGAGAACACCACCCGTAACTGACCGACACTAACACTACTCTTCGGGGGCGTTAGTCGCCGTGGAGATAGGTGGACCCGTATTCATCATCGAACTCGTATTCGCTGGGAAAGACCGGGTCCGTTGTAGTTGCCCAGAGGTCGTTGATGCGGCGTTCGACCGTCTCCAAGACACACCGGAGGACGTCAGATGACTCCGAGGGATAGGAGGCGTCCACGGCAGCCTCTTCGTGTGGGTCAGGTGGCACGTGGAAGTGTTCACGTGTATTGTGCGTGTTCGGATGCCGATCCCAGCGACACGACCACTGCTCACCTGACCAGTCTTCGAAATATTGGAAATTGAAGTCGCCGTTCAATCGCACACGTAACTCGAGGCGAGAGGAGTCAACGACATCTGGATAGTAGCTGGTCTCGAGGTCGGCGACGACACGGTCTTCCTTTCCAGCGGGAAAGTATTGGACTGTCTCGACAAGGGAGAGATTAGCGAGGAATCGGCCGAGCATGCGGAGACGTTCCTCGTTCAGATCATCAGCGCGCTCCATCCGTTAGGGGAACGAAGATGCGGACGCCGATTCGGAGCCAGATTCGAGGCGGAGCTTCGCTTCGTGGAGTTCGCGAAGGCGACGCGTAGCAGCACGCCACTCACTCAGCCGATCGTAAGCCTCATCGAGATCATTGTATTCGATGTCCGCGAGTACGACCGCACTGGGAGAGGACGCCTCAAACGATGCTGCAAGCTCGCGTTCCCGGTCACGATACTCCTCGATCGTGGCTGCTACTTCGTCCGCGGTCTCAAACTCGCGGGTGAGCTCGGTGACGCGCCGGAACTCGAAGTACGCCTCATTGCGTACGAAGAGTGCGGGGTTGTCTGCGACTTTCTCAAGGACGCCGAGATCGACGAACCACTCGAGGTGTGGGCGCGCGCCTTCCTTCGTGCAGTCCGCACGCTCCGCGATTTCAGTGACGGACGTCGCCGACGTGAGCGTCGTCGCGACCTCGTAGACGCGATCCTTCACCGTCCGATTCTCCAGGGTCGCATCCCACTCTCCAGTGAGATCCAGATCCGGCGGTGTATCCCCGTTCATGATTAGCTACTACGACCTACACTCATATTAATTTGTGGCTGCAAGAATATCTAATCGGAATTTCGAGATGGCAGTTCCCATCTCAGCCGTAGAGGGGATTATCCCGGTGTGTGTTGACGGTTCGCCGCGCTCGGC
>NZ_BATA01000116.1 GCF_000474235.1 Halarchaeum acidiphilum MH1-52-1
AAAAGCTCGACCAAAAGCACCATCGGACCCCTTACGGGGGTCCTCGGGCCTCGCGCCTTCGGCGCGAGTGAATCGCCTCGTTCGGGTTCTCCGAACCGCTCACTCGGCGAACTATGGCCCCCGATAGTTCGGTTCGCTGGCTCTCGTTGTGCAAGAACCGTTCAGTTCACTCGGGTCACGACCGACGACAGGGGGCAAATCCACCGAATCATTCCCTTGAATCTCGCCGCATCGAGGGGTGTACGTTACTTAATCGTCATCAGCGGTGTACGCGCCGCCACGACGCTTGATACGTGCGACGACGAGCCGCCCGTCGTTTTGCCGGAAGGTCACGGAGAGCCGGAACTCCCCGATGCGTATCTTCTTGTGCGGGCTGTTCTGGAGCGGTTCCCCGTAGTCGGGCGGGTCGCGCCACGGCGAGGAGACGATCTCATCGAGCTTGTCGAGTATTCGGTCTTGCTCAGCGGGAGACAGTCCGTCGAGGTCGTCTTCGGCCGTCGAGGAGAGTTCCCACGTCCACCCGTCGTCACTCATCGCTCGTGCCGAACCGCTCGCGGGCCTCCTCGACGCTCGTCGTCCGACCCTCGCGGATGTCCTCCTCGGCTTCGAGCAGGGCAACGAGTTCGTCGCGGTCGAACGTCGGGAACTCGATGGCGTCCCGAAGCGTGTACCGGATGAACTCGCTTCGACTGTTGAACCCGCGCCCCTGCCACGTGTCGTCGATCTCGTCGAGGAACGACTCGGTGACTTTGAAGTTCACCGTGGCGATCTCGTCCGTGCCGCCGTCGCTCGTGTCCGCTTCAGACATATAGACGTAATACGCAAGTCTTACCGATAGTCATTTCGGCGGAACCCCACTCGCCACGTAATCAGCTGAGAAGACGAAGTGTGTAGTCACCGAATGGGTTGTAACACATGATCAATAGATTCCATAAATACCGGGTCAATACGCTTTCTGGCCTAATTCAGTGCTAATTCCGGAGCCAATGCGAGACCAACCAAGTAAATCACCCCGGTGCCAAGTGCGAGCACTCGTAGTACTCCTGCTATCCGTTGTCGGTCTTTAGGCAGAGATTCAGCGACCCCGATGAAAGCAATCGGGATACCCAAAAAGAGGGAGAAGTGGGAACCATTGAGTAAGACACCGAAATACGCCCATCCAAGAAGAGAGATGAACGACAGGAACGAGAAGATGAACCCCTTCCTTCGTCCATCTGACTCCCGAAACAACACCCGTGGGAGTACCGCCATGCTTATCAGAAAGGGTTCGACCTGTAAAGAGTTTGGCTAACTGAAACGTTCCCTACGGCATCTCTCTTGTCTGCATCTAACAGTCAATCGGCGTCCCACGCCGGTACTTTTCCTGAGCCGAACTTCCCACCCCGTCAAGCGTCCGCGAGCGAAGCGGTTCACTCGTGCCGGAGGCACGAGGCCAAGGGAGGGGCCAGCGGCCCCGACGCAGGCTTTTGTCGTCAGAAAGCAGCGCTTTCTGACTGAACGGTAGGAAGCTTCGCTTCCTACAGTGGCCGAGCTTTTGCCAGCGTCAGCGTAGCTGACGCGCAGCAAAAGGTCGTTTAGAAGATGTTGGCCTGCCGGTACACCGAGATCCCGCTGTTCGTGATCTCGTAGGGTTTGGTCTCGCGGGAGTGATTGGCGTCGCGGATCTTCTGGATCTCGACGGCGAGGCGGGTCTCGCGGAAGTCCTCGGGGCGGACGTAGCGGAGGACGACGACGCCGTCGGTGAGGTATTCGATGATGCCGTGCCGTGAGGCGAAGGCGTTGTCCTGATCGGCTTCGCTGGTGAGGAAGGTGGTGACGCCGGCGTTCTTGAGCGCTTTCGCGAAGTCGTAGATCTCGGTGCGCCGGGTGGCCTGATCGTCGTACATCATCTCCAACAGCGAGACGGAGTCGAGGACGAGGCGGTCGGCGCCGAACTCCTCGACGAGCTGCGGGAGTTCGTTGCGGATGCTGGAGAGGCTGTTCGCCATCTCGATGGGATCGAGGTCGACGACGGCGAGATCGCCGTTGTCGACGTGCGCTTGGAAGGGCCACCCCTTCTCGCCGGCGCTCTGGACGACGCGATCGTAGCTCTCCTCCAAGGTGATGTAGGCGCCCTTCTGGCCGTTCTCGATGCCGTGCTGGAGGAACTGGAGACCGAAGGTGGTCTTCCCGGTGCCGGCGCCGCCGATGGTGACGAGGAGGCTGCGCTCGGGAATCCCGCCCTGCACCATCTCGTCGAGTCCCTCGACGCCGAACTCGATACGGGGGATGTCGGAGTCGAGATCCTCGTCGGCGAACTCGTCGCTTCCGCCGCCGCCGCCACCGCCGCCGAAACCGAACTCGGAGGGGTCGGGTTCGCCGCCACCGCCGAAGCCGAAGTCCTCGCCGCCCTCGCCGCCGAAGCCTCCACCGTCCCCACCGCTATCGAAGGCGTCGGCGAACTCGTCGTCCTCGTCCGCCCTGTCGTCGCCGCCATCGCCGCTCCCGGCGTCGAAGGCGTCGGCGAACTCGTCGTCCTCGCCGTCTTCACCCGACACGGCACACTCCCCCATGTGTCGTCGCGGTGTCCGTCATTGCGTAGTGGGACAGCCCCGGAGGGCAAGAAGGTTCCCCCCGCGGTCGTCGCACACGCGTGGCTTTTTGAGTGGGGGCGCCCTCGCGTCGGTATGCGCGTCGGGATCGTCGCTCAGCGCGGAAACGCCCGTGCGGCCTACCTCGCTGCGGACATCGGTGAGATGCTCGCGTCGCGGGACGCCGAAACGTGGTACGACACGGAGACAGCGGACGCCATCGAGGCCGAGGGGACGCCGGTCGAGGAGTTCGACCGGTGCGATCTCGTGGTGAGCATCGGCGGCGACGGCACCTTCCTCTTCGCCGCTCGCGGCGCCGGTTCGACGCCCATCCTCGGCGTGAACCTCGGCGAAGTCGGCTTCCTGAACGCCGTCTCACCGGACGAGGCGGTCGCGGCGGTCCGCGAGGAGGTCGAGCGCGTCGCGGAGACCGGCGAGATCCGCGCCCGCGAGGTCCCGCGGGTGCAGGCCGAGGGCGGGCAGGAGTGGTCGTTGACGCCGGCGTTGAACGAGGTGGTCGTGCAGGGCCCGGAGCGGGGGCACGGGCAGGGCATCGAGGTGGAGGTGCGCGTCGACGGCTCGCTCTACACCGCGGGGCACGCGGACGGGCTGCTCGTCGCGACGCCGACGGGATCGACGGCGTACAACATGAGCGAGCGCGGGCCGCTCGTCCAGCCCGGGGTCCCGGGGTTCATCGTGAACGACATGTGCGCGACGGACACGATGCCGCCGCTCGTCGTGCCGCTCGACGCTGAGATCACGGTGCGCGTCGACGGCGCGGACGAGGTCGTGGTGTCCGCGGACGGCGCGAGCCGCTATCACGTCGAGATCCCGGAGATCATCACGCTGACGCGCGCCGACGAGCCCGCGCGCGTCGCCGGACCGGAGAGCGACTTCTTCCAAGCGCTGAATAAATTGGAGTGAACGCGGCGCGTTAGCGCCGCGGAAAGGCGAACGG
>NZ_BATA01000115.1 GCF_000474235.1 Halarchaeum acidiphilum MH1-52-1
CGTCCGCGGAGTCCGTGACGACGGTCGGGTTCTTCCCGCCCATCTCGGTCTGCGCGCGCTGCCCGGCCGCGGTGGCGTCGCGATAGATCTGCTTGCCGACCTCGGCGCTCCCGGTGAAGGAGATGGCATCGACGTCGTCGTGGCCGACGAGCGTCGCGGCGGGGTCGGCGTACCCGTTGACGACGTTCAGGACGCCGTCGGGGAGACCGGCCTCGTCGAGGGCCTTCGCGATCTCGTGGGCGACCGCGGGCGCCTCGGGCGCGGGCTTGATGACGACCGCGTTCCCGGCGGCGAGCGCGGGCGCGCCCTTCCACGCGGGGATGGCGATGGGGTAGTTCCACGGCGTGATGAGTCCGACGACGCCGAGGGGTTCCTGTACCGTGTAGAGGTCGGTATCGGCGGCGCTCGAACGCTTGCGGTCGCCGCCGAGGTCGCGGGCCTTCTCCGCGTAGTAGTAGAAGATGTCGATCGCACGCTGGACCTCACCGGCCTCCGCCGGCGTCTTCCCCTCCTCGCGGACGAGCAGTTCGACGAGCTCGTCGTAGCGGTCGTCGAGGATCTTCGCGGCCTCGCGGAGGATCGAACCGCGCTCCGGGCCGGGCATCGCCGCCCACTCCGCGGCGGCGTCGTTCGCGGCCGCGACGGCGGTTTCGGCGTCTTCTCCGGCCGAGTCGGGGAACGTCCCGATGACGTCGTCCGGATCGGCGGGATTGCGATTCTCGAAGGTCTCGCCGGTAGACGAGTCCGTCCACTCGCCGCCGACGTAGTTCTCGTAGGTGTCTGCCATACACGACGTTGTTCGATGGCCGGGTAAAGGGGCTTTTCGGTCTCGGCAGAGGTCGCACGCGAGAATCGAACCGGAGTCGGCGGGGAGTCGGTGGGGCTTGCCGACCGTCGCATTCTCGCCGATCCCACGTCGATCAACACGATATGATTCAGCTAAAGTGAACGTACAGGTGGTACAACAGAACGGGATACGGGACAGAGGACCGATCGGATACCGGTGACACCGGGTCCGGCCGGCCGTTTCTGCGCGGTTTCACTCGGGGTATTCCGATCCCACTCAGATGAACGGAAGCGGTGAGATATGGGTCGTTTCGGCCGTCTTTTACCGCGTTATTCGCGTAAAATCGCCGTATCGCGCGTCTCACCCGCCGTCGTCGCGTCGCGAGAGCGCAGGTCGTTCAGAGCTACCGAACGAATCGTGTCGGTGCCGGGCGACTGCGCGGATGCCGGCCGCGACGCTCGGTGCGGGCGGGACGACGGCGTCACGTGGTCGATCGAGAGCGGCAAAACGAGGTGAGCGCGTCCGAGCGACGGCATCGGGACGGAAACGGTGGCGATCGGATTCCCGTACCGGAGGGACGCGCACCGGGGGTCCGTGAGGACGGAAAATGAGGTGGTGGCCGGCGCGCGACGTGGAGCGGATCAGGCGAAGGGGAGGATCGTCGAGTAGACGATGACGAGGATCATCGCGGACACCGAGAGCAGACAGGTGACCGCGGTCCACGTCTTGAGCGTTTCGGCTTGCGTGAGACCGCCGATCTCTTTTACGACCCAGAAGCCGGAGTCGTTGTACCACGAGCAGGCGATCCCGCCGGCGCCGATCGCCAGCACGAGGTAGGCCGGGTTGACGGTGAGCTGCGAGGTGAGCGGCGCCATGATCCCGCCGGTGGTGATCATCGCGACCGTCGTCGAGCCCTGCGCGACGCGAACGATGAGAGCGATCAGCCACGCCGTGAGGAGCAGGCCGATGCCGAGGTGACTGAGACCGTTCGCGACGACCGGACCGATGTTGGACAGCGCGAGCATCGCGCCGAACGCGCCACCGGAGGACGTGATCGCGGCGATGTTACCGCCGTTCTGGAGCGCGTCGGTGAGTTCGTCCTGCCAGACCTGCCGCGGGAAGTCGTCCATCCGGAGGTAGGTCAGCGCGGAGACGATGGCCGCGAGCGTCAGCGAGAAGTTGACGTTCCCGATGAAGTTCGTGATCGGCTGGAACCCCTTGAGAACGGGGTAGACGTCTTGGAACGTGTCGACGGTCGTTCCGGCGGCGATGAGGAGGACGGCGATCAGGATCGGGAGGAGGGATTCGAAGAACGAGGGGAGGCTCTCGAGCGACTGCTCGGCCTGCTGCTCCAGATCCTCGGCCGTCGTCCCCATCGACTCCCGGAGGGGGATGTCGAGGCGCTTGTTGATGAAGCGCCCGTAGAGGATCCCGGAGACGAGCGCGGAGGGGATCGCCACGGCGAGTCCGAGGACGATCGTCATGCCGAGGATCGACTGTCCCGCCCCGAGCTTCTGCGCGACGGTGAGCGGGCCGGGCGTCGGCGGCACGAAGGCGTGCGTGGCCGCACCGCCGCCGCCGACGACGGCGATGTAGAGCGCGTAATTGTCACCGATGCGCGCACGCATGGAGCGCGCGAGCGGGGCGAGGAGGTAGAACACGTTGTCGAAGAAGACCGGAATCGCGAGGATCGTACTGCTACCCCAGAGCGCGAAGTCCGCGTTCTTATCGGAGACGATCGAGTGGAACGAACGGACGATCCGGTTCGCGGCACCGGACTCCGTCATCGACTTCCCGATGATGGCCGCCATGAGGATCGGGATCCCGACCTCGGTCATATTGCTGCCGAACGCGCTCGCGACCTTCCCGGGAATGGTACCGAAGACGACACCGGGAACGAGCGCCGCGTCGACGACGCCGACGACGAGCGCGGAGATGACGAGTCCGAGGAACGCGGGGAGATCCCAGACGACGAGCAATAGGACGACCACTGCGACACCGATGATCAACGCCGCGAGGGCTGGGAGTGTTGCTGGCATGTGGATACCTACACCACCAACAACAATGATGGTGTCTTAAAAATCATTCGGGTCATAGTGAACGACGCCTCTCGATCGAAGCGTACATTTAAACGATCCGGGTTCATTGACGGCCGTATGGATCGAGGACTTGTGGTCGTCGAGGAATCACCGACGCACGAAAACCTCCTGCGAGAGGCGGCGGAGCACGCACGGGGGGCCGACGCGCCCCTCGTCGTGATCACGTTCGCGACGGAGCGAGACATCGGGGAGGGCGTCGAGAAGTTCGAGGCGCTCGGCGGCGTGGAGGGCGTCCCCTACGACGACGAGGACACGTTCATCGACGCCGCGGAGGACGCGCTCGCGGACTTCGTCGCGGAGACGCTGAACGATTCGGACGTCGAGTTCGAACCCGTCGTTCGGATCATCGACGGCGGTTACGGGACGGCGACGCTCACCGCCGCGGACGACTTCGACGCCGATCACATCTTCGCCACGGGCCGGCGACGCTCCCCGACGGGGAAGGCCGTCTTCGGCGACTGGATCCAGCGCGTCCTCCTCGGCTTCGACGACTTCGTGACCGTCCACACGCAGGACGAGGAGTAGCGCTCGCGTCCGTCGCGCTCGAATCGATCGAATCCAAATCGATCATCACCCCTACTGTTCGTGGACGCGCGAGGGAGAGACGCGCCGGACGGCCGTCCACCATTGGGGAACGATCGATCATCTAAGGTGAATGACCGATCGGTGGACGAGGACCACCGTCCCATCAGGCGGCCACAGTCGCGACGGCCGATAGCGGTCAGACGGCG
>NZ_BATA01000114.1 GCF_000474235.1 Halarchaeum acidiphilum MH1-52-1
AAAACACAGTGGTGGGAGTGGGATGGTGGGATTAGTGTAATGACCACTTATGCATGAAATGGCGTGGTTGTCCCCACCCGAAAGTTTAAAGCATATCGTTAGTGTAAAGACCAAATAGAGTCAGAAAGAGCGAGATACCGGCACCATCATCCGATAGTGGTGTTTTGAGCGCCGGAGGCGCGACCTGAGCCTTCCAAGCTCATGGCCCGGGTTCAAATCCCGGTCGGTGCATTCTGCGAGGAACGAAGGTGATGAGCGGATGCTCCCGAATTCTGAATCAAGGAGTGGAGCGAAGCGGAGCGACTGCGGTTCAACTCTCGGTCGGTGCGTTTTCTGCCGAACGAAGTGAGGCGAAAACCATCAGCGGGCGTTGAGCCAGTCAGGCGAGCGGTGTGGGTCTGGCGCTGTTCAAATTCCGCGTCGGACGCGTCGCCTGCGCTAGTCTAGTCCGCACCGGTCGGTTCTGCGCCCGTGACGCGGTGGCCGTAGCGGTACATGGCGAGGAAGGCGCCGGTGGCGACGACGATGAACGCGGCGGCGGTCCAGAAGGCGATGGCCATGCCGTAGCCGTCCTTGATCACGCCGACGACGACGGGACCGACGACCTGCCCGACCTTCCACGAGATGGAGCGCAGGCTCATCGCGGAGGCGACGGAGTCGAAGCGCTCGCCCTCCTCGACGAACAGCGCCATGCTCGCGGGCAGGCGGATGCTGTCCGCGACGCCGATGATCCCGTACGCGACGAACAGCGTGAGGAGCGCGCCGTCGAGACCGACGGTGTGACCGAACGCCCCGACGTCGAACGCGGGAACCATCGCCTTCGCGGGACCGGCGAGCGGGATGAGGGCGGTGCCGAGCGCGTACGCGAGCGCGCCGCAGAGGATGAAGTACTGCTCGTTGCCGAGCCGATCGGTGAGGTCGCCCATCCACCCCTGAAGGACGGCCTTGATGAGCTTCCCGCCGGCGAGTAGAAGCCCGATGGCGAACGCGGAGACGCCGAACTCCGTGCGAGCGTAGATGGGCAAGAAGAGGATGACCGCCATCTTCCCGACGCTGAAGGCGAAGCGGAAGGTGACGAGGGAGTTGACCATCGGGCGCGCGAGGAGGTCGCGGAAGGTGCCGATGCTGTCCGCCTCCGCGGGGTCGGTCGTTCCGCCGGGGTCGTCGCGGAGGTAGATGAACACGAGGACGAAGGAAACGAGGGTGACGCCGGAGAGGAGGAGGAAGGTGACCGACGTATCGAAGGTGTAGAGGAGCGCCCCGCCGACGAAGTCGCCGGCGAAGCTGGAGAACGCGCCGACCTGATTGTACGAGCCGAGCCAGCGCCCGCGCTCGCCCTCGGGGCTGATCTCGCCGACGACGCTCGATCCCGTGATCCAGAGGATGCTGGAGCCGAGGCCCTGCAGCATTCGGACGAGGATGACGTCGACGGCGTTCGTGACGAAGATGAAGCCGACGAACGTCGCGACGTTCAGGAGGAGACCGACGAGGAGGATGTGCTTCGCGTTCCGGGTGTCCACGAAGCGCCCGAGCGGGAGGACGATGACGAGCTGGACGGCGGCGAACGCC
The DNA here is from genome assembly GCF_000474235.1 of Halarchaeum acidiphilum MH1-52-1. Taxonomy (GTDB): domain Archaea; phylum Halobacteriota; class Halobacteria; order Halobacteriales; family Halobacteriaceae; genus Halarchaeum; species Halarchaeum acidiphilum. The sequence continues at coordinate 1,570 of NZ_BATA01000114.1, forward strand.
GTACCGAAGAGTCCCTCGACGAACCCGGTGGTGCCGAAGGCGTCCGCGAACAGCGCGATGGCGATGAGGATCGTCGAATAGGCCTGCGCGCGGGCGAACGCCGTCCCGGAGAGAGCGATGAACTCGCGATCGGCGAAGACGCCGAGCCGGCCGTCGGAGATGGACACGTGGGATTCGGGACTACCGCACTAACGGTAATAAACGATCCGGCACATGCCTCGACGGCGTGCCCGATCGCTCACAGTTCGATCCGCTCGACGAGCTGGTCCTCCTCGCTGCCGACGTTCACCGCGACGATGCGGATGTCGGATTCGAGCAGCGACTCGTGGAGCTTCTCCTTCAGGAGGTTGTCCACCTGATAGACGCCCGCGGCGTTTCGCATCCGGATCTCGACGAGGACCGGGACGTCGTCGCCCGCGCGGAGCGTGACCGATTCGATGGCCTGACTGGAGATCGTGTTGATGCCGCGCCCGCCCCGCTCGTAGGGGATGCGCGAGCGCCCGCTCTCCATGTCGAGACCGTCCGCGACGCGGATGACGCCGGCCTCGTGCGTCAGGGGCTGTTCCTCCGTGTGGTGACAGAGGATGGCGTGGAGCACTTCGGCCTTCACGCGGACGGCGTCCACCGTGTCGTAGAACTCGGGGAGGATCCGATCGAGGACGTCCGCCGCGAGCGGGATCGACCAGTAGGCGTGGTCGTCGCGGTGGACGACGTGGCCGATGTCGTGGAGCGTCGCCGCGAGCGCGACGATCACCGACTCATCCGATTCCGCCAAGCCCTGATCGGCCGCGCCGTTGAACGCGACGTCACCGCGCTTCAGGAGGTCGTAGAGGCGCAGCGCGCGATTGCGGACGATCTCGATGTGCTTCGTCCCGTGGTCGTTGTACCCCTTCCGCGTGACGGGGTTCACGTTCTGCGCTTCGAGCAGGGCGACGACCTCGGGGTCGTTCCGCAGGAACGCGAGGACGTCGTTCAGCGGCTCGTCCGGGAACGCGTGGTCGGCCTCCGGATCGTACTCCCGGAGACCGCGGTCTTCGCCGTTGGCGTCGGCGTCGTGGGTCTCGCTGTCGCTCACGTTCCGGAATGGGAGCGCACGCGCTAAAAAGACGGTGGGGTTCGGCGGGCGTTACGCTGCGTCCACGGCGGCTTCCTCGACCTCGTCGTAGTCCGGCTCGACACCGGGATCGTCGGTCACCCACGTGTAGGTGACCTCGCCGTCCGCGTCCACGACGAAGACGGAGCGCTTCGCGGCCGCGTAGCCGAGACCGGCGAAGTCGTCGTCGACGACGTCGAAGGCCTCGATGGCCGCGCCGTCCGCGTCGCTCACGAGACCGAAGGAGAGGTCGTTCTGGTCGCGGAACTCGTTGTTCGCGAACGGCGTGTCGACGCTGACGCCGTAGACGGTCGCGCCGACGTCCTCGAAGGCGCCGATGTTGTCGCGGAACGTGCACATCTCGTCCGTGCAGACGCCCGTGAACGCGCCGGGGTAGAACGCGAGGACGATCGGCTCGTCACCCACCTCTTCGGAGAGAGTGAACGAGTCTACGTCGCCGTCCGCGAGCGGTGCCGTGAAGTCGGGAGCGTCGTCACCAACGTCAACCATACGCGCCGTTTCGAGCGCCTGTCGTATGATGGTTGCGCTCCCGGTGAAACGAGCAAAAAGCCTATAACTGGCAGTTTGCTACGGAATGGTAGAGATGGTCACCAGTACCCCACTGTTCCTGGGCGGCTTCCCCGGCGGGATGGAGTTGGCGCTCGTCCTGCTCATCGCGGTACTGCTCTTCGGCGCGAACAAGATCCCCAAGCTCGCGCGCTCGACGGGGCAGGCGATGGGCGAATTCCAACGCGGCCGCGAGGAGATCGAGGACGAACTCGAAGACGTTCGAAACGGCGGTAGCACTGATACCGACGTCGAGACGGACGTCGACTCCGATACCGTGGACGCTGACACCGTCGACTCCGACGTCGAGACCGCGACCTCGAAGAATAGCAACTGACGCCGCCGACACGAAGAGCAACCGTTTTTCATTCTCGATCGCGTAGCCACCGCTACGGGGCGTGTGGCCAAGCGGATACGGCGAGCGGTTCCTAACCGCTAGATCGCGGGTTCGAATCCCGTCACGCCCGTGCAGCGACCGTAGGGAGCGAACCGGCAGGACGGGATTCGCGGCCCTGCAAGTCGCAGCGTCCGAACGAAGTGAGGACGACCGTCTTGCTCTGGTTCGAATCCCGTCACGCCCGTTTTCA
>NZ_BATA01000113.1 GCF_000474235.1 Halarchaeum acidiphilum MH1-52-1
GCGCCCTCAATTACAGCTAACGCCGGAACCCGTGGGGTTTCCCTCAGACCATGTAGAACTGTGATGATTTGTAGGAGTCCATCCTCCGAACCTCTGGCCTCTCGCATCCCTGATACGTATCGCGCTATACGGTTCATCCCATTCTCATCGGTGAACGACCACACGAACTTATCCGGCGGCCGACGCGTCCCTCGACATGGATCGGCGCCAGTTCCTCGCCGCCTCGACGGGACTCCTCGCTGGCTGTGCGGGTCACGGCGTCCCGAATCGGCCATCAACGGCGTCCGACGACGATCGCGCGACGCTCGACGACTTCCCCGCGTTCGATCCGGAGCCGACGAGCGACTGGTCGCGCCCGGAGGACCCGCCGGCGTGGGAGCGAGCGGCCGACGAACGCATCGAGCGCCACCGGCGTAGCGACGTGACCGTCGAGGTCGTCCGCGACGGCGATCCGGTCTCGGACGCCGCCGTTCGCCTCCGCCTCCAGCACCACGCCCACGACTTCTCGACGGCGTACAACGTCGCTCGCCATCGGTCGAGCGATCCCGGCAGCCCCTATCGCCGCTGGGTCCACCGGCTGTTCAACGAGGCGGTCTTCGAGAACGCCTACAAGTGGCGACAGTGGACCAGCCCCCACGAGCAGGAGCACGCCCACGCGGTCATCGACTTCCTCCACGCGCACGACGTCGAGGTCGCCGGCGCGCCCGTCGTCTGGCAGCGCGACGACACGGACGCCCTCCCGTCCGCGGTGTGGGACGCCCACGAGGCCGACGACGAGGAGCGACTGCGCTCGCTCATCGACGAGCACGTCCGCTCGCTCGTCGGCCACAACGACCGCGCGCACGACGTCACCGACTGGATCCTGCTGAACGAACAGCTCGGCCATCACGTCCTCACGGACGAGCTCTCGGATGCCCCGCCGACGCGCGCTCCCCCGCTCCGCCGGTGGTTCGATATCGCGCGCGACGCCGCGCCCGACGCGACGCTCGCCGTCAACGACTACGACGTCCTCACATGCGATCGCTCCCACCATCGCGACCGGTACGCGACGCTCGTCACCTACCTGCTCGGTGGCGACGCCCCGCCCGACGAGGTCGGGTTCCAAGCGCACGTCATGGGACCGAACGAGCGCGTCAGCGCCGCCGAGCAGCGGCGCCGGCTCGATCGGTTCGCTGATCTCGGGGACCTCGATCTCGTCGTCTCCGAGTTCGACACGCCCGGTATCGACGACGAGGAGGCCGCAGGTGACTACCTCTATCGCTTCCTCAAGACCGCGTACAGCCATCCCGCGAGCGCCGGCTTCCGACTCTGGGGGTACTGGGACGAGCAACACTGGAAGAACGACGCCCCGCTGTTCCGCGCGGACTGGTCGAAGAAACAGGGATATCACGCGTACGCGGATCTCGTCTTCGAGCAGTGGTTCACGGACGCTCGGGGGACGACCGACGACGCGGGCGAGTTCGCGACGACCGCCGATCTCGGCCGGTACGCGCTGCGCGTCGCCGACGGAACGAATGCGATCAGCGACGTCCGCGCGGTCACCGATCCGGACGGCGAGACGCGCCTCCGCGTCGAACTCTGACTACGGCTCCTCCGAGCCCTCCATCCCGTCGCCCGCGCGTTCGCGCCCGTCGCGCGCGATCCCGCCGGGAACGTTCTGTTTCACGGTCCCCACCGTCCCCTGCACGCGCTTCGCGTTCCGCTCGATCGCGGGGATGTCGTTCGCCTCGCCGTACGCCCGGAGCGCCGCCGCGGCCTCGTCGAGATCGGCCACGAGCGCGCGCAGTTCGTCGAAGTCGTGGTCGCGTGCGTCCTCAGACATGGTCCTCCCGTCGGTCGTCCAGTCGGTCGGCCTTCAACTCGGGGCGATCGAGCGACTCGTACGGCACGACGTCGACCCGGCAGGTGATGCTCGTCGTCTGCTTGAGTCGCTTTCGTAGCTCCTCGCTCGCTTCCGCGGCGGGCACGCCGGTCCCGGGGTTCTCCTCGGTGACGACGGTCACGACGTCGAGATCCCCCTTCTCGTCGTGGCCGTCGATGATCACCTCGTACTCGTCCGAGACGCCGCCGTAGGAGCGCACGACGTCCTCGATGGCGGTCGGCGCGAGCAGGACGCCGTTCACCTTCGTCAGGTCGTCGAGGCGCCCGAGGACGCCGCCCTCCGCGAAGCGGAAGGTGCGCCCGCAGTCGCAGACGTCCCGTCCGTCCCGGAGGCCGATCTCGTCTCGCAGCTCGAAGCGGATGTACGGCTGGGCGGTGCGGTTCAGCGGCGTGATGACGATCTCGCCCGTCTCTCCGGGATCGACCGGCTCGCCGTCCTCGTCGAGCACCTCGATCAGGAACTGCGCTTCGTTGAGGTGGAGTCCGACGCTCTCTCCGTCGCAGGAGAATCCCCACGCGCCGGCCTCCGTCGCGCCCGCGTGATCGTAGACCGCGGCGTCCCACGCCTCCTCGATCCGGGCTTTCGTCCCGGGCACGCTCGCGCCCGGCTCGCCCGCGCAGACGATGCGCTCGACGGCGAAATCCGACGGCTCGAAGCCCTCCTCGCGCGCGACCTCCGCGAGGCGGAGCGCGTACGTCGGCGTGCTCGCGAACGCCGTCACGTCCACCTCGCGCATCTTGCGCACGCGCTGGGCGGAGGAGAGATTCCCGCCCGGAACGACTTCGGCACCGATGCGCTCGCAGGCGTAGTGCGCCGCCCAGAACGCGACGAAGACGTTGTAGGAGAAGGGAAAGAAGACCCGGTCGTCGGGGCGGATCCCCTGCGCCCAGAGGACGCTCGCCCAGCAGTCGCTCCACCACTCCCAGTCGCCCCACGAGTCGGCCTGCCGGACCGGCTCGCCCGTCGTCCCCGACGTCTGATGGTACTCCGTGACCTCCGCCGGTCCGACGGCCAGCAGGTCGCCGTACGGGAAGGGGCCGCTCCCCTGCGCCTCCCGGAGTTCGCCCTTCTTCGTCGTCGGCACCTCCCGGACGTCCGCGTACGTCCGGATGTCGTCCGGGTCGATCCCCGCGGCGTCGAGCTTCTCGCGGTAGAACGGCGAGTGCTCGTAGACGTGCCGGACCTGTTCGCGGAACCGATCCACCTGTAACTCCCGCAGCGCCCCCCGGTCCATCGTCTCCAGCGCCGGGTTCCACATTCGGCTCATCGATGCCTCACCGCCGACGCGTTCGTGTCTCGTGCCATCGCTGTCCGTCTCCGTGTGAACGAGACACGATGATGAACAATAATCGTTTTGTTTGGTCGCCAGTTGGTGCCCGAAACGTTACGCCTGCCGGCTGACCCGGCGATCGGCCTTACGGCGAGCGGACCGATCGCGCGAGCATCTCGACGGGCGTCGGCGGGCGCTCGGCGTCCGCGTCGCGGTCGCCGAGCTGGGTGCGACAGGACGCGCCGGGCGCGACGACGCGGTCGCCGTCGCTCTCCGCCACCTGCTCGAAGAGGACGTCACCGATCGCGTCGCTCATCGACGTGTGCTCGGCCTCGTAGCCGAACGAGCCGGCCATCCCGCAACAGCCCGAATCGAGCGGGTCCACCTCGTAGCCCGCGCGGCGGAGCGCGCCGACCGCGTGGTGGTCCTTCTTCACCGACTTCTGGTGGCAGTGACCGTGGTACGTCAGCGTCTCGCTCGACTCGCGGGTGTCCATCTCCCCGACGAGCCGGTGAGTGTCGAGGTACTCCATCACGTCGTAGGTGTTCGCCGCCACGTCCTCGACGCGCTCGCCCGAGAGGAGGTCGAGGTAGTCGTGCTGGACCATTACGGCGTCCGACGGCTCGACGAGCACGACGTCCCAGCCGTCCGCGACGCGCGGGTGAAGCTCCGCGACGTTCTCCGACGC
>NZ_BATA01000112.1 GCF_000474235.1 Halarchaeum acidiphilum MH1-52-1
AGGGTTCGTCTGTAACTGGGGTTGCTCTCGAAGTCGGCGCGCGATCAGCGGACGCTTCAATCCGACTAGGGTTCGTCTGTAACCGGACGTCGAACCCAAGGAGGGAGACCGATGAGCGGCTTCAATCCGACTAGGGTTCGTCTGTAACTGGCGGCATCGTCTCCTTCACAGGCGAGCCCTACGCGCTTCAATCCGACTAGGGTTCGTCTGTAACGGTGTTCGATTCAGCGACGACACCTCTCCTTCTGGGTGTTCTCACCTCAATCTTTTCGTCGACCGGCGATATCAGTTGAACCCCCCGGAGGTCGACGACGACGCTACAAGAACTGTTGGTCGTCCATGGGATCGTCGCCGAAAACGGATCGCTCTACGTACTTCTCCGAGGCCATCCGGTAGACCATCACGGATTCGCCGACTTCGAGCATCGATTCGAGCGTCTCTTCTACCTCGACGATCTGTCCCTCGGTGAGTTCCCCCTCGAACACCGAATTCTGAACGTGGGTGAGGTATCGGCGGAGGTACGTGAGGAACTTCGCGGTCCGCTCGGCCGCGACGTCGTAGACGACGATGGCGTAGGGCAGCGTTACCACCACCGTTTGAACGGCACGTACTCCTCCCCGGTGAGCAGGTGCTTCTTCAGTTTGTACGCCTCGATGCGGAGGAGGTACTGGTAGCTCACGTTCCGATTCAATTGCGGGTGTTCGACCGTTTCGTGAAGCGTCTCCTCGAACGCCTTCGAGAACGTCTTGCGTCCTCGCTCGGTGAGCAGACAGCCGTTGAGGTCGGTTTCGAAGTCGTCGAGATCGAGCTGTCGACGATTGAGGAGCCGGAAGATGACGCGGTCGGCGAGGAGCGGCTTGAACAGGTCCGCGACGTCGAGCGAGAGCGAGTAGCGTCGTTCACCCGGCTCGTGGAGGAAGCTCACCGCCGGGTCCAGTGCGGTCGCTCGAATCGCGGAGACGACGTTCGCGTACACGAGGGAGTTCCCGAAGGAGATGAGGCTGTTGACCTCGTTCTTCGGCGGGTTGTACTCGCGGCCGCCGAAGACGAAGCCGTCGGGGAGCACGTCGTCGAACGTGCCGTAGTAGGCCCGTCGGGCGGTCGCTTCGACGCCCATGAGTTCGTTCGTGTCCATGCCGGAATCGAGGTTGTCGGCCTGCGTTTCGAGTCGCTCGATGACGTCCGCGAAGTCGTGGCCGCGCCCGTCGTAATACTTGACGTTCGCGCGCATGTTGTGGATGCTTCCGGCGATGAACGCGCGGGCGAGCGCGCGTCGCCGCTCGGGATCGTCGTACGCGCGGACCTGCTCGACGACGGTCTTGCCGGAGGTCTGCCCGCGTTCCGGCATGACCGATCCGGCGTAGTAGTCCTTCCAGCCGAAGACGTGCACGGCGACGCCCTTGTCGTTGAGGAAGGAGATCAGTCGGGTGTTGAAGTCGACCTGTCCGTGGAGGAAGAGCGCGTGTGCGTTCTCGACGGGACGATGCTTCTTCTCGCCGTCGGGTGTGACGAGCCGGATGGTGTCGTTGTTGCGTTCGAGGCGTCCGTCACTGAAGATGTGGTAGTTGTCGTTCACGGGGTCAACAGCTCCAGCAGAAGTCGTGATAGGCGCACGCGTCGCAGAATGGCTTCTCCTCCGCGGGCGGCGGACGCTCGGCCGTGACGATCGCGTGAACGCCGCGAATGGCGTCCTCGACTCGCGTCTCGTTCTCCGGCGTGAGTTCGACGGGTTCGCGCTCGCGCTCGGTCGGGTGTGCGAGAACGCCGTCGCGTTCCACGCCGACGACGTGTTCGAGGTACCAGAGGTAGTAGAGCAGTTGCAGTTTCGCGGGCTCGACGAGCGAGGACGAGGGCTTGACTTCCATCACGCGCCCGTCGTCGAGGACGTCGATGGCGATGGTGCCGTCGATGGAGACGTGGCGTCGCTTCTCCGCGTACGCGTTCTCGTCGACCTGCGTGCCGCGGACGACGGCGGCGTTGTCACGGTCGATTTCGAGGTGGTTGGCGGCGAACCAGAGCTCCCGCTCGCACACGACGTAGTACTGCATCATCACGCCGGTCACGTGGAACTCGTCCGGGGTCGCGGCGTCGCGGGCGGAACGCAAGAGGAGGTCGACGGGATCCGTGCGATTCGCGTCGTCGCCGTCGTTCACGTCATCGTCGTCGATCGCGTCGGTTGCGTCGTCGGTAGGTGTCTCGTCGGGCATCGTCACAGGAACTGGTGGTCGACCGTGCTCTCGGGGATCCGGAACCCGGTCGTCTCGTCGAAGTAGTTCGGCAGGTCGCGCACGTCGAGTTCGTACAGCCCGTCGTCCGCGACGAGCGGCGTGAGACGGCCGATCGCGTCCGCGGCAGCCTCGTCCCCGCGATAGACGGGGACCGACACGCGGAGGGGTTTCGTCTCCGTGAGCAACGCCCGTAGCGCGTCGAACTCGTGGGTGGCGACCGCGTCCCGTATCGCGTCGGCCCGCGCCCGTTCCGTCTCGGTCCGACAGACGAGGACGTCGACGCTGCGTCGCTGGTCGATGAGCGAGAGCTGGCCGAGCGCGTCCCCCCGTGCGTCATCGACGTAGTCCGCGTACGCCCGCGATCCGACGTCCCGGTCCTCGTGGAGCCGCCGGTAGTACTCGTCGACGGCGTCGGTCGCGACGGCCGTTTCGGTGAGCGAGCCGTCGTCTCCGCGCGTCGTGCGGAGCGCCGCGGCGGTGACCGGGAGGAGCGACGTGCCGCGGTTGTAGACCGCCTCGCCGGGAGTCTTCTCCTGCTCCCCCGGCGCGTCGAGCCACCAGACGGTCACGCGCCCGCGATCGCGTTCGAACGACCGATTACACCGGCCGGCCGCCTGCACGATGCCGTCCATCGGCGCGAGATCGCGGTACACTCGCTCGAAGCTGATGTCGACACCGGCCTCGACGAGCTGCGTCGAGACCGCGAGGAGCGGTCGTTCGCGGTCGGTCAGCGCCTTCGCCGCCTCGATGAACGTGAGTCGATCGACGGGACGCAGCCGCGTCGAGAGGTGGAGGAGCGCGACGTCGCCGCCGCTCGCGTTCACGACCGCGTCGGCGAGCGCGTCGCCGGTCACGTCGTCGGCCGTCGATACCGCATCGAGCAGGTCGGCGTACACGGCGCCGACGTCCGTGACGCCACCGAGTTCGTCGCGCACGCGGTCGGTGAGTTCGCGGGCGCTCTCGATGGTGTTACAGATCGCGAGCGCGGATCCGCCGCCGTCGACGGCCGCGGACAGCTCGCTCGCCGCGGCGCCGTATGGCTTCGGATCGGTCTCCCCCGATCCCTCGTCGTTCACGTATCGCGCGGCCGATTCGTCGAGGCGATAGGAGACCCGTTCGACGGCCTCGAAGTACGATCCGGGATCGTCGACGAGTTCGGTCTCGCCCGCGAAGAGGTCCGGCTGGGTCGCGGTCATCGCGATCACCGTCGCGCCGTACCGCTCGGTGAGCAGTTCGACGAGTCGCGGGGCGAGCTTCCACCAGTCGATCGGGAGGCTCTGTGGCTCGTCGAGCACGACGACGGCGTCGCGGAGCGCGGGGAGCTTCATCGACTGTCGATTGCGCGGTCCGGCGAGGCTCTCGAAGAGCTGGACGAACGTGGTGACCGTCAGCCCGGCGCGCCACCCCTCGGCGAGCATCCCCGCGACGTCGTCGTCGAGATCCGCCGTATCGGCCGTCGCACCGTCGTCGGCTCCAGTTCCGTCCAGCGTCGTCTCCGCGAGGTGGTGATGCGCGGTGAGGAGTCGGCTACCGGCGTCCGTGTCGTATATCGTCTCGACCTCGTCGACCACCTGATCGATGACGCTCGTGAACGGGAGCGCGTAGACGACGCGCTCGCCGTCGA
>NZ_BATA01000111.1 GCF_000474235.1 Halarchaeum acidiphilum MH1-52-1
GAATGGCTTGAACAGTTCGTGCATTACTACAACCATCAGAGACCGCATCAATCGCTCGATGGAAGAACGCCCGTCGAGGAGGTGCTAAACTAGACAGTGCCTGAAGATCGTACATATCGATAAACCATGAACTATCTCGACGGCTTCGAACGAACGGTACGGTGCGACGGGGGGGACACCGCCGTCGTCACGGCCGACGGCGCGGAGCGGACGTACGACGAACTCGATCGCGAGAGCACGGCGTTCGCGAACGCGGTCCACGAGCGGATCCCGGACGCGCGCTGCGGGACGCTCGCGCGCAACGGAGTCGAGACGATCGCGTCGATGATCGCCGGGCAGAAGCGCGGTCGCGGGACCGTTCAGCTCCCGTTCCGTGCCGGCGCGGACGAGCTGGTCCGGATGCTCGACGACGCCGACGCCGACGGGATCCTCTTCGACGACGCGAACGCCGACCTCGCGCTCGACGTCGTCGAGCGGGCCGGTCTCGAGTTCGCCGTGCACGCCGGCGACGCGTCGCTCGACGACGGGCGCGCGGTGTCCTACGAGGAGTTCGTCGCGGACGCGCCCGCCGACGCCGTCGTCGAGCGGGCCGACACGGACGAGTACGGCGTCTTCTACACGAGCGGGACGACGAGCCGGCCGAAGGCCGTCCGATTCGATCAGGAGTCCATGTGGCTCGGCGCGACGCAGGTCGTCATGGAGATGAGCATCGAGCCGTCCGACGTCGCGCTCGTGACGACGCCGTGGTACCACATGGTGACGTCCGACGCGTGGATCCTCCCCCACCTCCTGACCGGCGCGACGCTCGTGCTCCAGCCCACGTTCGAGCCGGACGAGGCGCTCGAACTCGTCGCCGCGCACGACGTCACCGGGATGCTCGCCGTGCCGACGCAGCTCGACGTGCTCGCCGAGCGGCAGGCCGAACTCGATCTCGACGTCGAGACCCTCGACTACATCCGGACCGGCGGCGCCGTCGTCAGCGCCTCGCTCGTCGAGCGCGCCGCCGAGCACCTCACGGAGACCGTCTACAACAGCTACGGAATGACCGAGGGCGGTCCGAACCTCGCGTACGCCCACCCGGAGGTGCAGGACGAGCACACGGGGTCGGTCGGGAGGGAGTCCTACGCGTGGGAACTCCGCGTGGTCGACTCCGTCCCGCCGGACGAGGACCCCAACCCGGACGCGATCGTCGGTCCCGGCGGCACGGGCGAGATCCTCGCGCGGTGCGAGGGGATGTGCGACGGCTACCTCAACGACCCCGAGGCCGAGGACGACCTCTTCGTCGACGGCTGGCTCCGCACCCACGACGTCGCCGACGTGGACGAGGGCGGCTACCTCTACATCGTCGATCGCGTGGACAACATGATCCTCAGCGGCGGGGAGAACGTCTACCCGCAGGAGGTCGAGCAGGTCCTCCTCGAACACGGGAGCGTGAACGACGTCGGCGTGGTCGGTCTCGACGACGACCACTGGGGCGAGGTCGTCGCGGCCGTCGTCTCCGCCAACGACGACGTCGCCGCGGACGACCTCGATCAGTTCTGCGTGGCCCACAGGTCGCTCGCGAACTTCAAGCGCCCGCGGCAGTACGTCGTCACGACCGACGACCTGCCGCGGACCGACACGGGGACGCTGGAGCGCGCGACGGTGAAAGAGCGGTTCTTCTCGGCGGTCCGCGACGGCGGGTCGCGCGCCGAGGGTGAGAATACGACCTGACGACTCGCGAAACGGCGAGTAGCGTTACTCGGTGCCGTGCTTCTCGACGTCGACGTCCGCGAAGGAGACGTCGCGCTCCTCGACGTCGACGCTCAGTGAACCGATGTTCTCGATCTCGGCGTCGACGGTGTCGCCGTCGCGCAGCGGGCCGACGCCTCGGGCGTCCCGGTCGTGATGACGTCGCCGACGTCGAGCGTCGCGCCGATGGAGGCGTACTGCACGACGTCCGCGCACGTATAGACCATGTCGCTCGTGGTGTCGGACTGGCGGACCTCGCCGTTGACCGCGAGTTCGAGGTCGAGATCCTGCGGGTCGCCGACCTCGTCGGGCGTGACGACGTACGGCCCGACGACGGTGAACGTGTCGTAGGACTTGCGGTTCGAGCGGTCCTGATCGCCGCGCACGGAGATGTCGAGCAGGATCGTGTAGCCGAAGATGTTCTCCCACGCCTCCTCGTTGTCGGCGTTCTTCGTCTCCTCGCCCATGACGAAGGCGAGTTCGACCTCGTGGTCGATCCGCCGGTCGTTGAACGGGATGACGATGTTCTCCTCGACGCCGATGACGCTGGAGGGCGCCTTCAGGAAGTAGCCCTTGTCCTCGATGGAGAACCACTCGTCCGTGGTGATGTCCCTGTCGGCGATGGCCTCCTCGATGTGGTTCTCGTAGTTGAGCGGCGCGGCGATGACCTTTCCGGGACGGCCGACCGGCGCCTCGATCGACACCTCATCGAGGGCGTAGTCCGCGTCGGCGTCCGCGTACTCGCTGGCGTCGTAGTCCCCCGCCATGTACTCGACGAGCGGTTCCTCGGCCGAGAGACCGAGCCGACCGGTGAGATCGACGACGCCGTCGCCGCCCTCACTCAGCACGCCCAGCCTGCCGTCGTCGAACGTGACGAACTTCATGCGTTCGAACGTTCACCTGCTCCCTCTTAAATCACGTCTATCTCTGCCGATCGTTCGTTGTATTCCGAGGGGAGCAAACGCTTTGTGGGTCGCACACGCACGACGAGACCCATGCGACACGCCTTCGATGGCACCGAGCCGATACTCGCGGAGAGCGCGTCCGTCTCCCCCATGGCCTATCTCGTCGGGGACGTCGCGGTCGGGGAGCGATCGAGCCTCTGGCCCTTCGTCTGCCTCCGGGGCGACCACGGACCCGTCACGGTCGGCGACGACACGAACGTACAGGAGTTCACGATGCTCCACGGCGCCGAGATCGGCGACCGCGTGAGCGTCGGCCACGGCGCCACGATCGACTTCGCGTCCGTCGCCGACGACGTCCTCGTCGGGATGGGGAGTCGCGTCCTCTCCGGCGCGAGCGTCGAGTCGAACTGCATCGTCGCCGCGAACGCCGTCGTCCGGAACGACCAGACGATCCCCGAGGGCCACCTCGCGTACGGCGTCCCCGCGGAGACCCGGCCGCTCACGGACGGACAGCGCGAGCGGATACAGGACAACTGGCGGCACTACACCGACCTCGGCGAGCGATTCGTCGCGGACGGTCCCCACGAACGACCCTGAGGACCGAGTGACCGCCGAGCCGTCGGGTCGCGTTAACTGTGGCGTTGTGACGGACGGCGAGGGAGTGGAGCCACGATTCCGAGACATGAGACCCGACATGAGTGGAACCATTTGAAAACAGGGAAGTCCGTCGTTCTATCCCCTAGAGGTCATTTCCTATGGCATTCCGATTCCCATGCGAAACCATCTGGAATCGGCATCCGTCTTCGTCAAGGACGTTCACCACGTGATCAGCGTCCTCGACGAGGAACGCGACAGTATTCAGCCGACATCGTCGGTGGAGGTCGGCCAGAAACCATCGCGTCGTCTGCTTCGTTGCCGTCGGAAAGAGCCTGAACTGCAAGTCTCGTTCGTGTCAGGATCGACGGCACCGTACAGCCAGTAGTCGTCACCGTTGGTGCGGATCACCTTCTCGTCAACCGCGAGTTGATCCGCCCTCGCCGTCGAAACGAGCTGGAGACCGGCCTTGTACACCCAGAGGTGAATCGCGTCGTGACCGCGTTTTGACCCCGACTCATCGAGGAGCTGACTTGCATATTCCACATACATATAGTCGATGTTACACCGGGTGCCCACGTGAGTCGCCCACTCGGGAGTCCGCCTGCGCTCCACAAACGACAGGCCGATCCTCTCGAGACATCCACTGAGGGGTCGGATTCTGGCATAGTCACCCGGAGCTCGTCCGACCCATCCTCTAGCTTAACGCGACCTATCGTTGACCCGGTTCACTCTTCGAGAAATCCGAGGTCGCGCGCGATGAGGTCGGCGAGCTGGTCCGCGACGTCCGGATCGACTTCCGCTTCGTCGGCGCCGTCGTGGACGCGGTCGTTGTGACGCTCGACCGTCTCGGCGACCTCCGAGAGCGGCACGCGATTCGTGGTGCCACAGGC
>NZ_BATA01000110.1 GCF_000474235.1 Halarchaeum acidiphilum MH1-52-1
CTGTGCGGCGTTGACGAGACGCTTCGCGTCTCGTTCGCGCACGAGAGCAAAGCTCTCGTGAACGCTGTATCCCCTCCCTGCTCGCGCCTCTCGCCCGGTCGGCGCTCGCTGGGGAAGGGGGCTTAGCGCCTCAATTCAGCTAAAACCACTCCTCGTTTCAGCCGCGGCTCTGCGAGTCGCGTTAGTCACTCGTCGGCCCGCGAGCCATCGGCTCGCGGTGAACGGCGCACCGACCGGGATCTGACGAGCCGTCTCGTCAACCGTTCGGTGTACTGACGTTAGTCGCGTAGGTCGAGTCACCCGTCGCTGGGCGTCGCTCTGCACGTCGCAAAACGGCAAAGGGGAGCTGAGCCGGGAGGTCGTCTATTCCTCGTCGCGCTCGAAGGATTCGGCGCCGAGGTCGCCCGCGACGTCGATCCCGCCCTCGAGGGTGCGCGTCGGGTAGGGGATGTCGATGCCCGCCTCGTCGAAGCGCTCCTTCACCGTCTGGACGTACTCGCCGCGGGTCTTCACGAAGTCCGCGCGCGAGGGATCGGCGATCCAGAAGCGGCTCTTGAGACCGACGTAGGAGTCGGCGAGTTCGGTGAGTCGGACGGTGACGCCGGGATCGTCCATGATGTCGTCGCGCTTCTCGGCCTCCTCGACGATGATCTCGGTCGCCTCGTCGATGTCGTCGTCGTAGCCGATGCCGAAGAGGAACTGGACGCGGAGTCTGTCCTTCGCGACGGGGTTCTTGATGACGCCGTCGGTCAGATTCGAGTTCGGAACGGTGAGGAGTTCGTTGTCGAAGGTGCGAACGCGCGTCACGCGGAGACTGATGTCCTCGACGATCCCCGAGTTGCCGTCCCACTCGATCCAGTCGCCGAGTCGGAAGGGCCTGTCCGTGTAGATGAAGACGCCGGCGACGAAGTTCGCGAGGACGTCCTGCATCGCCAGCCCGATGGCGAGCGTCGCGGCGGCGGCGACCGTCGCGAGCGCGACGAGTATGTTGCCGTAGCCCGCCATGGCGAACGCGACGCCGATGGCGACGGCGACGATGGCGACGGAGACGACCTTCCGCAGCGGGTTCCTCGCGTGCTCGTCGAGTCCGCGGCGCTCCATCAGTCGGTTCGCGAGCGGGTGGACGACGGCCTTCCCGGCGACGTAGAGGACGGCGGCGACGACGACGAAGGTGACGGCCGATCCGATGGCGCTCGCGTAACTCGGCGCGAGACCGATCGCCGACCGGAGCCACTGCCCGACGAAGCCGCCGGCGCCAGCGGTCTGCAGCAAGAGCGCCCTCATCGAGCGTACACTGCGGTGTTCCCCCGGGTCTCGACGAGGTCGGCGCTGACGGCGTCGCGCAGGTCCTCGGCGAGTTCTTCGGTCGTCGTCCCGCCGCGGGACGACCGGAGGAACTTCACCTTCACGACGTCCCTATCGTCGAGTTGGTCGTCGAGTTCGTCGACGACGGACTCGATACCGCTCTTTCCGACCCAGACGGTCACGTCGGCCTCGTGGGCTTTCGAACGTAGATCAGCCATACGAGCACGTATCTCGCGGCGGCGGTTTGAATCTATTGTCCCGCTGACGGCGTGTCAGCGGTACGGATGGCGCGCTTGGTTCCCGCAGTCACAGGTGGTGACGACGTGGCCGTCCCGCAGGCGCGTTCGGGCGTTCCGTCCGGGGATCAGGTAGGCGTCGCAGTCGTCGCAGGTGAACCGGACGAGTTCGCGCGGGAGGCGGAGTCGGTTGCGCTCGGCGATCCGGCGGGCGAGCCGGACGTACTCGCGCGCGCGCTCGTCCTCGCCGTCGCGCGCGGCCGCCGCTGCCAGCGACGCCAGCCGGTCGATCCGTTCCGCTGCGATTCCGCTCACACTCCCCCTCGGGGACCGCGGAGGCAAAGCGTTTCGATACACCTTTTCGCTCCCGGGCCGTCGACGCCATCCCATGCGCGCGCTCAACTATCTGGAGCTGGCGGGCCCGCTGGAGCGCAGCGGCATCGCCACCGCCGCCCGCCAGCAGCACGCCGCGCTCGCCCCGACGGACGTCGAGGTGGTGACCCGGCCGTGGGCGGGCGACGACCCGCTCGACACGGCCGTCTCCATCGCGCGCGGCGACGGCGCATTCGCCGACTTCGACCTCGCGCACTGCCACCTCTTCGGGCCGGGATCCGTCGCCGTCGCGCGCCACGCTCGGCGCACCGACACCCCGCTCGTCCTCCACGCGCACACCCTCCGCGAGAACACGATGGGGAGCTGGCGCGGCGTCGAACTCCTCGCCGATCCTCTCGAACGCTACCTGCGGTGGTTCTACTCGCTCGCCGACCTCGTCATCTCGCCCTCCGCGTACGCCAAGCGGCGCCTCGAATCCTACCCCATCGACGCGCCGATCGAGGTGCTCACGAACGGCGTGGATCTCGACTCCTTGGCGGGCGTCGAGGAGTACCGCGAGCCGTATCGCGAGCGCTTCGACCTTGAGGGCACCGTCGTCTTCACCGTCGGCAACGTCTTCGAGCGCAAGGGCCTCACGACGTTCTGCGAACTCGCCCAGCGGACGGACTACGAGTTCGTCTGGTTCGGCCCGTACGACACCGGCCCGCACGCGTCGGAGGAGGTCAAGCGGTGGGTGAACGATCCCCCGGCGAGCGTCACCTTCACGGGCTGGGTCGACGACAAGCGCGGCGCGTTCGGCGCGGGCGATGTCTTCTGTTTTCCGACGAAGAGCGAGACGCAGGGTCTCGTCGCGTTGGAGGCGATGGCGTGCGGGAAGGCCTGCGTCCTCAGCGACCTCCCGGTCTTCCGCGAGTACTTCACGGACGGCGAGGACTGCCTGCTCTGCGAGACCGAGACCGAGTACGTCGAGGCCATCGAGCGCCTCGCGGCCGATCCCGGCCTCCGCGACGAACTCGGCGCGAACGCGCGCGAGACGGCGCGCGAGCACTCGCTCGATCGCGTCGGCGAGGAACTCGCCGACATCTACCGCGATCTCGTCGAGGGGACCCGATCGTGACCGAGCCACCCGCCGTCGCGGCGTTCACCGACACCTACCTCCCGACGGTCAACGGCGCGACCTACACCGTGCGGACGTGGCGCGAGTGCTGGCAGTCCCGCGGGGGACGGATGGACGTCGTCTACCCGGACGCGGACTACGAACCCGAACCGGGCGAACACCCCGTCGCCAGCCTCGATTTCCCCTTCTACGAGGGGTATCGCCTCGCCGTCCCGCACGCGCCCCGCGGCGTCGTCGCGCCGGACGTCGTCCACGCCCACTCGCCCTTCTCCGTCGCTTCGCGGGCTACCGCTACGCCCGACGACACGACGCGCCGTTCGTCGTCTCCTACCACACGCCGACGAGCGAGTACGCGGAGTACATCGCACCGGACGCCGTCGCGCCCGCCGTGGAGCGCGTCAGCGCCGCGTGGGAGCGGTGGTTCCTCGACCGGGCCGATCTCGTGCTCGCGCCGAGCGAGCGCACGGCCGGGCGCGTCCGCGACCTCGGCGTCGCCACGCCCGTCACCGCGCTCCCGAACGGCGTCGATATCGATTTCTTCGAACCCACCGACGCGAGCGACTTCCGCGAGCGCTACGACCTCTCGGGCACGCTCGTCGGCTACACGGGCCGGCACGGCTACGAGAAGCGCCTCCGCGACCTCGTGGACGCCGCGGCCGACCTCGACGCGACGCTCGTGCTCGGCGGCGATGGTCCCGCTCGTGACGATCTGGAGACACGCGCTCGCGAGCGCGGCGTCGACGCGCGCTTCCTCGGTTTCCTCCCGCGCGAGGAACTCCCGGCGTTCTACAGCGCGCTCGACGTCTTCGCGTTCCCGAGCCCCGTCGAGACGCAGGGACTCGTCGCGCTGGAGGCCAACGCCTGCGGCACGCCGGCCGTCGGTGCGGACGCGGGCGCGCTGATCGAGACCGTCGACGACGGCGAAACGGGGTATCGCTACCCCGTCGGCGACGTCGCGGCGTTCCGTGACGCGATCGAGCGCGCGCTCGACGAACGCGACGCGCTCGCCGCGACGTGTCTGGACAGGCGCGAAGAAGTGAGCGTCTCGCAGGCCGTCGACCGCCTCGAAGCCGCGTACGACCGCGTGCGCTAGTCGCGGTCTTCGAGCGCGTTCGCGATCCGATCGAGCTTGTTGTTCGTGCGCTCGACCTCCTTGCGGAGCTGTTCGAGCTCGCGGCCGATCTTCTCGCTCGAATCGGACTCCTCGCCGCGGCCGCCGGGACCGCCACCGCGGCCGCCGGGACCGCCACC
>NZ_BATA01000109.1 GCF_000474235.1 Halarchaeum acidiphilum MH1-52-1
GAAGGCACGGAGGTTCGTCAGGAACTGCTGCGGGTCAACGGTTGTGTCGCGTGTACTCATATGAACCAGAGCGGTGGACTCGGATATCACGAGATAGTGGATGTACGCCTAACCATCTCGGTAAATCAGCAATTCGGGCAGTAATGCACGACAGGATGCCGGTGCTAATCATTCCTGTCCGCGCTCAGTGAGGCCAAAATCCTGGTTTCGGCGTACCTATACACGTCATAGATACCTGCGAATATCGCACCTTAACGAGCGGGGGAGCGGTACAACACCAGCGTGGTGCCGATGATTCGACCGGTCAGAGGACGAGGTGTCTATTGTGCGAGGTAGCCACCATCAACACCGAGGGCCTCACCGGTAACGAAGGACGCATCGTCGTCACAGAGCCAGAGAACAGCACTTGCAACCTCCTCAGGTGTGCCGAGACGGTTCATCGCGTGCTTATTTGCGATTTGTTCGCGGAGCTCGGAGCCCTCTTCCATACCGCCCTCGCGGAGGAGTGGCGTGTCGATGAAGCCGGGACAGACGGCGTTCACGCGGACACCCGTCTCGCCGTTCTCGAGGGCAGCAGTCTTCGTCAGTCCGAGGACACCATGTTTTGCGGCAACATACCCGGAGGATGTCGCGAAGCCGACCTTGCCGAGAATCGAGGAGTTGTTGACCACAACGCCACCGGCGTCCTGTTGTTTCATCTGCGCGATCTCCGCCTGCATACACTTAAAAACGCCGACGAGATTCACATCGATGACGCTCTCCCAGCTCTCGGCGTCGTACTCCTCAACCGTCGCACTGTCACCGCCGATACCGGCATTGTTGAACGCATAGTCAAGGGATCCATACTCCTCAACGGCGGCTTCAACCATCGCCTCGGTCTCCGCGGCGTCAGTGACGTCCGTCTCCACGAACAATGCATCGCCACCGTCGGCTTCGATGTCGGCGATGGTCCCCTCGCCTCCCTTGACGTCGACATCCGCGACGACGACGCGTGCTCCTTCCGCAGCGAATTCAAGAGCGGTCTCTCGACCGATCCCAGATCCACCACCCGTCACGAGCGCCACAGAGTTATCAGCGACCATACTACAGAATCTATCGCGTGATGTGAAAAATATCGGGGATAGTTCTCATACCCCACGATCAGGAGTTGACTGATGACGCGAAGCCAAGCTGATACTGCTACGCTCCGAGTGCTACACTGTGGCTGAGAACGTGGTATAGAGGGTTAGGATGTGGTGAGCCGGCACCACGTGCTGGATGCGTTACTGCGGAGGCGGCAGACGGCAGCGAGAACGACGGCGCCGCTCACGAGGAACGCGGCTCCGAAGATGAGCACCGTGCTCACGGTGTTGAGGGCCGCGATGCCGTAGATGTTCCCCAGTTTGTTTGTCGCGACGGCAAGACTGCCGGCGAGCAACATTGCGGCGAAGTAGCCCTTGATCTCGTCCTCGTCGACGAGGTTCGTGGCGCCCGCACCGATGCGGGCGCGAGTGCGCTTCCAACGAGCAGGAACGCGACAACGGGCAGGGCGACCGCTCCGGACTGCGCGTAGGTGAACGCGCCGAAGGCGCCGGAAATCGTGATTTGGAGGATGTCCGTCCCGACGGCAATGGCTGCCGGGATGCCGAGCCCGTACATCATGGCGGGCATCAGGAGGAACCCGCCGCCGACACCGAGGAAGCCCGAGAGGACGCCGATAACGAGACCGATTGCCGCGACGATCACGCCGGAGACGCGGACGTCTCCACGGAAGGTGACCATCGGCGGAATTTCGATTGCTTGGACGCGTTCGGCAAGGTCAAGGCTGGCCCCGCTCTCGTCGTCGCTCTCGTCCGTCCAGGCGTCGCGGAGCGTGAACAAGCCGACGAGTGCGAGTAGGCCGACGTACGAGACGTTGATAACGAGGTCGGCCATGCCGGTCGCCTCAAGGAAGAATACGACGCTCTTCCCAAGTTCGATGCCGGCGGTCATCGCGGCAGTCATAATAGCCGCGAGTTTGTAGTCGACTTGGCCGTGGTCGCGGTGGCGCAATGCGCCGATGACGCTCGTCCCGAAGACAAACGCAAGCCCACTGCCGACGGCGACTGTCGATGGGTACCCGAGTACGAGCAGTGCGGGTGTCACGAGGAACGATCCGCCCATCCCAAAGAACCCAAAGAGGGTTCCGATCAGCAGGCCGAACCCGACGAACACGCCGACCATCAGCAGACTCAGTCCCAAGAGCTCCATCGTCAGTCACCTCTTACAGTGGTGAGGATGGTTGACTGGGCGAGATGGCTTAGCGCTCCGTAGCCGACGTAGAGGGCGAGCGCTTCGGCGAGTACGACGCCGACTGTCCCCACCGCCTGCAGGGGGCCGCTGAGGGTTTCGAGACCGAGCATCTCAGACCACCAGGATTTGTTCTTGTAGTTCCAATACTACACAATTCTGCTGGCGTGGGGATGCGATGGGGATGTGTTGAAACATGGATGATTAGTTGGCGGTGTTCGCGAGGCGACTGCGGACGTAGCCTTGCGCGTACGCACCGATGAACATCCCTGCGATCGCCCAGAGGATGGGGAAGTTCCCGATACCGACACTCGCGTAGGCAGCGCCCGGGCAGATGCCGGAAAGGCCCCAGCCGACACCGAAGATCACGCCGCCGACGACGACGTTCCGATCGAATTCTTTGACGCGCCGCGTGTACTCGGTTGCGGTCAGTGGCGCGCGATCAAGGAAGGTCGTCGCGAGGAAGAACGCGAGTCCCGTCACGACGGCAGCGCCGCCCATCACGAAGAGGAGGCCGAAGTCCTCGAACTGGAGGAAGTCTAAGACGACTTCGGGGCGGGCCATCCCGCTGATGGCGAGCCCGAGCCCGAAGACGAGGCCACCGACGAAGATGGCGGGCAGGAACAGCGCGCTCTCGCGCTCGCTCATGGACTCACCCCGAGGGCGGCGACGAGCTGTGCAGTCCCGATCGCGAACGCCATGAACGTCGCGACGTTCACGAGCGACGTCTCGGAGAGCGAGCCGACGCCACAAACGCCGTGCCCGCTCGTACAACCCTTTCCGAGGCGCGTCCCGATTCCGACGAGGACGCCGCCACCGAGGAGCCGCCACCATTGGACGTCCGTCGTCCACGCACTGGGATCGGGCGCGAGGACGATTCCCCAGAGGGCAGCGCCGGCGATAATGCCGAGTGTGAAGACGACACGCCAGTCACGCGATTGGACGTACTTGTAGCGGTTGAAGCGTTCGACGCCGGAGACGTAGGAGAGCGTCGACTCAAGAAACGTGCTCGCGCCCGCGATGATGCCCGTCGAGAGGTAGATGATGGTGGCGCCGAGGCCAACCAGCAATCCGCCCACGAGATAGGGGAGGATTCCTCTCGGGAAGAGCCCCTCAAGCCCAGACGCGAGAAGTGGAGTGAACGCATCCATGATTAGTTCGTCATGGCGTCTTCACTCGCCGCGCAGTTGTTCGGCCCGAGTTCGAGCTCGAACGCTGTCTCGTCGTCGGGCGCCTGCTGGCCGAGGTTCGTCGCGATGATCTTCTCGTGATTCGCGGGTCGCGGTGGCATGTCGGTGACGATGTAGTCGATGAACGTCTCTTGGTCCATGGTGAGGGCGTCCATCGTGTCGACGAGCGTCCCGAGGTCGGCAGTGTAGGTGTCGTCGTCGTTCGGTGTCGCGGCATCCGAGTAGTGGGCGGGTGCGATGACCGCGTCGTCGTCGAAGCGCTCGATGAGGGCCTGCAGACTCTCGTAGAGAGTGCGTGCGGCGTCCCTTGCGGCCTCGGGGTCTTCGAGATCAGGACGCGCGACGCTCTCCGTGAAGAGGCCGTCACCGGTGAAGAGGACGTTCCCGATGCGGTAGGTCGTCATCCCCGTCGTGTGCCCAGGCGTGTGGATCGCCTCGACGTCGATATCGCCGATATGGAGGGTTTCGCCGTCCGCGATCGTCTCGTACTCACGGTTGTAGTCGACGCCACGAGCATCGACCGTTTCGGGAAGAACGGCCGTCGCGTCGACCTCCTCGGCGAGGGCTCGGATGCCGGAGATGTGGTCGGCGTGGACGTGCGTGTCGACGGCGTAGGTGAGGTCGGCGCCGAGCGCGCGGGCGTCCCGCACGTACTCCTCGGTGAACGCGCGCAGTGGGTCGATAACTGCGGCTTCACCGTCGGACACGACGAGATAGGCGAGACAGCCTGAGGACGGCCGCCGGTACTGCGCGATGGTCGCATCACCGTCGGTGTCGAGTTCGACGCACTCGTAGATGCGCGCCCATCC
>NZ_BATA01000108.1 GCF_000474235.1 Halarchaeum acidiphilum MH1-52-1
CGACGAGGAGCGCGTGGAGTCGGTCGCCGAACGCCTCGATTTGACCGACGTGCTCGACGAGTACCCGGACTCGCTCCCACACGCGGACCTCCGGCGGTTGGAGATAGCTCGCGCGCTCGCGACCGACCCGGAGCTCCTGCTGCTCGACGAGCCGTTCGCAGGTCTGAATAAACAGGAAATGCGTAACCTCTCTGAGGCCATCACGGCGGTGCGTGACGACGGCATTACCATCGTTATCATTGACCACAACATGCGTGGACTCATGGCACTCGTCGACGAAGTACTCGTCCTGCACAACGGCAGGAAGCTGGTGCAAGGTGACCCGGACGCCGTGACGAGCGACGAACGCGTCCAACAGGCTTACCTCGCCGGCTGGGACGAGGACGATGAGGAGGTGCCGGCGGAATGAGCAGCGATACGAAGCTCTCCGTCGGCGACGTCAGCGTCCACTACCACCGATCGCAGGCACTCTACAATATCTCCCTTAACGTGAGTGAGGGCGAAATCGTCGGCCTCATCGGTCCGAACGGTGCGGGAAAGACAACTCTCCTGAACGCAATCTCGGGCCTGAAGGAGTACGAGGGCTCGATTTCCTTCAAGGGGACCGAGACCGGTGAGACTGAGCCGTACGACCTCGTCTCACTCGGATTGACGCACTGCACAGAGAACCGCGATCTCTTCCCCTACCTCTCTGTGGAGGAGAACCTCGAGATGGGCGCGTTCGCTCGGGGAAACGACTACCTCGAGGAGAACCTCGAGATAGTTTACGACCTCTTCCCGCGGCTGGACGAACGCCGCTCGCAGAACGCGGAGACGATGAGCGGCGGGGAGCAACAGATGCTCGCCATCGGTCGCGCGCTGATGACCGAGCCGGACCTCCTAATGATCGACGAACCGACACAGGGGCTCGCGCCCGTCATCATCGAGTCGATCCATGATGCCTTCGAGGAGCTCGCGGCGCGCGGACAGACCGTCTTCCTCGTCGAGCAGAACGCGGTGTTCGCGATGGAGCACGCAGAGCGCCTCTACCTCCTGGAGAACGGTGAGATCACACGATCCGGAACCGCATCGGAGTTCCGGGAGGACGAGTACATCAGGGATGCCTACATCGGCATCGCCTAACGCGTTCTCGCCTCTCATCCATCCACACCTCGTTCTCGGTTGATCGCGAACCGAGCGCGACGGACAGTTTATGTTGCCGGCCTGTGATAGAAGGATGTGGTCACTCACGATATCACAGTCGTCGGCGGCGGCTGTATCGGTTGTTCGATCGCCCGATCACTCGCGGATCGCTCGGACCTCGACGTGGCAGTCGTCGAGAAGGAACATCAGCTCGCAGCGCACCAGAGTGGGCGGAACTCCGGCGTCCTCCACCCGGGGTTCAACTACGAGCCCGACTCCCTGAAAGCCCAATTCGCTACGGAGGGGACGGCCCGCATGAAGACGTACGCGGCCGAGCGAAACATTCCCCTCGACGAGTGCGGCGTCCTCGTTGTCGCGTTGGACGCCGTAGAGGAAGAACGCCTCAACACCCTGCACGCGCAGGCCCGGGAGAACGGCGTAGAGACGGAGATCCTCGAGGACGAAGCCGAGATTGAAGCGCATGAACCTCACACGTCGGGTCGCGCGGCACTCTACGCGCCGGGCGCCGCGTCCATCGACGCCGTTCAGTACGTCCACTCCCTCGCCCGGGACGCCGTATCGCTCGGCGTCGACTTCTACGTGGACACGTGCGTCGAGGGCGTCTCACGGACCTCCGAGGGCTACCGGCTCCACACGTCCTCAGGCGACCTCCGAACGCGCTACGTCGTCAACGCGGCCGGCCTGCACGCGGATTCCGTGGCGTCGGCCTTCGACGTAGGCGAGGACCTTCAGGTCGTTCCGTTCCGCGGAGAGTACTACGAACTCGTCCCCGATCGCCGCGAGCTTTGCCAGTCGATGATCTACCCCGCGCCGGACCCCGAACTTCCCTTCCTTGGCGTCCACTACACTCGGCGGACGGACGGGAAGGTCATCGTCGGGCCGAACGCCGTACTTGCGTTCGGCCGGGAAGCCTACGAGAATACGGACGTCAATGTCGGCGACCTCGTGGAGACCCTCTCTTACCGGGGGTTTCAGCGGCTGATCGCGTCCCCGAAGATATTGCGCGTCGCCTGGGACGAACTGCATAAGTCCTACCGGAAAGAGCGATTCGTTGAAGCGGCGCGGAAACTTGTCCCCGGCGTCCGCGGCGCGGACTTCCGGAAGAGCTACGCGGGGATCCGCGCGCAACTCGTCAGCGCGGACGGCTCGCTCGTGAAAGACCCCGTGTTTGAGCACGCATCAGACTCGACACACGTCCTCAACGCGGTGTCCCCGGGGTTGACGTGCTCGCTGCCGTTCGGCGATCACGTCTCCAAGGCTGTGATCGAGAACTTCGATCGGTGAGTGCGCGGTCCGTCAGAGATTGAGGTGGTCGCCAGCGTCGAGGTTGTGGATCGTTGCGCGCTGCGTGACACCGTTCTCCTCACAGTAGTGAGCGAAGTGTATTGGTTTCTCGGAACCTGGTGGGTAGTGCATGGGAACGAAGTGCTCAGAGGGAAGCCAGTCCGCGACGAGCGCGGCCTCGTCAGGATGAAGTTCCGCGTAGTAGCCGTCGGCCTCGCCGACGGGGATAAGCGTCACCGTGGGCTCGTAGAGTTCGCCGTAGAGTTCGATGTCGCCGAAGATTGCGGTGTCACCCATGTGGTAGACGCGCTCGCCGCCAATTGTGAAGACGTACGCCATTGCGGGGCCAACGACACCCTCGTCGACGTACGCCGACTGGTGGTGGGCTTCGACGACCTTCGCCTCCCACCCGTCGCCCTCGTAGACACCGCCGTATACGACGTTCTCAAGGAGGGAATCGTCGACGCCGCGGTCGGCGAGGACGGACGCGGTCGCCACGTCGCAGACGAGGGGGACGCCGAGGCGCTGGACGATATCTGGCGCGTCGCCGAGGTGGTCGAAAGCGCCGTGGGTGACGACGACCGTGTCCACGTCCTCAACGTCATCACCGGTCACGTCCGTGTGCGGGTTGTCCGTCAGCCAAGGATCGATGAGGATGGTGGCTTCGTCTGACTCGAGTCGGAACGCCGACTGCCCGTAGTAGGTGATTTGCATGCTATCATATTCCTATGTATGATAATAATTGTTTGGTTTCCACTCCGGGTGGTGATTAGTTACTTGACTTCGCACGTTAAACGAACACCCTATCGATCTGGTGCACTAGCTCGTCGATACTACGGTCTGGACTAGTCAGTACCCACGAAAGAAGATTCTGAACGCTTTCACGGAAGGATCGCTTGACATCGTTGCGAAGTGAGCTTGCATGCGCAAGAATTATTTTAAGAGCGCTGGTTACAGCACCGAACTTGAGGAGGCTGTAGGCCAGCATCAGCAGGGGCCAGTACTGACTGGCACTTGCGGCGTGCCGTAACTCGCAGTCTCCAAAACCCAGATTCTGCTTGGTGTCTTTAAAGAACGTTTCCACATGCCATCTCATCGCGTACAACTCGATGAGATGGCTCGCTGACGCGTCGATCTTGTTCGTCACGATGTACTTCACACTCGGTTCGTCGCTCGACTCTTTCTCGGTGACCGCCCAGTTTTACCTCGCCAAGACGGCCTACCTCACGGTTCTGTGTCAGATATAGTGGGTTTTGCTGTTGATCGTGCGTGGCACCGTGTCGATGCGCTCGGCTAGCGCATCGACACGGATCCGTTCACCACCGTAGGTGACGTACGCATTGCTCTCGACGGCGGAAACCCATTCTTTGCCGTATCCTTCGAGATACGTGACGATCTCCTCGGAACAGTTAGAGTATATTGAAGAGATAGGTGTCTGTCGGGAGGTGGATGTCATAGAACGATTAGCACACCAAAGAGCAGGGTGAATGCTGAGGTGGATGAGTTCAGCGACCCTGTAGGATGATCCTTCGGTAGAGTCGTTCTTCAATGTCGTGGAGACGCTAGCGCTGTTCGAGCATCTCTCCTTTGAGTTCCTCGACGAGTTCGACGTGTTCGCCCCGGCGGAGACGGGGCGAACACGAGACCCCGAACCACCAGAGCTGATGCGTGGCTTCCTCCACTGCTACTACAAGGACATCAACGGCATTCGTCCGGTTGAGCGGGAGCTTCGGAACATGGTTGTCTGGCTGAACTGTGGATTCAATCGACCGCCGTCCATCCATGTTCGGATAACACTCCCCGTAATATTTCTCTAACTGCTATACGGTCTGTCTCAGGTGTTCTCGTAGGAATCGTGCTAGCCTCAGATCCGGCTACTCTGCTTCTACGAGCTTAGCCGAACATGGA
>NZ_BATA01000107.1 GCF_000474235.1 Halarchaeum acidiphilum MH1-52-1
GGTAGGGCAGGGTAGTTCACTCGAATTCCTCCTGATCGTGATGATAGCGATTGGAGTATTCATTTACGGTCAGTTGGTTCCACAATCTGGTGCAATAGGCTTAGGACTCCTTGGTGTCGTCGGAGCGGTTTCTCTATATGTTTACCAATCGCCCGAGTGAGATGGATTATTTGTTCTGGCAGCTCTGGAGAAGTCAAACCATTTCAATAACTGGTATATTCGCACATAGACCGAGCGTTCCATGTGGCTAGCGTTCGCGCGATTCACCGAGCGCGAAGCGCTCGGCCTTTTTCACCCTAGCGGGACCTACGGCCCCGCTAGTCCCGCACTCGCTCCGCTCGCGCGGACCGTGTTTTTGCGGCAGGGGGTCGCGTAGCGACCCCTTGCCGGAAAAAGATGGTCTAGTTCCCGCGGCCCTGCATCTTCTCTTCTTCGGGGAGATCGACGTTGGCCTCGCCCTTCATGCCGGCGCCGATGTCGGAGGCGATCTCCTCTAAGCGCTCGGGGTCGTCGTGGTTGTTGACGGCGTCGACGACCGCGCGGCCCATCTTCTCGGGGTCCTCGGCGCCGAAGATGCCGGAGCCGACGAAGATGCCGTCGCATTCGTGGTACATCATGAGCGCGGCGTCGGCGGGCGTCGCGATGCCGCCCGCGGCGAAGTTCACGACGGGGAGACGCCCCATCTCGGCGGTCTCGTGGACGAGTTCGCGCGGCGCCTCGTGCTCGCGGGCCCACATGACGCGCTCCTCGTGGTTCATGCCTTCGAGCTTGCGGATCTCCGATTTGATGGTGCGCTGGTGGTGGACGGCCTGATTGACGTCGCCGGTGCCGGCCTCGCCCTTCGTTCGGATCATCGCGGCGCCCTCGTCGATGCGCCGGAGGGCCTCGCCGAGGTTGCGCGCGCCGCAGACGAACGGTGCGGTGAAGTCGCGCTTGTCGATGTGATATTTGTCGTCCGCGGGGGTGAGGACTTCGGACTCGTCGATCATGTCCGCGCCCGCGACCTCCATGATCTCGGCCTCCTTCCGGTGGCCGATGCGGACCTTGCCCATGACGGGGATGGAGACCTCCTCGATGATCTCGTCGATGGTGCCGGGGTCGGCCATCCGCGCGACGCCGCCGCGCTTGCGGATGTCGGCCGGCACGGCCTCTAAGTGCATGACGGCGACCGCGCCCGCGTCCTCCGCGATGCGGGCCTGCTCTGCGTTCACGACGTCCATGATGACGCCGCCCTTCTGCATCCGTGCGAAGCCGCGCTTGACGAGATCCGTCCCGCGCTTGAGGTCCTCTAAGTCCGTCTCGGTCATGTCCGTACGGTAGCGAGGGGATCGTCAAAGGAATGCCGGTTGCGGTGTTCGAACCCGGCCGAACGCCGCTCGCCGCGCGCCCGTCGCCCGTGCGCTTCGTCGCGCCCGCATCCCCACGCTATATGCGCCCCGGGAGTCTCCTCACGTTCATGTCGTCGCTCCCGTCGTGGCTCTACCGCCCGCGCACGAGCCTCCCCGATCCCGAGGGCCTCCCGCGGTACGTCGCGCCGCTCCCGACGTGGCTCGAAGACCTCGGATTGCGCCTCGTCTGGCCGGTCGTGCTCGCGAACGTCCTCGGCACGCTGTTCGGTTTCTGGTACTACGTCCCCCAGCTCTCCGTCGAGCCGACGGCGCTCTGGGTCTTCGTCCCGGACAGCCCGATGGCGACGCTCTTCGTCGCGTGCTCGCTCGCGCTCTGGGCGTCCGGGCGCGGGCGCGAGTGGGTCCACGCCCTCGGCTTCTACGGCTGTCTCGTCCTCGGGCTTTGGACGCCCTTCGTCCTCCTCGTCTTCCGCGCGGGGTTCTCCTACTTGCCGCTCCCGATGTACGCCTTCCTCTTCTGCTCGCACCTCGCGATGGCCGTCGAGGCGTTCGTGATCCACCGGTACGCCGAGTTCCGCGTGCGCGCCGTCGCCGTCGCGTTCGCGTGGTATCTCGCGAACCTCCTCCTCGACTACTTCGTGCCCGTGCTCGGGACGCCCCACCACACGTTCGTCCCCGCGGAGTCCGTCGGATACGCCGTCGGCTCCTTCCTCGGCCAACCGCTCCTCTCCGGGCCGATCGCGCACCCGACGGGCGCGCACCTCCTCGCGGCCGCGGGCGCGGTGACGACGACGCTCCTCGCGACGTTCCTCGCGCTCGCCACCCGCGTCGCGAAGCTCCGAGTCCGAGTGGGTGCCGGTGCCGGTGCCGCCGACTGACCGTGGCCGACGATTTTTGTGGGGCGCCGCCCTCTCTCCGCCGTGTCCCTCTACGAGCGCGTCGCCGACCTCTCACTCCGGATCGACGACACCGGCCGCGAGCGAACCGCCCGCGAGACGTCGAACGGCACCGAACGCGTCACGACGACGTTCGTCCTCTCCGGGCCGGACGCGACGGGCCGCGGCGAGGACGTCACCTACGCCACCGCCGACCACGACGCCCTCGATACCGACTTCCCCGACCTCGTCGGCGAGTGGACGCTCGACTCGTTCTCGGACGCCCTCGCCGGTCGCGACCTGTTCCCGTCGCAGCCGCCCGAACGCGAGGACTTCAGACACTACCGGCGCTGGGCGCTCGAATCGGCCGCGCTCGACCTCGCGCTCCGGCAGGCCGACACCTCGCTCGCCGCCGCCCTCGACCGCGAGCCGTCGCCCGTGCGCTTCGTCGCGTCGACGCGCCTCCCCGACGGCGACACGGACCGCGTCGAGCGTCTCCTCGAACGACGGCCCGACCTCGAGTTCAAGCTCGATCCGACGAGCGACTGGCCGGCGGCGACCTTCGACGCCCTCCGCGAGACGAACGCCGTGCGCATCCTCGACCTGAAGGGGTACTACGAGGGGACCGGGGTCGATCAGGACCCCGACCCGACGCTCTACGAGCGGGTCTTCGACGTCCCCGGCGCGGTCGTCGAGGATCCCGCCGTCGTCGACGACACCCGGGCGCTCGTCGCGGCGAACCGCGAGCGGGTCTCGTGGGACGCGCCGATCACGGGGCTGGCGAGCGTCCGCGACCGCCCGTTCGAGCCGTCGTGGCTGAACGTGAAGCCCTCGCGCTTCGGGAGCGTCGAATCCCTGCTCGATACGATCGAGTGGGCGCGCGCGAACGACGTCAGCCTCTACGGCGGCGGGCAGTTCGAACTCGACGTCGGACGGACGCACGTCCAGTTGCTCGCCTCGCTGTTCTACCCGGACGGGCCGAACGACGTCGCGCCGACGGTGTACAACGACCCGGACGTCCCCGCGGACCCGCCGGCCAGTCCGCTCCCCGCGCCGGCGAACGCGCGGGGGATGGGGTGGGAGTAAAGCTCTTCCACCGTCTCGTCCGTTCGACCTCTTCCACCGTCTCGTCCGTTCGACCGACCGTGCCCTCCGTCGACCGCGCCGCCGCCCGCCGCGCCCCGCGTCGCAACGTCGACCGGACCGTGACACCCCTGTTCGCCGTCGCCGTCCTCGCGTACGGCCCGCCGACGGTTCGCGTGAGCGCGACGCGAAGCGAGACCGTCGTGGCGGTCGTGGTGATCGTGGCGTTCGGGGTTGCGGCGACGCTGTACGAGTATCGCGAGGCGTCCTAACTACCTAAAACAGCGAGAGAGTCCCGCCGTTCACGGCGGGCGTGAATCGCGTCACTCGGCTACGCAAACCACTGGTTACTCCCCTGCCGGAGTCTCCAGGTCGTCGGCGGCGTGGATCAACATCCCGCGCCACGTCAGACCGTGTTCGTTTTTCACGCGTTTGATGCGCTCGTACTGTTCGTCGTCGGGCACTTCGATGTTAACGTGGTTCGACACATCGACTACGAAAACCCGTAGGTTTATGTTAGTTGCGCTCGTACACAGAAGTAGCGATGAAGCGCACCAACGGGTTCGAAGTGGTTCCGCAGTCCGACGAGGACGAGGAGTTGCTTCGCCAACTGTTGGACGCTTCAGTTCGAAGCAGATCGACTCGCTGTACCGAAGACGGACGCGACGGCGCGACCACGCGATGGACGCGCTTGTACGCGACTTGATCGAACGACTGTACGACGAAGGCGTTTCGCCGGTGTACGTCGGCGACCTAACCGACGTACTCGAGACGCACTGGTCGGTTCGGACGAACGCCAAGTTGCACAATTTCTGGGCGTTCCGGCGGTTCGTCGGGCGGCTCGCCGATACCGCCGAGGAGGTCGGCATCACCGTCGAAGTCCGAACGGAAGCGTGGACCTCGCAGACGTGTCCGAACTGCGGGTCGACCGAGGACACGACGCGGCACCAGGACACGCTGACCTGTACCTGTGGCTTCGAAGGCCACGCGGACCTTTCGGCAAGCGAGACGTTCCTGAGGCGGCACGAAGAAGTAGCACGGCCGATGGCACGGCCC
>NZ_BATA01000106.1 GCF_000474235.1 Halarchaeum acidiphilum MH1-52-1
GCTCACGCCGTCTCACCCCCGTCGTCGACCGCGTCCTCGGCGTCGTCGTCTTCGCCGTACTCGCCGAGTTTCCGCCATGTCCAGGCGACCACGCCCTCCGGTATGAAGACCAGGACGGCGAGGACGACCGCCCAGACCGCGGCGTACCGCGCGTTCGGGCCGAGGAACGACGCGAAGAAGTAATCGCGGAGGAAGACGATCAGGTACGCGCCACTGAGTGGGCCAAGGACCGTCCCCATCCCACCCATCGCCGACATCGCGATCATGTTCACGGTGTTCTTCACGTCGAGGACATTCGCTGGCGATACCGTTCCGTAGAAGTGCGCAAGCATGACGCCGCCGACGCCGGTGGCAATCGCGGAGAGCGTGAATGCCCAGAGCTTGAACTTCACTGTGGACAGCCCGGCCTCCTCGACGACGCGCTCGTTCTCCCCGATAGCCTTGAACACGCGGCCGACGTGGGAGCGACTCACGGTGTAGAGTCCAACACCCATGACGGCGGCGACGACGAGAGTGACGTAGTACATCGTGGTCACGTCGTAGGTGAATATGGGAACGGAGCCGATACCGAGCGCCCCATTCGTGTACGTCGAGAAGATCACCACGAGTTTCAGGCTGATGAACACGGCGACGAGAGTGATAAGCGAGAAGTAGGGGCCTCGCAGCCGTAGCGAGGGGAACGCGAACACCATCCCACCGGCGAACGCGACGAAAATCGAGAGCGGGATAGTCACGTACATCGGGACGCTCGGCGAGATGTTGTACGCAATCAACGCGGTCGAGTACGCCGCCAGACCCGCGATGAAGGAGTGCCCGAAGCTGACGTAGTCCGTGTGGCCACTGATGATGTCCCAGCCCATCGCCATGACCGCCCAGACTGAGCCGAGCGCGAGCGTGAACGCGAGATCGTTCGTCGCCCAGAGCGGCCCCGTCGCGAGGAGGATCAGGGAGACGGAGAGGAACGTAAGCTGATACCGGTTCGCGTCCGCGAGCAGCGCCGCACCCGCGCCGAACCGAGAACTTGAGCTACTCAACGTACTCCCTCCCGAAGAGGCCTTCCGGCCGGATCAGTATCACGACGGCGAGCAATAGGAGGGAGAATAATCCCCGGTAGGAGGGGTTGAACACTGTGACGGTGATCGTCTGAAGGTAGCCAATCGTCACAGCGCCGACGAGCGACCCGCGGATCGAGCTATCCCACCGATGATGACGATGATGAACGCGAGGTTCAATGGGTCGAACCACATCGTGGGGCTCGTCACCTGAAGCGACCCCCAGAAGACGCCAGCAAGACCGGCGAGACCGCCGGCGAGCAGCCAGGTAACGGCGTTCACGCGGTCGATGTTGACGCCGGTGAGCACGGCGCCCTTCTCCGTCATCGACGTCGCGAGGATGGACCGCCCAGTGCGGGTGCGGTTGATAAAGTATCCGACGAGCGTGAGCGCCGCAATCGAGATCACGAACGCGATGAGGTTGTTATAACTCACGCGCGTCCCGCCGACGGCGACCCCACCGGGGACGAGCGGAGCGAGCGATCGCGCTGACGAGGAGAAGAGCATTGTCGCGATCTGCTGGAGGAACAACGCAAGGACGAGCGTCGTCATGAAAGAGACAACGAGATCGTTCCCCTCCACGTACTGTACAACCCCCTTGTATACGAGGAAGGACGCTACTGACGCGGTTGTGATGCCGACGACGAACGCGCCAAGCGGCGGGAGAACGTAGTTCGACACCAAGAACGCGTAAGCGCCGACCATGATCAGCGCGCCGTGCGTGAGGTTGATCACGCCCCTGATCCCGAGGATCAGGGTGAACCCAATGGCGATCAACGCGTATACGGCGCTGATCATCGCGCCGTTGATGGCGATGGACGTTATGAAGGACATATCATGCTATCGGGGGGGAAGATTAGACCCACGGGGGTGCCTGGTGTTTCCCGGTCGCGTATTCCTTCGGCCAGACGGCAACCTTCTTTCCGCCGCTCCCGGCAAGGCCGTTGCCGTTCTCGGCTTTCTGCCACTGGCGTGCGATCATCGGCTGTTTGTCCTTTCCGTACTTAACGTCGTGGGCGTAGTCGGTGTCTCCGCTGGTGAACTGGATGCGACCACTCGCGCCCATGTAGTCGGTCTTTTCGAGCGCGTCGGAGATATTGTCGATGTCGCCGGTACGGACGGTACCGGCGGACTCAGCGGCCTGCTTGTAGACGTAGACGGCGTCATACGATCCCACACCCATGTACATCGGGAGCGCGGGCCGGGAGTCGTAGGTGTTACGGTACTTACTTATGAGGTGTTTCGTCTTGTCCGTGACCGTCGCGACGCCGCCGGGTGTGTACGCCGTTGAGTCGTAGAGCGCAGAGCCGTTCGTGTCGCCCCAGTAACTCGGCGACATTGAGGTAATATTGGTACCCTCCATGGCGAACGGGTACTTGTTCTGGTGCCACTTCTGGAGGAGGGACGTCCCGGAGGTGGCCGATCGCGTGGAGGAACACTTCCGCGTCGTTGTCCTCTGCCTTGTTGAGGATTGGCGTGAAGTCAGAGGTGTCCGGCGCGAACCGAGTGTTATAGACGATATCGAGGCCGTTCTGCTTCATCCGGTTCGCGGTGAGTGTGTTGAACTTCTTTGTCCAGTCAGCATCCTCACAGCCAATCGCGAACTTCGTCCAGCCGTGTTCGTCGTGGAGGAACTGTGCGTACTGCGCGAGCGCCTCTCCTTGGTGGATCGCGTTCACGGGCGATACCCTGAACACGTTCTTGTACTCCGGCATGTTGTCCGAAATCTTCGCTGTGATCTGCTGCGAGGACGCGCCTGTGTCGAGGTAGGGAACGTCTGACTGGCCAACTCGGTCGAGCGTTGCGAGCACAGCTTCACTCGTGAAGCCCCCAATAATAACGTTGACCTCCTCGCTATTGATGAAATTGTTGATGACCGTGCTCGCCTGCGAGGAACTCGCGTGGCTGTCCTTATGGATGAGATTGATCTTCTGCCCATTGATCCCCCCATTTCTGTTGATCTCATCTACCGCGATCTTAGCGCCGCGGTACGATCCTTTCCCGATGTCCATCTGCATCGGGGCGATATGTCCGAGCTTGATCTTTCCGCTCCCGCCACCCAGAGCGCTGCAGCCGGCGAGGCCCATCGCAACGCCGCCCGCACCTGCCGCCTTCAGGAAGTTGCGACGATCGATGCTGCCCCGACCGTCCGTGTTACTGTCTTTCATGGTGGAGTGCCGTTCTGTCATTCTGGAGCATCCGTAATAAATATTACCATAGTTCGTGATGATCATGGGTTCGTCGCCAATCAATTTCGAGTACGGACGCTCCTGAGGAGACCGTTCAGGTAGCCGACCGTGTACGTCCGTCCGAGGATACTCCCGAACTCCCAGCCCTCGTCGCCTTGGAGGAGCGGGACGTGATCCGGCGTCATCACGCCGTCGAAGCCGACGTCATCGAGCGCACGGACGACCGCGTACTCATCGTAGTTGCCCTCGGGGTCGTCGAGGAAGGTCTCGTGGAACTGAGGGACGGTTCCAACAACGTCTCGGAAGTGGACGTAGACGATGTCGTCCCCGCCGAACGACCGGATGATCTCCTCAACATCCTCGCCCATCTCCGACCAACAGCCGAGGCAGAGCTTTAGACCGTGGTTCGGGGAGTTACCCATCTCGAGCGCCCTCTCGAAGTTCTCCCGGTTCCTGAAGAGCAGGGGGACGCCGAAGAGTTCCTCGACTGGGGGGTCGCTCGGGTGTACGGCGAGCGTAACGCCCACCTCCTCCGCGACCGGGAGGACAGCATCAAGGAACTCCTGGTAGGCCTCCCAGAGTTCCGACTCAGTAACGTCGTGGTCGACGATCCGGCGTGGTTCGAGGTCGTCCTCGTCGTACGCAGAGGCGAGCGCGTCGCCGCGGACCGGGTACTCGCGGGTCGTGCGGACGGCGCCGTCGGGTGGGTGACCAGAGTAACCGAGGACAGGGACGCCCGCGGCACCCATGTTTCGGACCGTCTCCGCGATCACGTCGATCTTCTCCGCGCGCTCATCACCTGCTGCGAGGAGAATCTCGTAGAGGGGGACCGGCATTTTCTCGAAGGCGAAGAGCCGCATTCCCAAATCGTTGACTCGGTCAACGAGCGCCGTGAGATCAGTCTCCGACCACGCCTCCCCCATAGGCATCGACGACTCGAAGCCCTCGTGTCGGTGCGGGGTGAGAAGGACGTCCGAGACGCCGAGCTGCCGCATGAGGCGGATTCGGTCGTCCGTGAGTGGTTTGTACGTTCCGAGCGCCGAGCGCATCGGGTGGCCGTTGAACAATTCACTATCCTGACGCGTCTGCTGCATTTGCTGCGTGGACATCGACTAAAATCAGGAGTGACTGGACCTATATATTTTT
>NZ_BATA01000105.1 GCF_000474235.1 Halarchaeum acidiphilum MH1-52-1
TTTGCCAGCGAGCGGAGCGAGCGCAGCAAAAGGTCGGGGCGAAGCTTTATCCGCCGTTTGTGTGATCGTTCACGCATGGTCCCACTCACCCCGCTCCAGATCGGCGGGAGTCTCCCACTGACGGTGGTGGCGGTGCTCCTCGTCGCGCTCGCGGCGGTCACGGTCTATCAGATGGTGGCGATCGTGGACGCCTACGAGAAGAAGGCGCTCACGGTCTTCGGGGAGTACCGCGGCCTCCTCGAACCGGGCATCAACTTCGTCCCGCCGTTCGTCTCGCGGACGTACACGTTCGACATGCGGACGCAGACGATCGACGTCCCGCGCCAAGAGGCGATCACGCGCGACAACTCGCCGGTGACGGCGGACGCGGTCGTCTACATCCGCGTGATGGACGCGAAGCGCGCGTTCCTCGAAGTGGACGACTACAAGCGCGCGGTGTCGAACCTCGCGCAGACGACGCTGCGCGCGGTGATCGGCGACATGGAACTGGACGACACGCTGAACAAGCGCCAAGAGATCAACGCCCGGATCAGGAAGGAACTCGACGAGCCGACGGACGAGTGGGGGATCCGCGTGGAGAGCGTGGAGGTGCGGGAGGTGAACCCCTCGCAGGACGTCCAGCAGGCGATGGAGCAACAGACGTCCGCGGAGCGCAAGCGCCGCGCGATGATCTTGGAGGCGCAGGGCGAACGCCAGTCCGCGATCGAGGAAGCGCAGGGGGAGAAGCAGTCCGACATCATCCGCGCGCAGGGCCAGAAGCGCTCGCAGGTCTTGGAGGCGCAGGGTGATGCGGTCTCGACCGTCCTCCGCGCGAAGTCCGCGGAGTCGATGGGCGAGCGCGCCGTCATCGAGCGCGGGATGGAAGCCATCGAGCGGATGGGCGAGAGCGAGTCGACGACGTTCGTCCTCCCGCAGGAACTCACGTCGCTGGTGGGGCGCTACGGCAAGCACCTCACGGGGAGCGACGTCGCGACGGAGACAGAGGGACTGGAGAGCTTGGAGTTCGACGAGGAGACGCGCGAACTCCTCGGTCTCGACAGCATCGACGAACTGCTGAACGAGATCAGCGAGGAGGCCGATGTCGATCCCGAGGCGCTCGAGGAGGAGGCCGAGGAGGTCATGGCCGGGCAGGACACGGGCGCGCAGGAGACCGAGCAGGTCATCGACGAGATGGACGCGGAGTTCGACGAGAGTGGGGACGCGTCGGCGTCGGGATCCGCGGTGGCGGACGAGACGCCGGACGCGGACGCGACGGACGGTGACGCCGAGACGGAGACCGAGCGCTCGTAGAGTGTGATAAGCTTTTTGCCGGCGACCGCCGTACGGACGCCCGAATGGGGATCGACGAGAGCAAGCGCGCCACCCTCCGGCGGTTCGCCGCGGTCGGCGCGGCCAGTCCGCTCGTCGGACTGACGGGTGACTCGGGCGAGAGCGACGTCAGGGACGCCATCGGCGGCTATCTGACGACGACGCCCGGCGCGCACTTCTCCAAGCTCCGCGATGACCTCCAGCTCGGCACCGGCGAGGCCCAGCATCACCTCCGCCGGCTGCTCGACGCCGATGCCGTCGAGAGCTATCGGGACGGCGACTACCGGCGCTTCTACCCGGCCGGCGAGTTCGCGGACTTCGAGAAGGTCGCTCTCGGCTACCTGCGCCGCGAGACGCCGCGGTCGATGCTCGTGGCGCTCCTGCGGGACCCAGATGCGGACGGCGGGACGCTCGCCGAGGCCGCGGGTGTCTCGCGGGGAACCATCAGCAAGTACGCGGCCGAACTCGAGGGCGTCGGTCTCCTCGATCGGGCGGGCGGGTACGCGATCACGCGCCCCGAGACGGTGCTCGTCCTCGTGTTACGGTACGCCGACTCCTTCGGGTCCGACGCCGCGGCGCTCGCTCGGGAGGCCGACGGTCTCCTCACCTACGAACCCTGACTCACAGCGAGACCTTCCACGTCGTCGACGACGAGTACCCCCACTTCTCGACGTCCACGTCGTACTCCCCCTCTTGGATCGCCGTCATGTTCGTTCCGACCTCCTTCGCGGAGAGGTCGAGTTCGTCGCCGATGAGCCGCGACTTGAAGTAGGTCTGGGTGGCGGCGTGCTCGCGGAGGTACGCGAGGATCCGCTCTTGCTTCGGAGTGAGAGTGCTCGCTGCCGCGGCCGCGCTCGTGCTCATACGTCTATCGTAGGCGGGAACGGTCATAGGGAGTTTGGTACATCCAGCTAAATCGACTCCTCAGGGCGTTTATCTGGGTCTGATGGCGGTTTCGGGGATGTGTGGCTGGCCGGTGGTACGCCGTGGACGGCCGCGCTGGTAGGATCGCGAAACGCGCGTCGGCGACGCGGGTGCGACTCGACGGCGCGTAGCAGAAGGTACTTACCGCGATAGCGACCACGGTACGGCTAGATGAGCGACCGGCAGACCGAGGTCAGCGTCGTCCTCCCCGCGTACAACGAGGAGGACACCATCGAACACACCGTCCGCACGACGCGCGACGCGCTCGATGCGTTCCTCCCCGCCGGGAGCTACGAGGTCGTCGTCGCAGAGGACGGCTGCGACGACCGAACGCCGGCGATCGCGGACGAACTCGCCGCCGAGTTCGACGACGTCCGGCACTTCCACAGCGACGAGCGCCTCGGGCGCGGCGGCGCGCTCGACGCCGCGTTCGCCGACGCGCACGGTGACGTCCTCGTCTACTTCGACACGGATCTGGCGACGGACATGGGCCACCTCGAACACCTCGTGGAGAGCGTGCGATCGGGGGAGTACGACGTCGCGACGGGATCGCGCTGGATGCCGGAGAACGTCGCGGACCGTCCGGCGAAGCGCGGCATCCCCTCTCGGGGGTTCAACTTCGCCGCGCGCTTCCTCCTCGGCTCGGAGCTGCGCGATCACCAGTGCGGCTTCAAGGCGTTCTCGCGCGAGGCGTTCGAGACCCTCGAACCCGCAGTCGAGGACGAACACTGGTTCTGGGACACGGAGATGCTGGTGCGCGCCCAGCGCGAGGGGCTTCGCGTGGAAGAGTTCCCGGTGGACTGGGAGCCGAAGGGCGACTCGAAGGTCGATCTCGTGCGCGACGTCTTCGGGATGGGATCGCAGGTCCTGCGTTGCTGGTGGGAGTTCAGCGTCTCGCCGTACGTGAACCACCGGACGGGCGCGATCGCGGGCATCACGCTCACGCTCGTCGCGCTCGCGCTCATGCTGTTCTACCTCGATCCGAGCGCGGTGCTCGACGCCGTCGCGGACGCCGATCCGACGCTCGTCGCCGTCGCCGCCGTCGTGTACGCTCTCTCGTGGCCGCTTCGCGGCGTGCGATACCGGGACATTCTCGCCGAATTGGGGTACCGCGAGGGCGTGGGGTTCCTCACGGGCGCGGTGTTCGTCTCGCAGACGGGGAACCTCGTCTTCCCGATGCGCGGTGGCGACCTCATCCGCGCGTACGTCGTGAAGGCCCGCCGTCGCGTTCCCTACACGTCCGGGTTCGCGTCGCTCGCCGTCGAGCGGGTCTTCGATCTGCTCACGATCACGCTGCTCGCGGGCGCGGTCCTGCTCGGTCTCGCCGTCTTCGCGCCCGAGCAGGTGATGACGCTCCTCGCGGCCATCACGGGCGACGGGGCGCTCGCGGGCGGCAACCAGCAGAGCGCCGAGATCGCGCTCGCGGTCGCGGGGTTCGTCGGCGCGCTCGCGATCGCGGCCGTCGTCGTCATCGTCGCCTCCGCCCGCACGAACGGCGGCTACGTCCGGCGCGTGGTCGAGTGGGCGAGCGACGACGGGTACGTCGACCTCGTCGCGGGCGTCGCCGAGTCGTTCGTCGCCGACGTGCAAACCGTCGCCGCCGACGGCCCGACGTTCGCGCGCGTCGGCGCGACGAGCGTCCTCATCTGGACGATCGACGTCTGCTGCGCTCTCGTCGTCTTCACCGCGTTCGGTATCGACCTCCCGCTCCCGGCGCTCCTCGCGACCGGCTTCTTCGCCGTGTCGGTCGGGAACCTCGCGAAGGTCCTCCCGCTCTCGCCCGGCGGCATCGGGCTGTACGAGGGCGCGTTCACGCTGCTCGTCGTCGTTCTCACGCCCGTCGCGGCGCCCGCGGCGCTCGCCGTGGCGCTCGTCGATCACGCCGTGAAGAACGCGGTGACGGTCGTCGGCGGCGTCGTCAGCATGCTCACGCTCAACGTCTCGCTCACCGAGGCCGTCGACGGCGCGGGCACCGCGGACGCCATCGAGACCGAGGCCGGGACGACGGACTAGGGCAGGGCGAGCCGGATCGCGCTCCCCGCCTCGACGCCGAACGCCTCGTCTCCTCTCCCCCTGTTCACCGCCAGTTCGACGTTGCCGTGACTCCCGACCGTGAGCAGTCGCTCGTCCGCCGCCACGTCGTCGTAGGTGCGTGCGACCGGGACGCGCTCACCGTCGATGCGGGCGTACGCGCCCCAGTGATCGCGCAGGAAGTCGCCCGGAACGTTCGTGATCGCGTTTCCGAAGCCGTCCACGACGAGCACTTCGCCGCGCGCCTCGCTCGCGCGGACGGTCGGCTCGGGGAAGGACAGCCCGACGGGAGCGGACACGCGCGGGTAGTCGAGCGCGTCGAGTCCGTCCTCGTGGACG
>NZ_BATA01000104.1 GCF_000474235.1 Halarchaeum acidiphilum MH1-52-1
CCCCACTATTTCATACCAAATGAGAGATAGTGCCACGCCTCACTTCCAGGGGTCAACGGTCGATTGCGCCTGAGTCGCATCGCGAATCTGTGAATTCTGATCCGCGAATGACTCAAACTCGTCAATAAGCTCCGTCGAGAGGAGATCGGAGCCGTCGGGCATCCCCGACGGTTCTGTCTCACCAAGGACACGGAGAATCATCTCGTAGTCAACTGTGTCCAGTTCGTAGACGTATCCAGACTTCCCAGGGCCGCCGTAGTTGTCCTTGCGGTTGAGCAGCCCAAGTTGATACATCTCCTTAAGGTAGTCCGCTACTCGGCGCTTCGACGTCGTCTTATCCAGTAGTTCACCCGAGAGCTGCTTGTACTTCGGATAGAGCATCTCCCGGCTAATTGGCGTCTCATCTCTGAGGTCGTGGAGCATGATGACGCTGAGGGTGACTTTCTGCTGGGCATCAAGGTCGGACGTCACCTCGTAGATGCGGTCACGTTCTTTCTCCTCGTTTGCCTTGTTGACGTGGTCCTTCCGAACGACGTCGTCACCGTCGTTTTTCGCCTTCACGCCAGCTTTGTGAAGGAGGTCGATCGCGAAGCGGGCATCACCACCCTGTTGTCGTGCATGTGCGGCGGCAAGAGGGACGATCTCGTCTTCATATGTACCGTCCTTGAACGCCAGTTCGGCACGCTGGTGGAGGATTTCTCCGAGTTGAGTCGCGTCGTATCGCCGGAAGGTGATTTCCTTGAGGCGGAGTGACGAGTCCGTCTTCGACTGGATGCTCTCCTTGTACGCGACATCGTTACTGATCCCGATGACAGACGGGCGAATATTCGAGACACGATTGTTCGCCTGTGCGCGGGGGATCTCGTAGAGGAGTTCATCGCGTGCCCCGATTCGATCAACCTCGTCAAGGACGACTGTGACGTAGTTCGTGACTTCGTCCGGCGAACGGATATCGAACTCCGCCTCAATCTCTGAGAGAAGGGCGTTCGGATCCTCGGGAATCCCGTGAAGAACCTCAGACCGAGAATAGCTGGTGTTTGAGAGGTCCGTTTCGGCGTCGACAAGTAGCTCAAATCCGGGTGGGAAGGAGAGGTATGACGGTACTGACTCGACTTCGTCGAACGGATGCTTGCTGAGCCAAATGAGTTCATCAGCGCCGATCTGGAGGTCTGGTGGGTTCTCAAGTCGGTCGAGATTGTCGAGAGCCTCGGCGATCTGTTCGCGATAGTCTGTGTCCTCGTAGGTGAGATGATCGAGAGCGTCGAAAAAGATGGAGTAGACAGTGTCTTTCGGGAGTCCAGAGCTCGGGAGGGTGTCGTAGTCGATATCGAGGCGGTCGTGAAGGTGAGCGTACTGGTCGTCTTTGAGGAGTTGGTTCGTCAGCGAGATTGCCGCTTGATAAGAGCTAGAGAGTGATTCGCAGTTCTGGTAGATGAACGTAATCGAGATGTCATTGTAGTTCTGTGCGCCTTTCTTCAGTTCTTGCAGCTGGTATTTTACGGAGACGGTCTTACCAGTGCCGCTAACGCCGTAGATGAACGTATTGATGGGGGCTTCGTTGTCGATGAGTTGTTGGAGGACCTCGGAAATCTCGTCGAGTTCTGTGTCCCGGCCGAGGACGGTGTCGGGCATATAGTCCTCCGTGAGGGCTTCGTCGTTGTCGAAGGGGGACTCCTTCCTCTCAAACGGCATCTGTTACATATCTCCTGAGAGAGCAGCCACATAAAGATATGGCAAGCGCCGTTTCATACCAAAGGGGTGCGCTTCATACCAGACGAGCAGTTATAAAGACACCCACCCCAGAATTTCATACCAAGAGTCAACCGGTAGCATGCTGCTATGCTGGCCGCGAAAGAACAACAAATCGTTCCTCAAAGTCGGAGGTAGTGGGGGTTGTATTTGAATCCCCCTCCCCCCACTATTTCATACCAAACGGACCACAAGGGTGGGGATGGGGGGGAGGGCGAACATGCGATGGAGGATATCAAGGGGATAACGATGCTTAGCAGAGAAGAGTATCACAGTCTGCAGTATGCTAGGAGTGGTTGTTCGAATTCGGAAACCGAAGGACTGCCCCCTTATTATATTATTTACTGTATAGGTAAGTAGTGTAGTAGTAGTATAGAAGTCTAAAACATGCTCTTGAGCCGTTATAGTGCTATTCTCGAACGGATTTCTCTATTTCCTTTGTCCCTTACTCCTTGTCCTCTCGCCTCTATTTATATGCAAACTTGTCTCATCTCCATGCCCCCAACACCTTCTTGCGATGTCTGGTATGAAACAGTGGGGGGAGGGGAGTTTATGTATAGTTCCCTTTCACCGTCTTCGTTCAATTCCTATATCCGATCTATTCTGGTAATCGGCCATCTGGCCGGGGAATGCGTCCGTGCTTGATTTCGTAGTCGACTCGCCGGAGGTGCTTGCAGCCGCCATCGGGTTCCCGTTGCTGCCAGTCGGGGCAGGTACAGGTGGTGGCGACGATGTCGACGTCGTAGACGTTTCCGGACTGTGAGCGGACCTCGTAGCGACCGCCCTTCGCGAGGAGCGAGACGTCCATCGACTCGTCGAGTGCACGCCGCGTCCGCGCCTCGAGGCCGGTCAGTCGTGTTTGATCGGTCACGGCTTTCCGCGCTCGGACGTCACCCATCTGTCCACCGTCAGGCACAACGGGCGTCGTGTCCTGGTCAAGCCGCTCGTCGAGTTCGTCTTCAACGGGATGGCCGAGTGGCCAGCAATAGTGGACTTCGCGACGGCTACGGTGGTCGTAGGCACCGACGTTGAGGGCGTCGCCCGCCCAGACGCGCCACGCACCGAGCGCACTCATCACGTCGCTAACTGCTCGTGGGACTTGCGCGACGTCGTCGGGGTAGAAGACGCGGAAGCGCGTCCAGTCCTCCTGGACGGGAAGCTCGTCCCACCAAGAGACTGTCGCGCGCCAACTCTCCGCCATTGCCTTGTCCCGTCCATACCCGACGGTCACGTCGACCGTCGGTGAGAGACGATTCGTGTCGTCTTCGAGGAGTCGGAGGACGGCGTACCGCAGGTATTCGTGGAGCGAGTCATCGACGCCAGTCGCGACTGCTGGGTAGTCGGTCGCGATGTGCGCCGCTTCGTCGAGGAGTGTGTCGAGTGAGTCTTCAACCATCGTTCAGAACGTGGGTCTGTGCGCCCCGCCCCTCGCGGGCGCCAACAAACATTAACCAACACTCACGCCATCATCTCACCTACTGTTGGTTAACAGTAGCTGGAAATGT
The DNA here is from genome assembly GCF_000474235.1 of Halarchaeum acidiphilum MH1-52-1. Lineage (GTDB taxonomy): Archaea > Halobacteriota > Halobacteria > Halobacteriales > Halobacteriaceae > Halarchaeum > Halarchaeum acidiphilum. The sequence continues at coordinate 3,255 of NZ_BATA01000104.1, forward strand.
GGTTTCGGCCTCCAGTCTGACACGCAGAATTGAGGCTCAGAATTCGTTAAGTCAGCCTGTAAGACTGATAGCCGGGTAGTTTCGTCTTAGTCCGCCTGTGCGGTGAATTTCACGTCGTAAGTCGCGGCGTTGTCTTTACCGTTTGTCGGCGGTTCGACGCCGGTCATGTCGGTGTTGTCGACGACGAGCGCGTAGTCACCGGTGGCATACGGGGTGTCGGGAGAGCGGTTGACGCCCACAGAGTCCATCGCGGACAGTTCTTCGTCATACCGGAATCGTTCGTTGTTCTCGTAGTGCTCAAGTTCGTCCTGGGTCATGAACACAAAGTCGACGTGGGGGCCGGTGCGGACGGTCGTGACGAGTGAGAGGTGTGCCTTTTGGTTCAGCGTGAAGGTGTACGTCCGGTAGTGGTCCTCGGTGACGGTGTCGTTGTCGTCAACGATGGTTTCGGACTGAGACCCGCCGGAGTCGCCGGAACCGCTAGAGCCACCGGACGCGCTCCCGCCGCTCGCGACGTTCTGCGTGTCGTCGCCGTCGTCTGAGCCACAGCCCGCGAGTGCAGTCGCGCCGACAGTCCCGAGGCCCGCGAGATAGGTACGTCGTTGCATGCGGTCTAGCTGATTGCGCGCCGACAAGTAGATTGCGCTACCGTAGCGCGTCGACGGGATCATCCTCGACGTCGGCCCACTCGTCGGGCAGATCGTCACGCCAACGGGTCACGGATTCAGAGCCATGTTCGTTTCACGCTCGTGATCTTGAATCATCCGTTAGGTAGCCCGTCTGTATCTAACGGCTGATTTATCTCGGCTTTGATGGACGAAACTATAGTAATCTCCAGAAGTGTCTACTCACATCTCTCGTCACAGTTCCAAAAATCACGAGATAGCGCCCGCCTCCAACAGTCGACGCTGCAAAGACTTCCAGATTCCCCTATAGGTTGTCAGCTACCGATGCAGTAGGGGAGTTTTCCTGACTGGTTCTGGACGTAGTTGAGGCCATCCTACAGCTCGACGTACTGGGTCTCCCACTCGCGACGCGCTTCGATCTCGCGCCGGCCACGTCGCGTGAGGGCGTAGGAGTTGGTGCGTTCGTCGATTTTGCCTTTCTCGACGAGGCCTTTCTCAACGAGGGTGTCGAGGTTCGGATAGAGGCGGCCGTGATGGACTTCCGTCTCGTAGTACTCCTCGAGTTCGTCCTTGATCGCGAGGCCGTGGGGTTCGTTGAGGCCTGCGATGACGTAGAGGAGGTCTCGCTGAAAGCCGGTCAAATCGTGCATGGAGAGTATTGGATATGTTGACGTATGAGCGTATCGGATCTCGTGTTCTGGCCGTCCCTCTTCTCGTCTCGAGCCACACTCACTATTC
>NZ_BATA01000103.1 GCF_000474235.1 Halarchaeum acidiphilum MH1-52-1
GGCGGCCGGCACGTCACGCTGACGCCCGAGTTGACGCCGACGGTCGCGCGGATGGTCGTCGCGAAACAGCAGGCGCTCTCGAAGCCGATCAAGTGGTTCTCGACGCGGGACTTCTGGCGCTACGAGGAGCCACAGTCGGGGCGCAACCGGGAGTTCTACCAGACGAACGTCGACGTCTTCGGCTCCAGTGAGCCGACGGCGGACGCGAGGTGCTCTCTGTCGCCGCGGACGCCCTCGCCGATCTCGGTCTCGATGGCGACGACTTCGAGTTCCGCGTCAGCCACCGCGACGTGCTCGGCGGCGTGCTGAACAGCGTCGACGCGGACGTGCGGACCCGCGACGCCATCCGCGTCGTCGACAAGCGAGAGAAGCTCGATTACGACGATTACATCGACCGGCTCGCCGGTACCGGTCTCTCGGTCGCCGAGGCGGAGGAGTTCGACGACGTCATCGCGTCGAACGACCTCGACGACCTCGTCGCGTTCGCGGACACGGAGCGCGTCGAGGCGGCGGTCGAGAACCTCCGCGCGGTCCTCGACGCGGCGGCGGACTTCGGCGCGCGCGAACACGTCGACGTCTCGCTCGCGACGGCGCGCGGGCTGGACTACTACACGGGCGTCGTCTTCGAGTGCTTCGACTCCACTGGCGAGGTCGGGCGCTCGGTCTTCGGCGGCGGGCGCTACGACGACCTGATCGAGTCCTTCGGCGGCCAGCCGACGCCCGCGGTCGGTTTCGCGACCGGGTACTCGACGCTCCCGCAGCTCCTCCAGCGCGCGGGCGTCTGGCCGGAGGAAGCGGTTCGAACGGACTACTACGTCCTCTCCGTGGGCGAAGTCCGCGACGTCGCCTCGCGCGTCGCGCGCGACCTCCGCGAGCGGGGGCACGTCGTCGAGTCCGACGTCTCGGGGCGCTCGTTCGGCTCGCAGATGAACTACGCGGACTCGATCAACGCCGAGACGGTCGTCATCGTCGGGGAGCGCGACCTCGCCGAGGGCAACGTGACGGTGAAGGACATGGTCTCGGGCGATCAGGTGCAGGTGCCAGTGGAGGACTTCCCCGGCGAGCACGACGAACCGCGGCACGGCGACTTCGCCTGAGCGTGCGTCGGGCGTTCCGCGTCGCCTACGACGCCGGCCGTTCCACGGCTTCCAGCGCCAACCCGCCGTCTCGACGGTCGAGGACGCGCTCTTCGACGCCTTCCGCGCGCACGGCGTGCTGGGTGCGGACGCCGAGAAGCCGTCGGGGTACGCGGCCGCGGGGCGGACGGACGCGGGCGTCTCCGCGCTCGCGCAGACCGTCGCCCTCGACTGTCCCGAGTGGTTGACGCCGCGCGCGCTCAACGCCGAACTCCACGACGCCGTGTGGGCGTGGGCGCACGCGGACGTGCCCGCCGACTTCCACGCCACCCACCACGCCGTCGCGCGCACGTACGTCTATCACCTGTACGCGCCGGACGCGGACGCCGAGCGCGCCCGCGAGGCCGCCCGACGGCTCTCCGGCGCGCACGACTTCCGCAATCTGACGAGCGACGACGCCGGCACCGAGCGCGACCTCTCGCTGACCGTCGAACGCGACGGCGACTTCCTCGTCCTGACGGCGCGCGCGGCGGGTTTCCGCGCGGGTTCGTCCGCCGGGTCGCCGCGCTCGTCCGGAGCGTGGCCGCGGGGGCCGCGCCGCGCTCGAAGGTCGATCGCGTCCTCGATCCGGCCCCGCTCCCGGGTCCCGAGGGCGTCCCCGAGGCGCCGCCGGGACCGCTCGTCCTCGCCGGCGTCGACTACGACGGGCCGACCTTCGAGCGCGACGAGCGCGCGGCGGCCGACGCGCGGGCGTTCTTCGCGGACGAGCGGACCGAGCGCCGCGCGCTCGCACGCGTCGCGGGGACGGTCGCTCGCGGCGTGCGGTCGTGACGGACGGCGCGTCGTGACGTCGGCGCTCGGTGGGAGGGAACGCTTAACAGCGCCGCGACACGTCTGTTTCGACCATGAGCACCGTCCCTGAGCGCGAGGAGATCGACGCGGCGTACAAGTGGGATCTCGAGAGCGTCTACGACTCGATCGAGGAGTGGGAGGACGACTTCGAGCGGGCGAAGGGGGGGATCGAGGACCTGCGCGAGTACGAGGGTCACGTGACCGAGGACGGCGAGACGCTCCTCGACTTCTTGGAGGAGTACGAGGCGGTCGCGCGCACCGTCTCGACGCTCGCGGCGTACGCGCGGATGCGCGCCGACGAGGACACGCGCGATCAGGAGGCCCAAGCGCTGAAGTCGCGGGGTTCCGCGCTCGCCTCCAAACTCTCCTCCGCGACGTCCTTCCTCGAACCCGAGATCCAGTCGCTCTCCCGCGAGGAACTCGATCGGATGGTGGACGCGACGGACGGTCTCGAACTCTACGAGCACTATCTCGACGACGTCTTCCGGATGAAGGCGCACACGCGCTCGGCGGAGGTCGAGGAGGTCATCTCGGAGTTCGGCGAGGTGATGGGCGCGCCCGGCGAGGTGTACGGGATGCTCACGAACGCCGATCTGGAGTTCCCGACGGTCGAGGGTCCGGACGGCGAGGACGTCCAGATCACGCAGTCGAACCTCACGACGCTCCTGCAGGAGCGCGACCGCGGCTTCCGTCGTACCGTCCACGAGTCCTTCTACGAGCGCATCGCGGACGTGCGGAACACCATCGGCTCCTCGCTGCAGTACTCGACGAAGTCGGACGTGAAACGCGCGCGGGCGCGTGACTACGATACGGCGCGCGAGGCGGCGCTCGACGGCCCGAACATCCCCGTCGAGGTGTACGACAACCTCGTGGAGACGGTTCGGGGGAACCTCGACGCGCTCCACCGGCACGCCGATCTGAAACGGCGCGCGCTCGACGTCGACGAACTGGAGATGTGGGACCTCTACATGCCGCTGACGGACGCGGAGGAACCAGATATCGACTACGAGGAGGCCTGCGACTACGTCGTCGAGGCCGTCGCGCCGCTCGGTGAGGACTACCAAGCGCGCGTCGCCGAGGGGCTGGAATCGGGATGGGTCGACGTCTACGAGAACGCGGGCAAGCGATCGGGCGCCTACTCGGGCGGGACGTACGACACCCAGCCGTTCATCCTGATGAACTATCAGGGCGACCTCGATTCGGTGTACACGCTCGCGCACGAACTCGGCCACTCGCTGCACAGCCAGCTGTCGAGCGAGCACCAGCCGTACGTCTACAACGACTACGAGATCTTCGTCGCGGAGGTCGCTTCAACGGTCAACGAGAGCCTGCTGACGCACTACCTGCTGGAGAACGCCGAGGACGAGGCGCTGCGCGCGCACGTCCTCGATCAGTACCTCGAGCGCTTCCGCTCGACGCTCTACCGGCAGACGCTGTTCGCGGACTTCGAGCACACGATCCACGCGATGGAGGAGAACGGCGAGCCGCTGACGCCCGACGCGCTCGACGCCGCGTACGGCGATCTGAAGCGCGAGTTCTACGCGAACGCGAGCGTCGACGACCACATCACGCGCGAGTGGATGCGCATCCCGCACTTCTTCTACTCCTACTACGTCTACCAGTACAGCACGGGCATCAGCGCGGCCGTCGCGCTCACGCAGGACGTCCTCGCGGGCGAGGCGGGCGCCGCGGAGGCCTACGTGGACTTCCTGACGCGCGGGTCGACCGAGTACCCGCTGGACCTCCTCGCCGACGCGGGCGTCGACATGTCCTCGCCCGCGCCGATCGAGTCCGCCATCGGCGTCTACCGGGAGTACCTCGACCGGGCGGACGACCTCCTGCTCTAGACGGCGACGGGATGTGTCCGTGACCCAAAGGATCTTCTTTCTGCGGGGCCTATAGCCGTCAACGAATGTCTCGTAGCCCTACTCTCCCGGATCGGCCGACGCTCGAGCTCGATCCCGAATCGAGCCCGGAAGAGCGGTTGGCGGCGCTCAGAGACCACCTCCGCCGGCTGGTCGACGTGAACGATCAGCTCGAAGAGCAGCTGGCGGCGGTGCGGGACCACCGCGCCGACCTCCGCGAGGACGTCGACGACCTTCAGCGCGAGAACGAGACGCTGAAGACCGCCTCCCTCTACCTCGCGACGGTCGAGGATCTCTCCGAGGACGGCGCGGTCGTCAAGCAGCACGGGAACAATCAGGAGGTACTGACGGACGTCTCCGAGCGGACGCGCGAGCGCATCGAGGTCGGCGATCGCGTCACGATCAACGACTCGTTCAGCATTCAGGACGTCCTCGACGACGAGACGGACGCCCGCGCGCAGGCGATGGAGGTCGATCAGTCGCCGTCCGTCGAGTACGAGGACATCGGCGGTCTCGAAGCGGAACTGCGCGAGGTGCGCGAGGCCGTCGAGGACCCCCTCGTCAACCCCGAGCAGTTCGAGACCGTCGGCGTCGAACCGCCGAGCGGCGTCCTGCTCCACGGCCCGCCGGGCACGGGGAAGACGATGATGGCGAAGGCCGTCGCGAACGAGACGGACGCGACGTTCATCAAGATGGCCGGCAGCGAGCTCGTCCAGAAGTTCATCGGTGAGGGGTCGCGCCTCGTCCGCGACCTCTTCGACCTCGCCGAGCAGGAGGAGCCGGCGATCCTCTTCATCGACGAGATCGACGCCGTCGCCGCCGAACGGACGGACTCGAAGACGTCGGGCGACGCGGAAGTTCAGCGGACGATGATGCAACTGCTCAACGAGATGGACGGCTTCGACGAGCGCGGCGAC
>NZ_BATA01000102.1 GCF_000474235.1 Halarchaeum acidiphilum MH1-52-1
CTCTCGGGGTCGACAAACCACACTGCAGTCGCGGCGCATCACGCTTAACCAACACAGCTCCGCTTCCTTCGTACTGCGTTGGTTAAGACGAATGAACCCAGATCCCATTTACAGCTCTAAGACTGTGAAACGGCTATAGAACGAATATTTACACTTTGCACACGGGGTGTGTCTATGCGTCGATTACCACCTCTGAGAGTGCTTCTTCGAAGTAGCAGTCCGCACAGCGTTGATCACCACGTGCTGCGTAGACTGGATCTGCTGGCACCGCCTTGCAACTCGTGCAGTAGCCGAGGGCGGTCTTCGGGATCGGCTCCTCTCACGGCGGCTGTCGATGCCCGATCATCCGGACCACGACCTCCACGAAGGCTCACGACGTCGACGAGTCGGCTCCGCCATCGTCAGTAGTGGACGTCTGCAGGGACGATCCAGCGCTCTTGATTGCTGTCGAGAATCAGGTTGAGGCGCTCCCGGTCGCGAATCCCGTGCCCGTGTTCGTCGTAGAGGACGACTGACGGGCCACGGTACGCGCCGAGCTTGTGGCAGGCGTGCCGCACGAGGTTCTCGTCACGCATCACTGCCTCGTCGCTGAGCTTGGGTAGTGACTCCCGGACGTCGGCGAGGTTCTGTTCGAACTCCTCGACAGTCGCTTCCCAGCCCGCTTCGAGGAATTCTTCCCCAGCGTCGGACTCGACCGGCGCGGCGGCCGGCCGCTCACCCCAGCGGGCTTGTCCAGCGCCCGTGACGTCCCCCTCGTCGAACGTGACGGAGTAGTCAAAGACGCCGTCGGCGTGCGGAGACACGCCGACCAGTCGGTCGAACGCCGACTGTCCCGCCGCAAGTGCTTCGTCTTCGCTCGATGCCTCCACTAGCGCGTAGATGAGCATATGCATCGCTGCGTCCGACGCACGCACACCGCACGGCGCGCGCCGCCGCTCCTCGCGCGATAAACCCCACCGCTGTCGAGAGTGGGTCTCTACCCTGTTCTCTCCGCTTTGGGGCTATCCTCTACAGAGCCAAAAGGACGTTAGGTATCCAGTCCCTGAGAACTAGCTGCCCTCGGCTGGAGGCGTCGACTATCGGGATTTTCGCGTGGGGCGACCCCGGTGGTCGGAAATCCGGCCACGGCGGGCAACCCCGGGGGGAGTTGCCGCTCCATCGGAACTGCTGGCCGCGGCCAGTGAACCGGAGCTCCACTCTCCGGTTCGATGAGACGTATTTCGTTGGCACAGTAAAGTGTATTCATCACGAGCATTCACAATCGGGGTAAGCTCGACACCTTTCCGTTTTCCGAGGGGAGAAACCGCCGTTTACGGCGTTAACGGGACACGATTCGCTGTCTCGAACTTGACCCCGAGCGGTTCACCAAAGGTCCAGAAGTCCTCAAGACGTGGTCTAGTCGCGAGCACACCGCGGAGCGAGGACGATTCGGGGCTCAGGGACCGTGATGGGGGTGCAGTTATCGGAGCATGATATAGGGGCCAAGAATGAGTAACAGCGCTGCGAGCGCCCGGGTGAGGCGTCGTGAGTTGACTGACTGTGCAACCTTCCAGCCGGCGACGACACCGACGATTTCGGGAATACCGATTGCGACGGCGAGTGTCCAGGAGACCGCGTCTTGGGCGAGGTAGCCGATTGTCGCGAACGCCGCGACGAAGACCGACTGCACCTGTGCGACGCCGACCGCGACGAGCATCGGCACGCCGACAGCCACCAGTAGCGGGACGGCGAGCACTGGGCCGCCGACGCCGAGGAGGCCGCCTGAGACGCCGACGAACGCGCCGATGCCGGCGATACCGAGTGTCCCGCGTACTGTGGTCACGTCGTACGCATCCTCAACCGACGCGTGGCGGGTGCGGTAGTAGACGAGGACGCCACTCAGTGAGATGAACACGCCGAGCAGGACGCGGAACGTCGCCGCATCGACCAGCGCGTTCAGGCGGACGCCGACGAGCGCGCCCGCGAGGCCGGTGAGACTCAGAACGCCCGCCATCCACTGACCCGCGCGCGAGTTGAGTTCGCCTGAACGACGATAGCTTGCTGTGCCGACAAGGCCGGTCGTGACGAACGTCGCACTCGCCGTCCCGACGACGAGTGGTGGCGGCAGGTCGGTCAGCGCGACGAGCGCGATGGTGATGAAGACGCCGCCTGGACCGACGGCGGTGATACCGATGCCGGCGAACAGTGAGAGCACGACGAGCAGCGCGAGTGTGGAAGCAGGAACGCCGGCGAGCATCGGCTAGAACCCGCCCGTGAGGATGGCGTTGATGACGGACTGGCCGGCCGACCACGCGGAGTAGACGGCCAGCAGGATGAGTGCGCTGTTGAGGACGTTCAGTTTCCAGTCATTCGTGTATGTGTCCATCACGTCGCCGTCGTTGACGGCCCAGAATAACAACAGGGCAGTGATGGGGAGGCCGACGACGCCGTTGTACGCCGGGAAGAGGATGATCATGTCGATGACGCTCAGTCCCAGGTAGTGGTGGACGAGCGGCGAGAGGCTGCCGAGCGCGACGCCACCGACGTACACGAACCGAAACACGCGCGTGCTGTCCGCGTACGAGTCCCCGATCGCAGTCGGGATCATGTGTGCGGGTGCCCACATGATGGGGATGATGCTGTTGAACGCGGCGGCGAGCGTGCCGACGAGGAAGACGACCATCGCCCACTCACCGAGGATGGACGCGAGCGCCCGACCCGGCGTGAGGAAGGTCTGGAGCTGTTCGTAGCCCGCCGGCCGAAGTACTGCGGCGGCGGCCACGACGATAGTGATCGTGGTGATGCCGCCAACGGCGTAGCCGATCGCGAGGTCACGTCGCATCGTGGGAATATCCGTGCGATCGGTCCAGCCCTTCTCCTCGACGAGCTGTGACTCGAGGAAGAAATTCGGCCAGAGCGCGGTCGTTCCGAGGATACTCACCGCAAGCGTCACCGCTCCCGCCGCCCCGAGCGAAGGGACGAAGCCAGACGCGACGGCGGCAAGGTTTGGACTACTCGCCCCCGCGACGAGGACGTATGCGATCAGGAGGATCATCATCATCGCGACCATGAGCTTCTCGACGGCGTCGTAGCCGAGGATCCCGATGATGATCGCGGCGAGCCCTGTGAGGTACGCGAAGGGCTGCCAGCCGATGGCCTGGAGGTCGAGGAGAACGACGATCCCCTTCCCGACGGCAGCAGTGAGTTCAAGCGTCCACGCCACGCAACCGACCGAGAGCAACACCATCACGACAGTCGCGACCGTCGACCCGAGCTTTTCCCGGGCGAACGCCGCGAGCGAATCGCCGTGGATACCTAGGCGAGCGCTCATGTCCTGCGCCATGAATCCGAGTAGGACAGCGCCGATGACAGCCCAGAGTAGGGTGTAGCCGTACCTGACACCGGCGGAGCTCGCGATGAATACTGACCCCGATCCGAAGTAGCTCGCGACCATCACGAGCGCGAGCCCGTACTTCTGGAAGAACTCCGAGACCGAGGGAACCGATACACCTTTTGTGAGCCATCTGACACTCATAGCTAATGGAAAACGATAACGAAACAGTCACGCATCAATACCCCAACCGCACAAATTCCGCTTCGTGTAATCGGAACGGCTTCGGAGGGAAAGTCGTTATGGGACACTAGTGACTTCCTCCTCGCCGTACACGGCGAGGCTTCCCACGGCACCGTACCGTTGGATCGACTGCGTGGACTCCCCTCGGAGTTAGTAGTTTGACACCGTGAGAGCTGTCAGAAACGGTGTGCTGAACACGGGGGCGTATTAGTCACGTATCGTTCTCGTTGTCGGTGTCTCTAGAGTGTACAGAGAGCGTCGGCTGGAGCGTGTACCCGGCTGAAAAATCGTAGTATTGTTCGTCGCTGTGAGCGACGAGTGTGTCTCGGTCTTACAGTCGGACGACGTTCGCTGCACGAGGCCCTTTCGGTGAGGACTCGATGTCGAACTCAACTTCAGTACCTTCCGTCAGATCCTCTCCACCGACGTCCTCCATATGGAAGAACACGTCCTCATCGTCGTCGAGGTCGCCGTCGTCAGTCGAAATGAAACCGTAGCCGCCAGTATCGTTGAAGAAATCAACTTTCCCTTGCGCCATTACAAACAAACATTGACTCCATCGAGGGATAACACTTCCGAGGGTCGCGGTATCACGGACCCTGCTGTCTGAGTTCTGTGGGAGGGCAGTCGCACAACCAAGTCGTTCGAGTTTCGGTAGTCAGCCCGGTTTCGGAGGCAGGTATTTACTCTGTGGTCACGAGGTCCAAGATGCATCGCTATGAAACCGTGCCAGAACTGCCAGACGGTCATCGACGAGTATCCCCTGGATAAACAGCTCGAACCCCTGCGCGACCTCACGGCTGACGACTTCAACGTCTGTGCGGACTGCATGACCATCGTCGCGGATGCCTGTGTGAAGTGCGGCGGCGCGGTGTACGTTCCCCGAAGCGACTCCCTCACTCCTGACTACTGTCCGGCATGTCGGGCCGATCTCATCGATCTCACTGGCCACGATCCTGGGTGGATGCGTGGCCACGCGTCCACCTGAGCGGCTCGCTCTCAAACAATCTTTTCGTCAAGGTAGCCGTTCGATAGGACGTTACTGTCTAGTTCAACACCTCCTCAGCTGGCGTTTTGCCATCGAGAGCTTGATGTGGTCTGTGATGGTTGTAGTAATGTACAAACTGCTCAAGCCACTCGCGTGCGCTCGACCGACTGCTACCCACGAGTGATGGAAGCGGTCGATCCGCATTTTGAGGGTGTGGAACCACTTTT
>NZ_BATA01000101.1 GCF_000474235.1 Halarchaeum acidiphilum MH1-52-1
ACGAGGTCGGTGACGGCGAGCGCGAGGACGATCGCGACGGCGTAGATGATCCACGAGGAGAGGTGCGCGAGGACCGAGACGATGGAGGTGCCGAAACGCCGCGCGGTCCGCTCGACGCTCGTCCCCTCGACGGCCTCCGGGACGCCGACCGCGCGGAGGAGGCCGGCGTTCACTCGGCCGATGACGTACCCCGCGACGAACCCGACGACGAGCACGCCGAGCGCGAGGAGGGAGTCGACGTTCTCGGTCACGAGCGTCTGGAGGTCCATCAATACGCCTCCGGGTCGAGTTCGAGGACGAGCTCACCGCCCTTGAACGCGCGGACGAGCCCGTCGCTCTCGCTCAGCACCACCGCGATCGCGTTCGAGTCTCGCGTGATGCTCGCCGCCGCCATGTGCCGCGTGCCGAGACCCTTCGGGATGTCGACGCCCTCCGCCGATCCCTCGAGGTAGCGGTACGCGGAGACGATCTTCCCCGAGTCCGAGATGACGAACGCGCCGTCCAGCCTCGAGAACTCCTTCAACATCACGTTCACGATCGGATCGCCGACGTGGACGTGGCTCTTCTCGAAGGGGTTGTACGAGAGCGGTCGGGACTTGTTCATCACCTTCCCGGCGTCGCCGACGACGAACAGCGCGCCCACGGGCTTGCCCTTCTGGCCCTTCTGCCCGAGTTCGATCACGACGTCGAGCACGTCGCGGATGACCGCGGGATCCGCCCGCGAGTGGACGAAGAGATCGTAGACGCCCGAGTGGCGGTCCGCGTCCACGCGCACCCGCGTCACCGTGTCCTCACCGTCGTCGAACACCGCGGTGACGCAGGCGACGTCGTCGCCGTTCGCGACGTACTCGTTGTCGAGCGCGCCCTCGATGCCGAAGCGGACGCGCTCCGTGACGTCCGCGAAGTCGAGCGGCAGTTCGACGAACGCGTCCGCGCCGACGCCGTTCTCCGCCGCCACCACGATCAGGTCGATCTCACCGCCCTCCGTGGCCTCTCGCGCGCGCTCGTAGTACGACCCGCTGGGGGAGAACAACACCAGCGCGTCGACATCGGTCACGAGCTCGCCGAGAAGATCCTTCAGCGCAGACATTACGTCTATCGACTCGTGGACCGGGCAAAAGGGTTGTGACCCGTCAGACGCCCGTCTGTCGGGACGCGAAGGTCTCCGTCGCTCCCCGGCCATCGACCCGTATGGCCACCGTCCCCGAGGCGTACCACGACCTCTTCGAAAAGCCGACGATCGCGCACGTCACCACCGTCAATCCCGACGGCGACCGCCTGCTCGTCAACACCGAACGCCACCGACGCGAGGCCCGCAACGCCGAGCGAGACCCCCACGTCGCGGCGAGCATGACCGACCCCGACGACGACTATCGGTACCTCTCCGTCACCGGCGAAGTGGACGAGGTGACGACCGACGGCGCTCGCGAACACATCGACGTTCTCGCCCGACGCGACACCGGTGACGACTACGCCGTCCCCATCGAGAGCGAACGCGTGATCCTGCGGATCCGTCCCGACGACGTTATCACCGGGCAGTAGGTGACAGACAGGGACCGGATTCGAACCACGGTCGTTTCACTACGTTGCACTCACTGCTTCGAATCCGCCGGCGCGTCCGCTCCTCACGTTCCTTCGGAGACGGATGCACGGGACCGGATTCGAACCGGCGGACCCCTACGGGACAGCGTCCTAAGCGCTGCGCCGTTGGCCTAGCTTGGCTACCCGTGCGCACCTCGATGATAGGGCGAGGTCACTAAGAGCGTGTCGCCTTCGCCGTGGGCTTATGTCGTCGCGGCCCGTTCCCGCGTGCATGTACCGAGCGGGCGATGCGTTCGATCACGCCGAGTGGGTCGCGGAGATCGAGCGCGTCGCGGACCGGCTGGATCTCGACGGTGACGCGCGTTCGACCGCGGAAGACCTCTTCCTCTCGACGCTCCCGGAGGAGGAGCGTTCGAAGCGCGCGACGCTCGCGGCGGCGGTCTACGCGGGATCGCTCGTCGCCGGCGATCAGCGCTCGCAGACCGCGGTCGCGGAGGCCGCCGACGTCTCTCGGGGGACGGTGCAGGGGCGCTGGAAGGACCTCCTCGCGGACGCCGGACTGGAGCCGCCGACGTGGTAGGCTACGACTCGCGCGGCGTGCTGCCGGGCGTCACGTTGCCGTGCTCGTCGATCTCGCCCTTGACGATGCGCGTCGAGGAGATGACGCCGCCGTCCTCGGCTTCGACGCGCGGGACGACCTCGATGCGCAGCGGGTCGATGCCGCGTTCGCGGCGGATCTCGTTGACCCGCTCGGCGCCCGTCTCGGTCTCGGGGGAGACGACGAGCGCGTCGAACTGTGGCTCGACGGCGATTCCGGTCGGCTCGGTGAGCGGCCGGATCTCGTAGTCGCGACCGTACTCCGCGGCGAAGCGCTCGAGTTCGTCCGCGAGATCGCGCTTGCGCTCCTCGAACGGCCGGACGTGGCGCTCCTCGTGACGGGTCCGGGGCGCGAGATCGTCGCTCGTCAGGCCGACGGTGACGTCCCCGAGTTCGAAAGCGCGCTCGAAGAGCGCGCGGTGTCCGTCGTGTATGGGGTCGAACGTCCCGCCCAGCGCGACATCCATACACCGAGCGATGGTTCGATCGGGTTTAGCCGTTTGGGTCTCAGACGTCCGTGCGGCCGTCGCCGTCGTCGCCATCAACGGCGGAGCGATCCGTCGATGCCACATCGCCGTCGTCGCCGGTGTCCCCCTCGGGCGCGCCGGCCGCGTCGGGCGCGTCGCCCTCGCTCATCGCTCCCTCGCCGTCCGAGTCGGTGCCGGCGACCTCGATGCGGACCGGCTGGTCGTCCGCGCCGCCCTCGCGGCCGAGATTGAACACGGTGTTCAGTTCGTCCTGTACGCCGCCGACGACGCCGCCGACGAGGTCGCTCGGCGCGATCGCGGTGTACTCGTAGGGGTTGTTGCCGGCGCCCTCGCTCTCGCGCTTGCGGCGTTCGACGGTATCCTCGTTCGCGAGTTCGGCGAGCGCCTCGCGCACCGTGCTCGGGTAGAGACCGGTCCCCTCGGCGACCTCCTCGCTCGTGCTCCACGGGTGCTGGCGGAGGTAGACGTAGATGCGCGCGCGGGTCTCGGTGTCGAGCATCCACGAGAGGATGTCGACGACGCGCTCGTCGAACCCGGAGCGCGCGCGGTCGGCCCCCTCCTCGATCCGATCGCGGGCGCTCCGGTCCCCGTCGTCCGCGGGCGTGTCGGATGTGTCCTCGGCCATATGTCGTTGTCAGGAGAACACAAGCCCCGAGTGCGTAAAAACCTCTTGCTCACCCCGTCAGAGGCGGACGGCGTCGTAGAGCGCGTTCGCGCCCTCGGTGTCGCGGACGCGACGCTGGAAGTCCGCCCCGCTTTCGGTCTCGTAGACGTCGCGGAGACCCGCCACGTCGAGGCGCTCGCACTCCCGATCGACGACCTCGCCGAGCGTCACGGTGCCGTCGCCGTCGCGGGCGATGAAGGAGGCGTCGTGACCGTGGCGGGTCGCGCGCCACTTGTTCTCGTCGAGGAGTTCGCGGCGGTGAGCGTACCCCGACTCGCCGTCCGCGTAGCGCTCCGCGAGGTCGATCACGAGCGCGTGGACGTATCGGACGAGCGCTTCGACGACCGCCGGATCGTGCTGGGCGTCGGGCGCGCGGACCTCGACAGTGCCGTGTCCGGAGTGGGGGCGGACGTCCCACCAGATCTCGCCGCGGTCCGCCATCGAACCGTGCTCGACCATCCGCTCCTCGAAGGCGTCGAACTCGGCGTACGAGTCGAACGTCGTCGGCATCCCCGTGTTCGGCAGGTTCTCGAAGACCTTCGCGCGGGCGGAGGCGAGACCGGTATCGTGGCCGTTCCAGTACGGCGAGTTCGCGGAGAGCGCCAGCAGAACGGGCAGATACCACCGGATCTCGTTCGCCACCCACATCGCCTTATCGGCGTCGTCGACACCGACGTGGATGTGGAGACCCGCGGTCGTGTTCCGGTGTTGGGGGTACTGGATGCGCTCGAGCTGGGAGCGATAGCGGGGCTTCTCGGCGTGTTCGTGCTCGCGCCAGCGCGCCCCCGGATGGAGACCGGCCGCGGCGACGCCGTAGCCGTGCTCGGCCGCGTACGAAACGAGGGCGTCGCGCGTCTCGCGGATCGCGTCGCCCGCCTCGCTCGGCCCGCCGAGTTTCGGCGTCTGCGTCTCGATCACGAACTTGAACAATTCGTGATCGATCCGATCGGTCAAGCGGGCGGGCGGATCTGCCTCGTAGACGAGCGTGTCGCTGCCCGCCGTCGGGCGGCCGTCGGCACCGACGAGGAAGAACTCCTCCTCGACGCCGAGCGTCCCGAGCTCACTGAACGCGTCCGGTGAACCCGTCGTCATTCACCCGGCCTTCGAGGGGGCCGGGTTTATGCGTACCGAAGGCGGCCCTCAGCGTGGGGACGCGACGACCGCGAGGTGATCGTCGTGATAGGGTTCGAGGCGCGCGCGATCCAGCACCTCGTAGGTCTCGCGCAGTTCGTCGAGCACGTCGGCGAAGACGTCCTCGGGGTCGGCGGTGACGTCCTCGCTCCGGGCCTTGATCGCGAGCACGAGTCGGCCCTCGGGCGCGAGGAAGCGCGCGTCTCGACGGCGACGCGCGCCTGTCCCCGCGTCGCGACGTCCTGCACGAGGCAGTCGAGGTCGGTCTCGACGACGTGCGCGTACGTCTCTGGCTTCCGGGCGCCTTCAGGAGCGGGAAGAGGGTTCCCCTGCTCTCGCAGACGTCGAGCAGGTCGCGCGCGGAGCGCGGCGCGAAC
>NZ_BATA01000100.1 GCF_000474235.1 Halarchaeum acidiphilum MH1-52-1
TCGTCCTCCCGTTCGTCGTGTTCGTCGCGCTCTCGCTCGTCGCGCTCGACGAGCCGCTCGTCGTCGCGTCGTCGTCCGACGTGTCGCCGAGTGACCCGAGGATGCCGTCTCCGGTCGTCGTCGCGTGAGTCGGGGTGTCGTTCGCCGCTCCGCCGTCGCTACCGGTCCCGAACGCGTCGCTCCCGCCTTCCGAGTCGTTCCCGGCCGCGCCGGCCGTCGCGTTCCCCGCGCTCTCGTTCTTCGTCCCGAAGATGTCCGTCTCGATGGTCTTCCGGTAGGTCAGACCGTGGAGCGGGACGCGCATCTCCGGACCGTCGCCCGCCGAGAGGCGCGCGTAGAAGTCGATGACGAGGTGCGTCGTCTGGCCGTTGCGCAGGTGCGTCACCCACCACTCGTCGAGGCGATCGTTG
Source organism: Halarchaeum acidiphilum MH1-52-1 (assembly GCF_000474235.1). Classification (GTDB taxonomy): domain Archaea; phylum Halobacteriota; class Halobacteria; order Halobacteriales; family Halobacteriaceae; genus Halarchaeum; species Halarchaeum acidiphilum. The sequence goes on from NZ_BATA01000100.1 coordinate 411, forward strand.
TCGATGACGGTCTCCGCGCGCACGGTCCGCGTCCCGCCCGCGGGGATGACGACGGTGTTCTCGCTCTCGCCCTCCCCGACGTCGACGCCGTTCATCGTCACGTTGTAGCCGATCCCGCCGATGGCGACCGGGACGGACTTGGGGTTGTGGACGACGAAGGCGGTTTCGAGCGGCGTGGAGGCGTTCGTGACGGTCCCCCAGTGGGCGCGCGTCTCGTCGACGACGAGCACGGGATCGCTCACGAGCGGGAGACCCGCGTCGATGGGACGGTCGGCGGTCGAGTTGAACTGGTCGCTGATGTTCGTCGTCACCGTCCGCGTCGTCGGGACGACGTGCGCGCTCCGCCCGAGCGTCCCCGATTTGACGTCCGCGGCGACCGTGACGGTGGTCTCCTCGCCGTTCCGGACGTGGCTGACCCACCACGCGGGGATGCGTTCGTTGCGGAGGTAGCTCTCGAAGCGCAGGGTCGAATTTCCGGTGCCGACGTCGACGCCGCGCTTCTCGCCGTACGCCATTCCGATCCCGTTCATCGAGACGGTGTAGTCGACGCTCACGCCGCCGAGGCGCACCGCGATCGGGTTCGGGTTGTGAGCGGTCAGCGACGTGTCGACGGTCGTGGTCGTCTCGTTCACGTCGCCGAACGCGTTGTGCGTGCCGGCCACGGTCGGGACGCCGACCCACCCGAGCGCGACGGTCGCGACGACGATGACGACGCAGCAGAGAATGGCGGTGACGGCCGATCGGAGGCGGGTTCCGAGCGCGAGCGCGCGCAGGTCCATGTGAACGGAGCGACCCCGAGCGTCGAAAGGGTTGCGCACCGCGTCGGCGGACCGCAGGCGCTAAGTCGCGCCCGCGCGGTACCCGTCGTATGGCCGAAACTACTACCGATAGGGGTCTCGGGATCGGACTGGTCTGCGGCGTCGTCGCGACGCTCGGCGCGCTCGCGACGCTCTCCGGCGTCGCGGTCGCGGCCGGGTTCGCCGTCGCGATCGCCTTCGGTGCCCTCTCCGTCGCGTCGTTCCACGCGTTCGCGTGAGCACGAGACGGGACCGGAAACGGTTAAGCACGCGAGGCGTTTACACCCGGCCATGACGGAGTATACCGAGGACGAACGCCGCATCCTCGCCTACCTCAACGAGAGCGTCGAGGCCGGTGAGCGGTATTTCCGGGCGAAGACGATCGCCGGCCACCTCGGCCTCACCGCCAAGCAGGTCGGGGCGCGCCTCCCGCGTCTCGCCGAGAAGTCGGACGACGTCGACATCGAGAAGTGGGGACGCTCGAAGTCGACGACGTGGCGCGTCGAACCCGCGTAGGGTGCGAACCGGCGGCTTTTTGCTCGGCCCATCCCACCTCCGCGTATGACTGTCCGGGTCGAACGGACCTTCGAGTTGGACGTCCCACCGGAGGAGGTGTGGGCGTTCATCGCCGACCCGACGAAGCGCGCGTCGGCCATCAGCGTCGTCACCGGCTACGAGCGCCGCGGTGACGTCACCGTCTGGTTCGTCGAACTCCCCGTCGTCCGGCGGACCATCGAGGTCGAGACGCGCGACGTCGAGCGTCGCGACGGCGAGTACGTCGAGTTCGTCGGGAAATCCGCCGTGTTGGACGTCACCGGCGAGCACGAACTCGAACCCGCGGACGACGGATGTCTGCTCCACAATACGTTCGTCGTCGAGGGGAAGTTCCCCGGCGTCGAGCGGTTCTTCAAGCGACAACTCGACGACGAACTCGATAACCTCGAACGCGAGCTCGCGGCGCGGGGGACGTGAGCCGTGCGCCTCGCGCTCGCACAGTTCGCGCCCGTCGCTGGCGATACCGACGCGAACCTCGACGCCGCGCTCGACGCGATCGCGTCCGCGGCCGACCGCGGCGCCGACCTCGTCGCGCTCCCCGAACTCTGGGACGTCGGCTACTTCGCGTTCGACGATTATCCCGCGGCCGCGGAGAGCCTCGGTGGACCGCGCCTCGGCCGGATCGCGGACGCCGCCGCCGAGCGCGGAATCGCCGTTCTCGCGGGGAGCGTCGTCGAAGACCTCACCGCGAGCGCCGCCGACGGCGTCGCGACGCCCGCCGACGCGGGATACGCGAACGCGAGCGTCCTCCTCGACGCGTCGGGCGAGCGCCGCCTCGTCTATCGCAAACACCACCTGTTCGGATACGACTCCCGCGAGGCGGAGCTACTCGTTCCGGGCGAGCGACTGGAGACGGCCGACGTCGGGGACTTCACCGTCGCCGCGACCACCTGCTACGACCTGCGCTTCCCCGAACTCTATCGCGACCTCGTGGATCGGGGCGTCTCGCTCGTCCTCGTTCCTTCGGCGTGGCCGTACCCGCGCGTCGAGCACTGGCGGACGCTCGCGCGGGCGCGTGCCGTCGAGAACCAGTGGTATCTCGGCGCGGTGAACGGCGTCGGCGAGCAGGCGGGATCGCGGCTCCTCGGGCGCTCGACCGTCCACGATCCGTGGGGGACGCCCGTGGCGAGCGCCGGCGACGACCGCGCGCTCGTCCTCGCCGACCTCGATCCCGAGCGCGTGCGCGAAGTCCGCGACTCGTTCCCCGCACTCGACGATCGGCGTGACGCGTGAGACGCCCGTCAGTGAAAAGATAGCTTTTTACGCGAGCGGGGAGAATTGAAGGATGCCGACGCGAGACGCTTTTCTCGTCGCGTGTTGGCACTAACGCCCGCACCTCGTCTCGACGCCGACCTCGAAGTCGTCCGGAAGCCCGCGCCGGACGACCCTCGACCCCCTATCAGGCGGGGTCACTCCATCGCCTCCCGCCTCTCCTCTCGGATCACTCGCCCGATCAGTCACGACGTCGTCACTCGTCGGCGTCCCCGCCCTCGCTCGCGGCGCCCTCCAGTTCGCCGCGGAGGGCGGCGGCGTCGAAGTCGTGATCGGGGCGGATGGCCACGAAGTCGAGGAACTCGCGGGCGGCGAGGAGCGCCTCGACGTCGAACGCCTCGCGCGCCGCGCGGACCGCGGCCTCGGCGCCGACGAGGGGTTCGAGGACGGCGAGCGCGCACGCGAGATCGTACGCCCGTACGGAGCGCGCGACGGCCTCGTCCTCGCGGACCTTCGTCGCGTCGATGAAGTAGAGGTCGCCGTCGTGGATGAGCACGTTCTCCGCGCGGAGATCGCCGTGCGCGAGCCCGTGTTCGTGCATCGATCGCAGCGCGTCGAACAGCGCCGGCGCCCGCTTCTCGATCTCCGCGGGCGGGAGATCGTCGAGCGTCTCGAAGTCCGGGAGGTACTCCATCACGATGACGCCGAGGTCGCCGACGGCGAACGCCTCGATGGGTTCCGGGACGTTCAATCCGGCCTCGCGCATCCGTCGAGTCGCTTCCAGTTCGTGCTCGGCCATCTCGAGCGGGCCATCGAACGGCTCGAAGAAGCCCTCCGCGCCCGCGGAGAACACGCCGAGGTTGCGCATTCCCGTGAACAGCGAGTGGACGAAGGCGTTCTGCGCGGAGACGATCTTGCAGAACCATCGGTCGTTCACGACGACGGGCGTCGAGAACCAGTTGTCCGCATCGAGGAACTCGACGCGGACGCGATCCTCGCCGTACCGATCGGCGATCTCGCGGGCGACCGCTTCGAGGTCGGCCCACGGTACGGTGCCGCGGACGAACCGCCGGAGGCTCATGCTCCGTGAAAGGTCGTCTCCGTGTATAGTTCCTTTCGCCCCCGTCTCGCGGTCGTCGCCCCCGGGCTTTTCCGTTCGGCGGACGCAACCGATCGGTTGGATGCCATGACCGAGCAAGCCGACTCCGAGACAGGAGAGGAGTGGGGTTCGAGCGCCATCGGCGACGCGTTCGAGACGCTCGAGACCGAGATCGAGCGGGCCGAGGCCGACGCCTCGGGCGCGCGGGCGATCGCGCTCTCGCGCTCGCGCGACCTACTCGAAAAGGTCGAACGGACCCTCAAAAAGACCGGGTGAGCGGCCACCGTTCTCTCCCGTGCGCCGGGTGAGGTCGCGGTCGCCACGTCGAACACCAGCGACGGCACGAGCGAATACGCGAACGAAGCCATCGGGGGGTGAGCGACGAGCGTCGCACGACGCCGGTGGGGAGAGTGACTCCGAGGGCGCTCTCGGAGCGCCCCGGATGCGTCCGCCGACGTTCGCGTGAGCGGTACGCGAAGCAAACCGGAGCCTGCGCCGACTACGGCAAGGGTGGGAATCTGCAAGGGGGCGACGGTCGCGTAGGCGAGCGTCGAGGGCTTGCTAGGGCCAGTTCCCCGATCCCTCGTACGCGGAGCGGACGCGACGGAGCGCGAGGACGTCCGCGGCCGTTCGGAGGTTCGGCGTCCCGGTCTCCTCGTGGACGTCGATCATGGCGTCGAAGGCGTCGGTGATGACGGTCTCGAGTTCGTCGTTGACGCGCGCTTCGGACCACGCGAAGCGCTGGCGGTTCTGCACCCACTCGAAGTAGGAGACGGTGACGCCGCCCGCGTTCGCGAGGATGTCGGGGACGACGGTGACGTCGCGTTCGGTGAGGACGTCGTCCGCGTCCGGGGTGAGCGGGCCGTTCGCGGCCTCGACGATCACGTCCGCCCGCACGTCCGCCGCGAGGTCGCCGTCGATGGCGTTCTCGAGCGCCGCGGGGACGAGCAGATCGACGTCGAGCGTCAACAGCTCCTCGCCGGCGCGCTCCTCACTCGCGTCGTATCCCGTGACGGTGCCCGTCTCGTCCTTGTGGGCCTTGACGTCGCGGGGGGCGAGACCGTCGGGATCGTAGATCGCGCCCGCGGAGTCGCTGACGGCGACGACGCGCGCGCCCTGATCGGCGAGGAGCGAGGCGGCGACGCTCCCGGCGTTCCCGAAGCCCTGCACGGCGACGGTCGCGCCGTCGAGGTCGCGTCCGAGGTAGTCGAAGACCTCGCGGGCGGCGAGCGTCACCGAGCGACCCGTCGCCTCGACGCGCCCCTCGCTCCCGCCGTTGTCGAGACCCTTCCCGGTCACGACGCCCGGCTCGGTCGTCCCTTCGAGCGTCTCGTAGGTGTCCTTGATCCAGTTCATCTCCCGCTGGCCCGTGTTCACGTCGGGCGCGGGGACGTCCCGATTCTCGCCGATGAGCGGACGGATCTCGGTCGCGAAGGCGCGAGTCAGCCGTTCGAGTTCGCCCGTCGAATACTGGTGGGGATCGACGACGATGCCGCCCTTCCCGCCGCCGTACGGGACGTCCGCGACGGCGCACTTGTAGACCATCCACCCGGAGAGGGCCTTCACTTCGTCGCGCGAGACGTTCGGGTGGTAGCGGATCCCGCCCTTGTACGGTCCGCGGTCGCCGTTGAACTGCGAGCGATAGGCCGTGAACGTCTCCAGCGACCCGTCGTCGAGTTCGATCGTGAGCGTCGTTTCGAGGACGCGCTCGGGGCGCTTGAGGCGTTCGAGGACCCCCGGATCGATGTCGAGATACTGGCCGGCGTCGTCGAGTTGCTCCCGGAGGTTCTCGAACGGATTCTCCTCACTCATGAACACCGATACGCCCGGCGGGCGATTAAAGATACGCCTCACCGGCCGACCCGCGGCGATCGCCGACGCCGCGCCCTCAGAAGCCGCGAGCTTCGTGGGCGTCGGTGACGCGATCGAGCGCGACGACGTACGCGGCCTCGCGCCACGTCGCGTCGTCGTTGTCCTCGTAGGCGGAGAGACGGCGTCCCACGCGTCGGTCATCTCCGCCTCGAGTTC
>NZ_BATA01000099.1 GCF_000474235.1 Halarchaeum acidiphilum MH1-52-1
AGGGAGAGCGCGTCGTTGATAATGGCCTTTGATTTCCCAGCGCCAGTCGAGGCGAAGCGCCCATAGTGGGTCGTGAGGAGGTCCGGCGGAATGCGGACTGGCTCATTCTCTGGCTGGCCAGTCTCGTCCAAGGCGTAGCCGATCGCCATGCCGTCGCGGAACTGCTCGCGAAGATCCGGATTCGGTCGTGGAAGCGGATTCCGACTCTGCTGCTCCGCACGCGTTCCCCGTGACCCCTCGATTGAGAGCTGTTCGGAGGAGGGGACGAGCAGGAAGTTCGCGAGTTCGCGCCCGCTCAGCACGAAGTCCGGCCGTGTTCAACAGCGTCTGTGACGACGAATCCCTCGTTCGCAAGCGCGTTCAGATGCTTGCGCGCCGTCTTCGGCGAGGTGAGTGCGTCCTCGGCGACGGCATCAGTTGAGACGGGCGTATACATGTGTGCGATAAAATTAGCCACCTAAGATAACATACTTAGCTAAGGTTCGGGGCGGCAGTTACTCACTGGAACAAAAAGCTCGCTAGAAGCGGGACCAACAGTATCCGACCCTCAACTATTAGTCAGAGTCGAATTTTTGGCGGCGGGCCTCAAGGACATTTTCGACGATGAGTTCGGTGACATCTGGGATGGTCCGAGCAATCGCGTCGTCAAGTTCACGACCGGTGATATCCTTCACGCCGTGGTCGCGGAGTTTCCGCTTCACTTCGAAGTCGAGCGCTTCCGTGCGGGCGTCCCACGATTCAGGGCGTGGATAGACTGCTTTCTGCTGGACGTCGTCGAACTCGAATGCAGGACCCGAGTCCGCTGGGTCAACGGTCGGTACAGCCGCTGTATCGGCTCCCATATCCTCGCCATCTAAATCACCTAAGTCACCTGAGGTGCTGACTTAGCTGGGTTATCTGTCTCAGCAGCCGGTTCTCGGGTCTCACTCGGGACGTCCGAAACGTCGGAAGCATCCACCGCCTCGTCGATTTCGTCTTCCGACTCGTCCTCGTCGACGCCGATGTTGGCGAAGCGGTTGTCGTCAGGCATCGACACCACCCCGCTCGATGATGTCCGCGAGTTCATCCAGCCGTGGAAGCTGGTCGTTGTCTGGGTCGTAGGCGGCGAGGGATTTGCCCTCGCGGTAGGCACGACCGAACGCGACACGCTTCCGGAGGCCCGGTCCGGGTGATTCGTCGAACTGGTCGGAGCGCGCGAATTTCGGTAGGCGGTCAGCCCACGGGGATTCCTCGATGTCGCGGATGATGCGTTTCTCCTCGCCGTCTCCTTCGAGGATGTTCGGGACGAGTGCGAGTACGCGGACGTCGATGCCGCCCTCGTTGCGGAGCGGCTGAAGTTGCTGTTCGACCATCCGCTGGAAACCCGAGATCGACGCTTCGCGCATCTTCAGCGGAACGAGGACGTTCTCCGTGCCGACGAGCGCTGAGTCGGAGAGCGGGCCGATACTCGGTGGGCTGTCGATGATGATATAGTCGTATTCGTCGCCGAGTAGCGGCTCAATAATGTAGTTGCGAACGCGTGTGACACCGTAGGCGCTCGTCCGCAACTGGTTCTCCACCTCATCAAGGTCACGATGGCTCGGAATGACGTCCATCCCTTCGGTTTCCCGGATGAGGTCGTGGACCTCGACGTCGGAGTCCGTATCCCAGACGTCGCCGAGATTCGCGTCGGCCTCGTAGTACTCACCGAGTCCGACACCCTCGGTGGCGTTCCCCTGCTGGTCGAGATCCACGAGGAGGACGTCGTGGCCACGCACATCAAGTCGTTCTGCGACGTTAATCGCAACGGTGGTCTTGCCGACGCCGCCCTTCTGGAGAGCAACGGTGACCGCCCGTGGTTCTGCTGAGTCGACCATACGCTACCCCCAGCAGCGTAGTAAAGGTACCTACGCTACTCAACCTACCTAAGGTAGATAAGGTAGTTGAGTTAGGTGAGGTAGATAGAGATAGTGAAAGAGTCTAGTGTGGTTCTGTTCATCGAGACGTCAAGACCGAGGATCAATATCTGAACAGACGCGGTTGTTCCCAGAAAAGTCCACGGTGGGAGTGCGTGATCGGGTGCGGCAGACTATACCACTGGCTATCCACACCCCCCGAGTTGTAAGTGTATTCGATAGCGTCAGATGATATACTCAGTGAATTAGTGGCCTGAATTTTCGGGGTCTGACAGCACTTAGCCCAGAATATCCCCAAGCAACTCGAGATTCCCCCTCTCCAGATTGTAAGTGTTCTCTCCCACCAGACTACTACGAGAAGCAGAAAGAATTCGAGGACCGAAAACGCCGGTTTCGAGAGGGGATCACACCCCAGATTGTAAGTGTTTTTCCCGGACTCAGATGTTGAACTCGCTCTGTACGTGGGATCGACTCGACTGCTCGAAGTCACCGAGGAGTGAGTCAACCGATGCCGGGAACCCCTGCTGGAGACGTTCGTCCTCACGGAAGGTTTCAACGATAATCCGGGGCTCGTCGACGAGCGAATAGATGTAGGAGCGGCCACCGCGACGACCGAGGTTATGCTCGCCCTTCTCAAGAAGTCCGAACATCTCAAGCGTGTCCAAATGATCGCGAACCCGACTCTCAGAAAGGGTGTCCGAGTCGATGCGATCACAGAGGTCCTTGTATAGCGAGTAGATTGTCTTCACCTTCGCCTCGCCGTCAGGATCAATCACCAAGAGCGTCGTCGCCATCAGGACGAGTTGCATCTGGCTGGTGAGACGCTCAGTGATGATGTCGCGGGTATTCGCGCGGTCGACCTCGCTTCGGGCGATACGGACGTGGTCCTCGACGACGGTTCCGTCATCCTCGTGGCGAGCGATGTCGCCCGCAGTTTCGAGGAGGTCAAGTGCCATCCGGGCATCACCGGAATCTTGCGCGGTGAGCGCTGCGGTGAGCGGGATGACGTCGTCCGAGAGCACGCCGTCACGGAACGTGAGGTCGGCGTAATAAGAGAGGATTGAGCGGAGTTCGTTTGCGTCGTAGGGAGAGAACTGAATCTCTTTTTCGCAAAGTGTCGACTTGACGCGCTGGGAGAGGTTCTCGCGGAATTTAAAGTTGTTACTGATACCGACGATGCCGACTTCAGCGTGCTCAAGTTCACCAATGGCTTTCGCGCGCGGGAAGTCGTAGAGCAACTCCTCGTCTTCGCCGAGTTTGTCGATCTCGTCGAGGACGACGAGGACGTAGCCGCCGATTTCGTCAAGGCGAGTGTAGATGCGGTCCCAGAGTGTGTCGGGATGAGTACCCTGCTTGAAGTGTTCGTCTGGATAGAGTTCGTTCGCAAGATACTGTAAGACCTTGTACGTCGACGTCCGCTTATTACAGTTGACCGGAAGGGTGGTAAGTTCGACATCGGCGCTGGCCGCTTCGTCTTCAAGGAACTCAATGACTTTCTGCGTTGTCGCAGTTTTGCCGACGCCGGTCTGTCCGTAGATGAAGACGTTGGGCGCACCGAACCCATCGGGGATATCCTGGAGAGCAGCAGCGTACTCCTGGATCTCCTCTTCCCGTTCAAGAATCTCGTCCGGAGTATATCCCTCCTTGAATGGCTCCTTGTCACGAAAGATGTGGTTTGATTCCTTGAACGGCGAGTCCATACCACGGCGTCACACCCCTCCCACATTAACCCTACCCTACAAGTGTTCTAACTGTTCTAAGTGTTCCCGGAAACGGCCGAACACACACCCCCCAGATTGTAAGTGTTCTTCGGGAGCGCAAGAAGGGAGAGGGGATGGCAGTGAGAAGGCCCAGTGAGAACGGGACGAAAGTAAGAAGGGTAAGAGTAAGTACCTACTCTAGCCTAGTACTAGCTAGTATAGTAGTAATAGTCTTTTCTGATACTGCAAATATCTCTATTAGCCTATATATGGAACTATAAATACTCTCGCGTCAGTTTAACACTTACAATTTGGCGGGGTTAGATACTCTCTCAACCCGGTCTTTAATACAACACTTCTCTGCCAGCGAAAACAGCCCCTCCCCTCTCGGCTGCGAGAACACTTACAATCCGGGGTGGGGGTGTGGCACTCAGGGCATCTCCTTTCAAATCTCGACACGATTAGCTCAGGTATTGACCACACCTCTCATTGTAAGTATTCTACGCGCTCAACGAGACGTGATCTCCCACGCTTGAGAAATGCGAATGGCGTCCTGCTAGCAACGCTTAACGAATGCTCCGCCGTAGCACAGAGTCCTCCGTCCATACTTAGAACAGTGAGATTACCGATTACCCGTCTGAATTGACCGGGCCCTTGTACTGCGAGCGAATCGTATCACCATCCCGCCACTGCCAGTAGTAGTAGCGGTTATCGTTGATCTCCTTAATGGTGAGTGTCGCCCGTGCCGGGACGTCGTCCGGCATTTCTTCTGGACGCTCTTCTGTGTCTTCGTCTTCTTCGAGACGTGCTTCACGCTCGCGGTGTTCGACGAGAGCCTCGGCGTATCGTTTGACCGCACGTAGTTCCTTGAGCGAACAGTCTTCGAACGTTTCGGCGAGGTCGCTTGAGAAGTTCTGTGGCGAAGTGGGATCTGAATACGGCATCGCTCTGTCTTAACCAACACGAACGCTATCTGCTTAGCCGTGTTGGTTAATCAGCTATTGCTAGTCTGGTAATCGGCCATCCGGCCGGGGGACGCGCCCGTGCTTGATCTCCGGTCGGTCGTGTCTGGTCGGTCACGGCTGCCCGCGCTCGGACATCGCCCATCTGCCCACCATCAGGCACAACGGTCGTCGTGTCCTGGTCAAGCCGCTCGTCAAGTTCGTCTTCGACGGGATGGCCGATCGGCCAGCAGTAATGGACTTCGCGACGCCCACGGTGATCGTAGGCACCGACGTTGAGGGCGTCGCCCGACCACACACGCCACGCGCCGAGCGCGCTCATCAGGTCGACAACTGCTTGCGGCACCTGACCGACGTTGTCGGGGTAGAAGACGCGGAAGCGCGTCCCACCAAGAGACTGTCGCGCGCCAACTCTCCGCCATTGCCTTGTCCCGTCCATACCCGACGGTCACGTTGACCGTCGGTGAGAGACGATTCGTGTCGTCTTCGAGGAGTCGGAGAACGGCGTACCGCCGGTATTCGTGGAGCGAATCATCGACGCCGGTCGCGACTGCTGCGTAGTCGGTCGCGACGTGCGCCGCTTCGCCAAGGAGTATGTCGAGAGCGTCTTCAACCATCGGTCGGAACGGGGCTCTGCGCCCCGCCCCTCGCGGGCGCTAACAAACCGTACTCAACGCTCACACCATCACCTCACCTATTGTTGGTTACCCGTTGCTGGGAGTGTGGTTTCTGTCTCCAGTCTAAGCCGGAGAATCGAGGCTCGGAGTTCGTTAAGTCTGCCTGCGAACCAACTTGATCGGCGTCGTTTCCTCAGTGTTCGCCCCCTCTCCGATAGCCATACCTCCACTAACTATTGAATGCTCTTAAGCCGGCAAGGGGGTGTTGTGGGTTTCTCGGACGTCGGTTCCTAGTCCCAGACGGTTTCAACGTCGGCGTCGCGGATGACACCATCAGCGGTGATGACAGCCGCTGTTCCCTGTGCGAGGTGGCTGGCGACAATCAGGCCGTCGTGGATGCTGAACTCGTCCACGATTTCCGCGTACTCGATCATCGTCTCATCGCCATCCGGTGCGACCGACACCGGGCCGTTCCCAACGAGCGCCTGGCGAGCATCCTCCGGCGTTCCTGAGAGTTCCACGCCTCGGACTTCCTTGTCCCGGGAAACCGAGAACAGGACTTCAGCGAGTGCTGTGCTCGGCGTCTGAATCACCGTCTCCCCGGCTTCAGCTTCCGCGAACACGCGGTCTGCCTCTCGGGGAAGTGCATCAACCAGATAGACGAGGAGAGCGACTGCGTCGGCGGTATAGGTCGCCACGCTACGCCTCCTGGTAGTTGCGGTCGCGTCGGTCACGTACTCGTTCCTGAAGCTCCTCGGCGACGTCCTCTCGTTTGTCCTCGGGGAGGTCATCGGGAACTAGCATTCCCCGGCCGCTGGTCCGCGTGCGTTTCTTGACAACGATTCCTTCGTCAGTGTCCATCCAGAGGACTTCGTCGCCCGGCTCAAGGTCATACTTCTCGCGGAGCTCCTTCGGAATCGTTGCCTGTCCTTTCTCCGTCACTCGGGTTGCCTGACTCATATCCGGTAATACCCTCTGTAATACCTTAGGTTTATCGCGTCTTTCTAACTTCTCGTCGACCGCGTCAACGTGGGTCAGCCACACGGGGACGATCAAATTTCAGGAGTATTGAGGACGGCCTATAGATCGACGTACTGGGTCTCCCACTCGCGACGCGCTTCGATCTCGCGCCGGCCACGTCGCGTGAGGGCGTAGGAGTTGGTGCGTTCGTCGATTTTGCCTTTCTCGACGAGGCCTTTCTCAACGAGGGTGTCGAGGTTCGGGTAGAGGCGGCCGTGATGAACCTCCGTCTCGTAGTACTCCTCGAGTTCGTCCTTGATCGCGAGGCCGTGGGGTTCGTCGAGGCCTGCGATGACGTAGAGGAGGTCCCGCTGAAAGCCGGTCAAATCGTGCATGGAGAGTATTGGATATGTTGTCGTATGAGCGTATCGGATCTCGTGTTCTGGCCGTCCCTCTTCTCGTTTCGAGCCACACTCACTATTC
>NZ_BATA01000098.1 GCF_000474235.1 Halarchaeum acidiphilum MH1-52-1
AAACGCTTCGTCCCACTCGCGATCCTCCCTCTCCCCGCTGCGGTCGTGTTCAAAGGCTACGACTTGCTCTACTCGCAGCACGCCCTCTCCCCAGGGAATCCATTCCTGAAGTATCTCGTTGCTGTTTCGCTCCCGGTCGTCGCCTTGGTGGTGACGTGGAAGACGTTCCAGTACGCGACGCCACTCACTGCGAAAGTGATTGGTACGGCTACGCGGGGCGCCGCGCTCGTTGGTGGCGTCGCCGCTGGCGCATCCATCGGTGGTGCGGGAGTCGCGACGACCGCCGCCCGTTGGGGGCCGAAGGCCGCCGCTGGCCAAGCCGTCGCCCAGCAGGCGAGCCGCCGAGCAGGATCGGAAGAAGACGACGGAGACTCTTCGCCATCGTATCGCCGCACAGAGAACGATCCGGAGAACTACTGACCCATGTCGACAGATCCAGACGCCGCCGCGAGACGCATCATGAATCAGTTCGGCGAGGAAAGCCACATCCCCTACCTCAACATCGAGGAAGGCGACGTCGGCGTCCTCATCGCCTTCCCCATCATCGGCCTCTTCCTCGCTGCACTCACCGGTATCGACTCGCTTGCCCTCCCGTTCGTTGCAGGTGGCTTCGGGCTCGGCGTCGCCATCATCTACGTCGCCCCCAACCATCTGAACGCGTGGACATGGGCTACCGACGTCTATCAATACCTCAAACGGCCCCGTGTCACCTTTAGCGCACCTGACGAGCCAGACAGCAAGACGAACGAGGAAGTCCGGAACGAGGGTGGGCTGGCGAACTATACGCCGTTCCAGCCGGACGAACGCACCCAAGACCTCACCAATATCGAACGTGCGTGGCCCGGCGCCGGCGCTATCCAGCGCTCGGACGGGACGATGGAGGCGTTCGTCGAGGTCGATCCCGACAACATGGACTTCGCCATGTCTGACGACTGGGCCCAACTCCAAGAGGCGGGCGCGGAGTTCGCGAACAAGGAACTCGACTCGAAGCTCAAACTCCACGCCACCACCCGCGAATTCCCCGTCGAGCAAGTCGTCAAGAACATCCAGGACCGCCTCGACGACGAGGACGTTCAGGCGAATCCCGTCTTCCGCGAACTCCTCGAAGAATACCTCGAAACTCGCCCGCGCGAGATGCGCGAGCGCGGCATCCAGCAACTCCACTACTACATCGGCGTCGAGGTCTCCCCGATGGAGGTCTACGACCGCTATCGCGACGAATCCACCCCCGCCGAGAAGTTGACCGAGATCCCCGTGATCGGCTTCCTCTTCAACCCGTTCGTCACCCGCCGAGAGAATCTCCAAGAGACTGAACGGCGCGCACGGATGTTCGAAACCTTGGACGACCGTGTTGCCGCGGTCCGCAGTGAATTCGTGCAGCAGGCGAGTGGCTGGTCGGCACGCCGCCTCACCACGGTCGAACTGTTCACACTCACGATGGACTTCTGGAACGGCCACGAACACGACGTCGACGACCCCGACTCACTCATCCGCCAGCAACCAACTATGGATCACCAGACACGCGAGGATAGCGATGCATAACGGTCTCCTCCCCGCCACAACGGGGTTCATCGATCAACTCACCCAGTGGGCGTTCAATCCCACCACGCCTGGCGGCATCCTCCTCTACCTCCTCGCCACCGTGACTGTCACCGCGACTGCCGTCGTCGCGTGGACGCGCTACCAGGCCCGCGACGACGAGTCCACCGTCGAGTTCGCCGACGTCCTCGACGAAGAAACGCTCGAAGACGGCCAAGCCGAAGGACGGCTTCTCGACGAAATCGCGGAGTCGCACAAGACGGCGATTGCACCCACTGCGATCGAGTGGGAGACGCGTGCCGCCCACGTCGGCGAGCAGTGGACGAGCACGCTCTACGTCGCCGAGTATCCCGACCATCCGAGTGACGGCTACCTCAGCGATCTCTTCGAGCTCACTGACGTCGAGTTCGATCTGACTGCGCACGTCACCCCGAAGAACCAGGAGCGAGCACGAACCGAGCTCGAGGAGATTGCGGACGATCTCCAAGTTGATGCGGACCTTGAGCAGAGCGTCCGAGGTGCCTACCTCCAAGAGCGTGCTGACGAAGCCAAAGCTACCTACAAGGCCGTCGAGAGCGGCGCGAACGTCTTCGACCAAGGCGTCTTCATCACTGTTCGCGCTGACGAGAAGGACGACCTGCAGGACGCCGTCCGCACGGTGAAGAGCACGCTTCGGGATGATCCAGCGAACCTCACGCCGAAGACCGCGATCTGCCGGCAGGACGTCGCCCTCCAGTCCGCTGCACCCGTCGGCGACAACGAGTTTGGGCGGGAGTCGATCGCCCTCGGCGGCGCTGTCGGCGCGTTACTCGCCTCCCCGCATAATGCGACGATCCTTGAGGAGGGTGGCGTTGAGTTCGGCATCCACAAGGACAACCAGAGCCCCGTCGTCATCGACCCCTTCGAACGCGACAACGGCTACGCCATGTTCACTGTCGGGGACACCGGCTCCGGAAAGTCATTCAGCTCGAAGCAGAACTTCATCCGCTCGATCGAACAGGACAGCGACCGCATCGGCATCGTCCTCGAACCACTCAACAACTGGGCGGGCGTCTCTGAGGCTCTCGACGCTCAGCGCATCACGGTCGGTGGGACGCTCGGCCTCAATCCCTTGGAGATTCGGCAGACGCCCGAGCACGCCCAACGTGCGATGGGGGAGGACGCCAGTCCGTTCAACGAGAAGCTTGATGACGCGATGAGCTTCCTCACCAACTTCTTCGCCCTCCGCGGCATCTCGCTCGGCGACAAGCGAACGACGCTCGAACTCGGCTTGCGCTCAGCATACGCTCGGCAGGGGATCACCGACGACATCGCGACCCACGACAATCCGAGTCCGACGATCCGCGATATGCTTGACGTCTTCGAGGAGATGGTCGCTGATCCCGAAGAGTTCATCGTCCGCTCTGAATCCGAGGCGGAGAAAATTCAGGCCGACGCGACGTGGCTTCTCGACCAACTCCGTCCCTTCGAGGAAGAGGGCCGGCACGCGAATCTCGGGAAGGCCTCCGCATTCGACATCCGGGACGAGAAGACGATCTATCTCGACCTCGCCCAACAGGAAGGCAGCGTCGACTCCAGCACTGCACTCACCATGCAACTCCTCATCTCCCTCGTCTACGAGCGCGCAAAGGAGACCGAGAAGGAGGTCGTCTTCGTTATCGACGAGGCGCGCTACATTATGCAGGACGCCGCGAGTCTCGCCTTCCTGGAGACAGTCTTCCGCCATCACCGCCACCACGATCTCTCGATTCGTCTTGTGACCCAGACTGTCGACGAGTTCTTCGAACACGCCGAGAGTGAGGCGATCCTCGACCAGTGTGCCGTCAAGCAGTTCCACCGCCTCGACGGCATGGACGAAGAGTGGGCCGACGAGTTCGGCCTGAATCACGCCCAGATGCGCTACGTGCAGGACGCCGTCCCCGGCAACGAGGACGCCGGCTTCTCCGAAGCGCTCGTTGGCGTCGACGGCGAGTGGCGGGGCATCCAGGTCGAGGCGATGCCCAAGGAGAAGCAGGTCATCGACTTTGACCCCACCACCCAAACCCGCGACGAACTGCCCGGTGCAACCAACGACGAAACCGAGTCAGCAATGCATTCGTTCCAACAGCAACTCAACGAGCAGACCGCCGAATCGAACGAGGAATCGGAGCCGGTCGCCGAGACGGACGGTGGTCGCGATGAGTGAGTACCTCCGCGTCACGCCGACCTCTGAAGAACTGGACCCGTCGGGGATTCCGCGACTCCTTGAGAGCCTCCACAAGCTCACCAGCGAAGATTCCGGCTTAGATTCGACGTTGAATCCGTTGTCGTCCTCGACGCCGCCGCGCTTCGAGTTCCTCGCGCTCAGCGACGGCGAAGACGCGCCCGTCGAGTTCTACTACGGTGCCGACAACTCACTCGACACTGTTGAGGAGCGGCTCCAGTCGATCTATCCAACGACCTTCGACATCGAGCGCGTCGATCTCGACGTCGAAGAACGGCTTGCTCAGCCGGCCGAGTACTCACGCGAGGAGTTCCTCAACGCCTACCAGCAGGGCAATCTTCAGTACGAGTTCGACGAGGACGAGCAGTACGCCATCACCGACGAGGGGGAGGCTGAGGCGCCCGACGTCGACCTGACTGCGGACAGAGTGGTGTCCATCGACAATAGCGCGCTTGAACTCGCAGAGGATGTTGGGGTGCCGGTTGAGAAGCCAACGGTGACCGAGCGCGGGACGATTCTCGCACGGCCGGCGACCGAGACGGTCTCGCCCTCTGGCGTGCGCTGGCAGGGCGATGCCACACGCAAGAAAGACTGGATGACGTCGCTCACCCCATTCACGGACGGCGAGGACGAAGAGTCCCTCTCGGCTGTCGACCAGCCGGGTGCGGCGCTCGCCTCGCTGATCGACCACGTGAATGACGCCGAGGAACCACTCGCCTTCCAGGTCGTCTTCGAGCGCCGGGAGAGCTGGCAATCCGACGCTGGACTCCGCAAAGAAGACCTGCGCGATGGGCGAGACACGTGGGCGCAGCGGATCATCGGTGGCTTACTCGAGTTCGGGGAGTACGAACGCGACGAGCGCGAATTGAGCGATATCGTCGAACGCCGCCTCAACGCCATCGAGGCGACCAACCCCCAGCGCTCGTTCACGGCGAACATCCGGGCAGTCGGTGTTCCAACCAGCGACGACGGCCAGGACTCACTCGACAAGCGACTGTCGTCGCTCGCCCCGGTGTTCGACCCACTCGACGGCCCATTCTACGATGTTGAGTCCGAACGAGTGCGTTCGAGTGGGTTCCGCGAAGCGAAAAAAGAGAAGAACGCGCGCAAGGCCCTCCAGCGCCTCCTCGATCGCAACATCGTCACCGGCCGGTGGAAGACACGACCCGACTTTGTGCTGAGTGGGCGGGAACTCGCGAACTTCCTCCTCGTCCCTTCCTCCGAGCAACTCTCAATCGAGGGCTCTCGCGGGACACGGGCAGAACAGCAGAGTCGGAATCCGCTCCCGCGCCCGAATCCGGATCTTCGCGAGCAGTTCCGTGAGGGAATGGCGATCGGCTACGCGCTCGACGAAACGGGGGATCCAGAGGACGAACCAGTCCGCATTCCTCCGGATCTGCTCACGACCCACTACGGACGTTTCGCGTCGACGGGCGCCGGCAAGTCGAAAGCGATCATCAACGATGCACTCTCCCTCCGCGAGACGACTGGTGGCCCTGTCGTCATCGTCGACCGGAAAGGCGACGGCATGTGCCAGAACTATCTCCGCAGCCACCACGCACAGTTCGACGGCGCAGAAGACGTCTACCACTTCCGCGTCCCCGAGACCATCCCCGCGTTCTCCTTCTTCGACATCCGGCCCGCACTTGCGGCCGGTCGGAATCGTGAGGACGCCATCCAGGATAAAGTCGATCACTTCCACGACATCCTGCGGATGATCCTCGGCCAAGAGAAACACGAGCGGGCGTTCGTCGCTAATGAAATTCTCAGCCAACTCATCAAGGCGCTCTTCGACGCCGAGTACGGCAGCGATGTCTTCGGACTCAACGACCTCTTCACTGCGGTCCGCCGAATGCAGGACGAGCAGACGATTCCGCCCGTCTCGATGGCGAACCAACCAGTCGAGGAATCCTTGTCACGCCACCTCTCGAAGGAAGAGTCACAGTTCCAAACGTCGATGGACGCGGCCGGGAATCGCCTTGAGCAACTCCGCGAAAGTCCCCACCTCCGGCGGATCTTCAACCATACGCCCGCACAGAACGACGCCGGTGAGTACGTCGAGAACCACTTCGACTTCCGGAACTTCCTCGACGAAGACGTCACCATCCTCCTCGACCTCGGTGATTTGCGCCCCGAGGCACAGCAGGCGGTTACGCTCCTTCTGTTGAGCAACCTCTGGGATGCCGTGCAGGTGCGGCGGCGCGACGGCCAAACCGACTACGAGAACCTGACCAACCTCATCATCGAGGAAGCCGCGCCGGTCGCGTCGACGC
The DNA here is from genome assembly GCF_000474235.1 of Halarchaeum acidiphilum MH1-52-1. Classification (GTDB taxonomy): domain Archaea; phylum Halobacteriota; class Halobacteria; order Halobacteriales; family Halobacteriaceae; genus Halarchaeum; species Halarchaeum acidiphilum. The sequence goes on from NZ_BATA01000098.1 coordinate 6,016, forward strand.
GACTCGTCTCCGAGCAACTCCTCCCCCAGGGCCGCTCGTTCGGCCTGAGCATGGGACTCGTGATGCAGTTCCCCGGCCAAGTACGCAATCGCAGCGAGCGCGCCTACGACGAGGTCTTGAACAACATCAAGACGAAGCTCATCGGGAACATCTCGATGGAGCGAGACCTCGCGGAGTCGCTTGCACACGAGGGATTGAGTCCGACCGAGCTCCGGAATCGCGTGAACACACTGCCGAGTGGGGAGTGGATCGCCCAGCTTCCGAGTCCAGCGTTCGGCGAAACCGGCCCGTCGCCGTTCTCGATGAAGCCACTCCCCATCGCCGAGGGCCACCCGGAGAGCGACACTCCGCTTACCGAGATGGAAGCGTCCCAGTTCGAGTCGGTAACACTCCCGCGTATCGTCGAGCGGACGCAACGCCAGTACGGCCTCAGCGCAGAATCCGATACGACCGCGGACAACGGCTGGGGAAGCGCCGCTGACGACCCCACATCACCGGAGGTGGAGACCACTCATTCCGAGTCGACGATGCTCGGTGGCTCACCCGGCGAAACCAGTAGTGACTCCACCGCCACCGAGAGCAGTCCACTTCTCGGCGGTCGAGACTCCCCAGACAACTCGGGGACCAATGCCTCCGAGTCGGCCTCTTCGGAGTCAGAAGCCGATACATCGCCAGTTGACGCTGGTGGAGTGTCCGTCCCTGACGCAGAGTTGGAGCGGCGCGGACTCAGCCGCGACGACGCACGCT
>NZ_BATA01000097.1 GCF_000474235.1 Halarchaeum acidiphilum MH1-52-1
AAACGCACCGCCTCATCCTCTAACTTAACGCGACCGATGGATTGACGGGCAGTATTTTGTGGGCCCACTCGAAAGGGCGCGTATGGACTTTCCGGACAGCGAGACGGTCGACGCGGTGTTGGATTCGCTCTCATTCCCGTCGTTCGCTACGGTGCGCTACGAACCGGCGACGCCCGAACTCGACGACGTCGCGGGCGCGACCCGCGAGTCGGTCGACGCCCTTCCGCTCGATGCGGTGCCCGCCGGCGGTACCGTCGCGGTGGGCCTCGGGAGCCGCGGCATCCACGGCATCCGCAATATTGCCCGGACTGTCGTCGCCGACCTCGACGCGCGGGGGTACGACCCGGTCGTCGTCCCGGCGATGGGGAGTCACGGCGGCGCGACCGCCGAGGGCCAACGGGAGACGCTCGCGGGGATCGGTCTGATCGATGAGGCGCTCGGGTGCCCGATCGACGCGCGCATGGACACGGTCACCCTCGGAACGACCGAGGCGGGCCACGAGGTGCCGTTCTCGACGGCGGCGATGGAGGCGGCCGGGATCGTCGTCGTCAACCGCGTGAAGGCCCACACGAACTTCACCGGGCGCTTCGAGAGCGGCCTCTGCAAGATGCTCGCGGTCGGCCTCGGCAAGCAGGCCGGCGCGCGCGCGGTCCACGACGCGGCGCTCACCGAGGGCTACGTCGAGACCATCGAGCGCGCGCTCTCGATCATCCGCCGCGAGGCGCCCGTCGTCGGCGGGATCGCCGTCGTGGAGAACTTCTACGACCGGACCGCTCACGTCGAGGGCGTCGCCGCCGCCGACCTCCCCGAGGCCGAAGAACCCCTGCTCGACCGGGCGAACGAGTACATGCCGACGCTCCCGTTCGACGACCTCGACGCGCTGATCGTCGAGGGGATCGGAAAGGACGTCTCGGGCGCCGGCATGGACACGAACGTCATCGGGCGCTATCAGGTGTTGAACACCGACGACCCCGAGCGACCGGACGTCTCGCGGATCGTCGTCCTCGGCCTGACGGAGGCGACCCACGGCAACGGACAGGGGATCGGGCTGGCAGACCTCACGACCCGCGGCGTCGCCGAGGAACTCGACCTCGGGCAGATGTACACGAACGCGCTGACGAGCGCCTCGCTCTCGAAGGCACGCCTGCCGGTCGTGCTCCCGACGCCCCGCCACGCCGTGACGGCGGCGCTCGCCACCGTCGGGACCTACGCCCCCGAGACCGCCCGCGTGGCGTGGGTCCGCGATACCAGTCACCTCTCGTCGTTCCGCGTGTCGAGCGCGCTGGCCGCCGAGGCGCGCGACGACGACGCCCTCTCCGTCGAGCGCCGCGAGCGACTGACCTTCGAGGACGGCGACCCCGCTTTCGTTCCGAAGTAGCCGGCGGCGCGCGAGCGGTGGCCGCCACCCAAACGGTTAACTCGTGGTGTGTGGTATCACGACGTACGATCATGAGGAATTTCTCGAACCAAGAGAGTGCCCGCGCGTCGGCACGCGACGTGGCGATCACGGGCATCGAGACGTGCGTCCTCCAAGGCAACTTCGAGTGGAACATCGTGAAGGTACACACCGACGCGGGCGTGACCGGCGTCGGCGAGTCCTACCGCGGCGGCGCGGTCACGGACATCATGGAGTACATGGAGCAGTTCCTCGTCGGGGAGAACCCCCTCGACGTGGAGCGGCTGTTCAATCACCTCGTCCAGGAGACCTCCGGCCACGGCGGCACGACGGGGAAGGTCGTCACCGCGGCCTCGGGCATCGAGATCGCCCTCTGGGATCTCGCGGGGAAACTGCTCGACGTGCCGGTCTATCAGTTGCTCGGCGGGAAGTACCGCGATCGGATCCGCCTCTACTGCGACTGCCACGCGGGGACGGCCTACGAGCTCGAACACGGCGCACACGCCCCCGCCGAGGAGGAGATGTACGCTCCGGAGGCCTACGCCGCGGAGGCCGAACGCGTCCTCGACATGGGCTTTACGGCGCTGAAGTTCGACCTCGACATCGAGTACCGCGACAACGACCCCGACCCGTACAACGGTCGGCTCTCGAACGCCGCCGTCGAGCACAAACGCCAGATCGTCGCGGCCGTCCGCGACGCCGTCGGCCGCGACGTGGACCTCGCGTTCGACGCCCACTGGGACTACACCGTCGAGAGCGCGAAGCGACTGGCGCGGGCGCTCGAACCCTACGACCTGATGTGGCTCGAAGACCTCCTTCCGCCGGAGAACATGGACGCCCAGCAGGCGGTCGCCCGCGACGTGGCCGTCCCGCTCGCTACCGGCGAGAACCGCTTTCGGGTCCACGAGTTCAAGGACTTGCTCTACGAGCAGGCCGTCGACGTGATCACGCCGGACCCGACCACCTGCGGCGGCCTCGCCGAGTCGAAGGCAGTGGCGAGTCGCGCCGCCGAGAACTACATCCCGTTCTCGCCGCACAACGTCTGCGGCCCAATCGGAACCATGGCCTGCGTCCACCTCTGTGCGGCCATCCCGAACTTCTCGGTGCTCGAATACCACGCCCTCGAAGTCGACTGGTGGGACGACCTCCACGCGGGCGCGGACCCGCTCATCGAGGCGGGTCACATCGAGGTGCCCGAGGCGCCGGGGCTCGGCATCGAACTCGACGAGGACGTGGCCCGCGAGCACCTCTCCGATCCGGGGACGATGTTCGCGTGAGCCGAGCGCCGTGGGCGGTGCTCCTCCCGGCGACCATCGACCCCGCGGGCCCGGAGTCCATCGACGGCATCGCGTCGTTCACGAGTCGAGACGAGTACGGAGACGACGCGGCGCTCCGGGCGGACGCGGACCGTTCGACGCGATCATCACGCGGACCGAACCGATCACGGCCGATCTCCTCGACGCCGCGTCGTCGCTCTCGGTCGTGGCGAAACACGGCGCCGGCGTCGACAACATCGACATCCCGGCGGCGACGCGAAACGGCGTGCTCGTCGCCAACACGCCCGGCGCCAACGCGCGCTCGGTCGCCGAGCACGCCGTCGCCCTCCTACTCGCGGTGAAGCGGCGCGTCCCGCAGGCCCACGACGCGACCCGCGCCGGCGAGTGGCGCCGACACGACTTCCGGGGCCACGAGCAGAGCGGGCGGACGCTCGGCCTGCTCGGCGCCGGCAACGCCGGCCGCGACGTCGCGCGGTTGCTCTCGGGATTCGACGTGTCGGTCTGCGCTCTCGACCCGTACGTCGACCCCGCGGCCCTGCCCGAGAACGTCTCGCTCGTCGACACCGTGGACGCCCTGTTCGAGGCGGCCGACGACGTGAGCGTCCACGCGCCGCTGACCGACGAGACGCGCCACGCGGTGGGACGCGACCAACTCGCCGCCCTCCCCGGCGACGGCGTCGTCGTCAACACGGCCCGCGGCGGTATCGTCGACGAGGCCGCCCTCCGCGCGGCGCTCGACGCCGGCGACCTCCTCGGAGCCGGCATCGACGTGTACGAGTCAGAGCCCCCGGCGGCCGACGATCCGCTTCTCGCTCGCGACGATGTGGTGCTCACCCAGCACAACGCCGGCGTCACCGCCGAAGCCCTCCGGGCGATGAGCCGGGAGGCCGCCGCCGTCGTCCGCACCGTCTACGAGGGCGGCGTTCCCGAAACCGCGCTCAACGCCGACGCGCTCGGCCGGTAGCGGCAACAACCCCCGGATCGGGAACCACGATAATCGTTCGTTCGGTTTGGGCAAGTGGTTCGATGAAAGCTGTAGACTTCGAGGCGGCGGAGACGTACGAGCCCGACGAGGGCTGGTGACGGGTCTCGCTGGCCGGCAGCGACCGGTTCTCCTTCGAGTGGTTCGAGAAGCCGCCGGGGCACTCCTCGCCGATGCACGATCACGAGAACGAGCAGGTCTGTCTCTGTCTGGCGGGCGAGCTCACCGTCGAGACCGAAGACGACGCGGTGACCCTCTCGCAGTACGATTCGGTCTGGCTCGACGGCGACGAACCCCACCGCGTGGAGAACACGGGCGAGGAGCGCGCCGTCGGCCTCGACGTGTTCGCACTGGGGCGCTCGTTCGACTTCTGGACGGAGGACGACGAATGACGCGCCTCGCGCGCACCGCCGACGGCGAGGCGCTGATCGGGGGCGACGACGGTTTCGTCCCTCTCTCGGCCGCCGAACCGGGCGTCGAGACGGTCGCCGACGCGCTCTCGCTGGCCGCCGACGGAACGCTCGCCGCGGGCGCCGGGTCGACCCGGCCGGTCCCCGACGACCACCTCCGCTTTGCGCGCCCGCTCGCCTCGTTCGGCAAGCTCTGGGGCATCGGGCTCAACTACGCCGAGCACGCCACCGACTTGACGAGGACCGCCCGGACGAGCCGGCGAGCTTCATGAAACCCGAGACGGCCGCGACGGGCCCCGGCGGACCGATCCAACTCCCGCCGCGCGCCCAGAGCGACCACGTGACCGCCGAGGCGGAACTCGGACTCGTCGTCGGGAAGATGTGCCGGAACGTCGCCGTCGAGGACGTGTTCTTCGACGGCTTCCTCGTCGAGTTCGATACCGAGCCCTGGTGCTTCCGGTACCGCGATAGAGCTGTCCCGAATGAGGTCGTCGCCGGTGTGAAGGTCGTCCCACCAGTCGACTTCGAGCGCGTGGAACTCGAGGACGTCGAAGTTTGGCACCGCAGCGGCGAGATGGATACAGGCCATCGTGCCGACCGGGCTACAGACGTTGTGCGGGGAGACAGGCATGTAGTTCTCCTCCGCACGGTCCGCGACGCGAAGCGTCTCCGCCAAGCCGCCGACCGTCGTCGGGACGGGTGTGAGAACGTTGACGCCGTGGTCGTGGATGAGGTTGGTGAGCTCGAACACGTGGAAGCGTTCTCGCCCGTGGCGACCGGGGTCCGCGTTGCCTTCGTCACTTCCGTCTGTGCGTCCATGTTCTCCGGCGGGACGGGGTCCTCAAGCCACATCAGGTCGAACACCTCGAGTTCGTACGCGAGGCGTTTCGCTCTCTCGACGGAGTAGTCCCAGTGGCAGTCGAACGCGAGGTCGACGTCGTAACCGATTTCGTCGCGGACGGCCGCGACGATCTCGCGTTTCTCGTGGATCGCGGCGTTCGACAGCCGGCCGTTGTAGGGGTCGTTGTCCCGCGGGAAGTCGAGGTCGAACTTCAGCGCGTCGAACCCCATGTTGACGACACGGCGCGCTTCCGCGGCGTAGGCCTCCGGCGAGTACGCGTCGGCGCCCGCGTACGCTGTTCCCTCCGTCCTCGACGGCGTACGCCTCGCCGGCGTGGCAGTCGCAGTACATCCTCACTTCATCCCGGTATTTCGAGCCGAGGAGCTGGTAGACGGCGGACAAGGAGTTTCCCCGCGAGGTCCCAGCGGGCGACCTCGATGCCGGACGCGGCGGTGACGACCTTCCCCCTCGTCCCGCCGTGACCACTCATATCTTGAAATATGTAGCGCGTGAGCCGTTCGACGTCGAGCGGGTACTCCCCGATGAGGAACCGCTTCGTGTATTTGACGAGTTTGGGAAGCCACCGCCGCGGTAGGCTTCCTCGATACCCGTAATGCCGGCGTCCGTTTCGACCGTGATGAGGTTCCACTCGAAGTTCCCCTTGACTACTGTGGTCGAGATGTCCGTGATTTCGACGTCGCGAGCGGATGGACGCGTCGTCTGTAGTGAGTAATCCCTCATACGCGGAACTCTTCGAGTGCGTCTTTATCGAGTGAAACGCCGTGTCCGGGCTGGCCCGGGAGCGGAATCTTCCCGTTGTTGTCGGGTGCGAGCGGCGCTTCGACGACGTCGTCGAAGACCTTCACATCCATGTCTCGATAGAAGTATTCGATCCAAAGGCCGTTCTCGATGGCGCCGAGAAGAGACGAATGAATGTTCCAGTTGTAGTGCGGAGCGATGGGGACGTCGTACGCGGCCGCGTAGTTCGCGATGCGCATCCATTCCGTAACGCCACCACAAACAGTAACGTCGGGCTGGAGGATGGTGGCGGCGCCACTGTCGACGAGGTTCGCGAACTGGTGGCGCGTCCCTTCGAGTTCACCGGTCGCGACTGGATAGTCGAGTGCGTCGTTAACGGCCGCCATCGTGTCGACGCGGTCGATCATCACCGGCTCCTCGATGAAGTAGGGGTCGTACGGTTCGAACCGACGGCACGCGCGGACGGCCTCCGTCGTGTTCGGGTAGACGCCGTTTCCATCGAGGAGGAGGGTGACGTCGTCGCCGATTTCGTCGCGGACGGCGGCGACGCGGACTTCCTCCTCGGAGGCGGATTTCCGGCCGATCTTCATCTTCACGACGTCGTGGCCCTCGTCAAGGTAGCGCCGCATCTCCGTGCGGAGACCCTCGTGGCCTTTCTCGTCGCGGTAGTACCCACCGCTAGCGTACGCGGGGACGCTGTCGGCGTTCCCACCGAGGAGTTTGTAGAGGGGCTGGCCGGCGGCTTTCGATTTGACGTCCCAGAGTGCGATATCGACAGTCGAGATGGCGCGCAGGAAGAGGCCGTGTCGGCCGATCTGGACGTTCGAGTCGTACATCTCGTGCCAGAGTCGAGTCGTGTCACGGGGGTCCTCGCCGACGAGTCGCGGCGCGAGGAGGTCTTTGACAGCGTCGGCGATGAGTCCAGCACCGTCGTACCCAAGTGAGTACCCGACACCTTCGTGGCCCTCGTCGGTGCGGACGTAGGTGATGGTGTGGTCGCGGTACGTGAGCGTCCGGTTTGAGAACGATACCGGCGTTTCGAGCGGAATCCGTATCGGGAAAGATTCGACCTCGGTTATCTCCATGTTAAATACAGTGTGACACATTTACAAAGAATCGCGCGTACCGGTAAGAATTACCGGCCATTCGGGTATCGTGTTTAGTTCATCCATGCTCGGATAACACTCCCCGTAATATTTCTCTAAC
>NZ_BATA01000096.1 GCF_000474235.1 Halarchaeum acidiphilum MH1-52-1
TTTGGTCGAGCTTTTGCCAGCGAGCGGAGCGAGCGCAGCAAAAGGTCGGTGTTAACGAATGATCGTCACGGGGACGTGCGAGCGTCGGACGACGCTCTCCGCGACGCTACCGAGGAGGACGCGCGAGATGCCCTCGCGGCCGTGGCTGCCCATGATGATGTGGTCGTAGTCGTTCTCGTCGGCGTAGTTGACGATGGTGCGCGAGGGACGCCCGACCTCGGTGACGGTGTCGAGTTCGACGCCGTACTCGTCTGCGGTGTCCTGTGCGTCCTCGAAGAGGTCCTCGGCCTCGGCCTCGGCCTGCTCGTACCACTCCTCGGAGTAGCCGGGGACGGTGGCCTGCGCGGTGTAGCCCGCCTCGATGGGGTCGATGATGTTGATGACGGTGATGTCATCGCTCTGGAACTCCTCGAGGGCGTAGTCGAGGGCGTCGTGTGACTGCTCGGATCCGTCGATCGGGACGAGGATTCGCGTCATGCCTCGCCGTTCGACCGGGGGCGGGAAAAACGTGGGGGCCGGGTCCGAGACCTACCCCCGCCCGTGGCGCGTCAGACACGTCGGAAGTCCGAGGAGTTCGACGGGTTCCGAGTTGTCCGGAGAGTAGACGACCATCTGTCCCGTCTCCATGTAGGGGACCTTCTCGGCGAGCGCGGGCGGGATGTTGACGCTCTTGATGGCGTCCTCGTCGCCGAGGTTGAGGACGACCTTCGTGTTCACCTGCTTGAAGACGCTCTCCGCGACGTCTTGGGGGTCCTGCGTGATGAGGAAGAGTCCGAGGCGCTCCTTTCGACCCTGCTTGGCGGCGTCGGTGAACTTCCCGACGACCTGTCTGGCCTGCACGGTGTCGGCGTCCGCGAGGAAGTTGTGCGCCTCGTCCATCCCGACGAGCAGCGGCGTCTCGGCGATGCGCGGGAAGCGCGGGTCGCTGGAGAGCTTCTCGTCGACGAGCAGGCTCGCGAGCGCGAGGACGACCGTCTCCGTCGCGCGCGAGTCGCTGACGTGGTAGGTGGGGACGACGGAGAGCCGCCCCGGCTTGACGAACTCGCGGACGAGGTCGGTGATCGGGCGCGCGTCCTGATCGAACACCCCGTTCGGCATCCCGCGGACGCGCCTGAACACGGCCTCGTACGTCGCCTCGTGGATCTTCCCCGACTCGTCGAGTTCCTCCTTCAGCGCGGGATCGTCGAGGAACGAACAGAACCCCTCGTACGTCCCCGACGCGCCGCGCCGATCGAAGAATCGATTCAGGAGGGTCTGGAGCGCGGGATACTGGTTGTCGTTGAGACCCGCGGAGGCGGCGAGCCACGGCCGACTGCGCACCATGCTGAACGGGACGGTGAAGGGGATCTGCTCGGCGTCGTGGTGCGCGGCCGTGTACGTCGCGTTCCCGACCTTCGGGACGAACGCGACGGTGTCGTCGTGACCGCCGTGTGCGATGCCCTCGCGCTCCCACCGCCGCTCGTCTTCGGTGCCGGCCTCGGGGTTGTCGTCGTGCATCTGGGCGTACTCGTCCTGCGGGTCGAACTGGACGACCGCGGCGCGCACCTCCCGATCGCTCCCGGCCTCCACGGGGTAGGTGCGCTCCTCGCCGAGATACTGCCGGAGGACGTTCTTCGCGGTGTGAGTCTTCCCGGAGCCGGTGCCGCCGGCGACGAGCGTGTGGCGAAAGGCGAGCGGGTCGCCGGTCGCGTAGTCGTCGGTCACGCGGTAGTCGATGGTGGGCGGCGTCGCGCCCGTGCGCACTGTCTCGCCGCCGACCGCGAGATGCCCGAGGAAGACCCCGGACTCCGGGATCTTCAGCGCGGTCTTGATCTCCTCGTCGTCGTCCGCTTCGCGCACGACCGTCTCGGGCTTCGGCACGCGGTCGGCCATCCGGCGCTTGAGTTCCCCGGCGTCACGATAGAGGACGCTCACGGGTTCGAGATCGGCGATGAACGTGTAGTCGTCCTCGTCGATTGCGCTCCCGTCCATCGCGCGTCGGGCGTGGATCTCGTTCGCGTCGTCGCCGTGGAATCGCTGGCCGTATTCGAGACCGACGATCCGGCAGAACAACGACTCGCCGTCGGGGTAGGGCGCGACGAGATAGCGCCCGATCCGGACGTTCGAGCGGTTCGCGCTCGTGACGTACGCGCGCAGGCGGGTCTCGTCCTCGCGCTCGCCGATCCGCAGGCCCTCCGAGACGGCGAGCACGCCGAGACCGTCCCCGTTCGCGCCGTCGTACGCGACGCGCTCGAAGGCGTCGTCCGTCTCGGCGCCGGTACCGTCGCTCTCGTCCGCGTCGGCGTCACGCCCGGTCGCGTCGACACCCGTCTCGTCGGTCGCGCCCGCCGACGCGTCGTCGCCGCTCCCTCCGAAGTCGGCGAAGCTCCCGAGGTCCTCGTCGGTCATACCACGCGAAACACCGTCCGCCCCTAAACGTCTTTTCGTCGCCCCGACCGCCGCCGCCACACGGCTTTTCGTCGTGCACCGCCTACCCGTTCACATGCTACTCGTGCGGGGCTCGGCGGCGGGCACCACGCTGACGGGGACGGTGTACGAGCGGGGCGAGGACGCCCCCTCGTTCAAGGGCGCGCCCGACGAGGACGCGCCGTACGTGTGGGTCTGCGACGAGTTCTACGAGGTGGAGAGCGGCGGCCTCGTCCAGCGGGTCGACGGCGAGGACGTCCACGTCGCCTTCGAGTCGCCGATGCCGCGCGGCTTCGACACGCGCGAGCAGGCGCTCGCCGCGGCCCGCGAGCACGTCCGCACGCAGTTCGCGCGCATCGGCGTCGACGCCGACGCCGTCGACATCTCCGTCGAGCGCGACCACCAGCGTCCCTGCGAGCGCGCCACCTAGGCGTCGATCCCCCAGCGTTCGACGTCGTACCCCTCGCGGGGTTCCGTGTTCATCGCTTCCGCCATCGCGTCGACGAGGTGGCGCTTCTCGCGGACGCTGATGCGCGCGAGTTCGTCCGCGCGCCCGATCGCCGCCGGCGGGCCGCTCGCCGCCGCGACGTCGCGCACCAGTTGGTCGGTGACGCGCGCTCGGATCGCCTCGTCCGCCGCGAACACCCGCGGCAACTCGGCCTTGTAGACGGTGTCCGTCCGCGGGTCGTAACAGACGCAGAAGGCGACCTCGTAGGACTCGGGATCGAGCGCGAGATCGAGGTCGAGGCGCTCGCCGAGCGTGGAGAACTCCCGGTCGTACCCGACGCGCGAGAGGAACCAGTTCGTGTACGCGAGGTCGTCGGTGACGCGCTCGCCGCCCGCGCGGCGTTCGAGCAGCTGCCCGAACAGCTCGGCGTCGTCGAGCCACGGCGCGTGCGTCTTCGCGTCGAGCGCGCGCACGATGCCGCGCGCCGAGACGTTCTTCACGAACCCGCCGAGCACGGTGTCCGTCGCGACCGCCTCCTCGACGAGGCCGAGGTAGTTCCGGATGACGCGCCGCGTCAGACCGTCCTCGGCGGGGAGCGCGGCCAGTTCCTCGTCGCGATCGAGCCAGTTCGTCAGCACCTTCGGATAGAGCGGGCCGTCGAGCAGGAGGAACTCGGACGCCGACTCGAAGTGTTCGAGGGCGTGCTCGCTCTCCGCGAGATAGAGGCTGAGGGCGTGGACGACGGCGCGCTCGTTGCGCTCGACGCGCGGGGCCTCGATGGCCTTCCCGCGCCAGTGGTCGTCGTCCTGCGTCGTCCACGCGATTTCCTCGAACGACGGGAGGTCGAGCGTCCGATCGCTCGCGTGGACGGTGGCGATGACGGTGCGCTCGCGGTGGAGGGGGGTGTCACCGGGATCGGCGCCCATCGCCGCCTGCGCGACGTCGAGCACGAGCCCGTTCTTGAACGCGCGGGGGTTGATCGTGCCGGAGTCGAGACCGTGGACGGAGTCGAACGCGGGATCGCTCGCGCCCGCCTCCGTCAGGTCGGCGAGGTAGCGCGCCTGCTCGTCGATGGGTTCGAGCACCGCGCCGTCGTCGTACAGCGGATCGAAATACGTCTCCCACACCGCCTCCGCGTCCGCGCGGTGTTCGGCCTCGTCGACGTCGCCACCCACGCCGCGGACGAGTTCGGGGATGCCGGCGAAGTGGACGGGGTCGAGGGTCATACTCGTGGGTGGCCGGCGACGCGCTTCAATCCCATCTTTTTCCACGTAGGGGTCGCAAAGCGACCCCCCGTCGTGCAAAAACAGGGGTGAAAAAGGCCGCGAGCCTCCGGCTCGCGGTGAACCCCGCTCGCTTCGTTCGCTCGGACGTCGCGCGCGAACACCACCACGCTGAGGACGGCTGTGACGACCGTCGCGGCGGTCGACACCGGTTTCGAGTGCCCTCGCCGTACTCCAGACCGATCGTCCGCGCGACCCCGAAGCGCCCGCGACGACGAGCGGTCCCCGCGCCATCGAAGCGGTCTTGGGACGCGCGTGCGAACGCTCGCGTATGCGAGCGGCACTCGTCATTCTCGACGGCTGGGGTCTCGGCGACCACGACAGACTCGACGCCGTGAAGGCGGCGGACACGCCGAACGTCGATCGCTACACCGAGGCGGGCGCGTTCGGGACGCTGACGACGCACGGGCGCGACGTCGGTCTCCCGGACGACCAGATGGGCAACTCCGAGGTCGGCCACCTCACCATCGGGTCGGGACGCGTCGTCTTACAGGAGTACACGCGCATCAACGACGCCGTGGCGAACGGCGAGCTCCGCGAGAACGACGCGATCCGCGGCGCGTTCGAGTACGCCGACGAGCGCGGCGGCCGCGTCCACCTCATGGGTCTCGTCAGCGACGGGGGCGTCCACGCCGACCACGAGCACCTGCACGCGCTCATCGAGGCCGCCGCCGACTACGGCGTCGAGGCGACGACGCACGCGTTCACGGACGGCCGCGACACCTCGCCGCAGGGGGGAGAGGGCTACCTCGAAACATTGGCGGAGGTCGTCGAAGAGTACGGTACGGGCGACGTCGCGACCGTCTCCGGGAGGTATTACGCGATGGACCGCGATCAGAACTGGGAGCGCACGAAGTCGGTCTACGACGCCATCGTCGATCGGGAGGCCCCCCATCGCGCCGACTCGGCGGTCGAGGCCGTCACGGACTCCTACGAGCGCGGCGACACCGACGAGTTCGTCGAGCCGACGGTGATCCGCGGCGGCGACGCGCTCAGCGACGGCGACTCGGTCGTGTTCTTCGACTTCCGCTCCGATCGCGCGCGCCAGCTCACCCGGATGCTCGCGGACATCCGTCCGGGCGACTGGGACGTCGAGACCGAGCCGCCGGAGATCGAGATGACGACGATGACGGAGTACGACGCGACGTTCGACCTCCCGGTCGCGTTCGATCCCCAGCAGCCCGCGAACACGCTCGGCGAGGTCGTCTCCGAGGCCGGCCAGACCCAGTTGCGCATCGCGGAATCCGAGAAGTACGCCCACGTCACCTACTTCCTCAACGGGGGGCGCGAGGTGGAGTTCGACGGCGAGATGCGGAGAATCGTCGAGAGTCCGGACGTCCCGACGTACGACCGGCAGCCGGAGATGAGCGCGCCCGAGGTGACCGACACCGCGATCGAGACGGTCGAAGAAGTCGACCCGGACCTCCTCGTGCTCAACTACGCGAACGCGGACATGGTCGGGCACACGGGCGACTACGAGGCCGCGATCGAGGCCGTCGAGACCGTGGACGAGCAGGTCGGGCGCCTCGTCCCCGCGCTCTGCGAGGCGGGCGCGCACGTCCACGTCACCGCCGACCACGGCAACGCCGACGACATGGGCACCCGCGAGGATCCCCACACCGCGCACACGTTCAATCCGGTGCCGTTCGTCTACCTCACGCCGAACGGCGACGACGGCGGCCGCGACGTCCGCGACGGCGGGTCGCTGCGCGACGTCGCCCCGACGCTTCTCGACCACTGCGACGTCCCGACGCCCGACGAGATGACGGGCGAGGACCTACTCGACTAGGCGAAACGAGCAGTCGAGCGGGGCCCCGCTGTGCGTCAATGCGCCCATCGAGACGACGTCCGCGCCCGCCGCCGCGTACTCCGGGACGTCCGCGACGCCGATGCCGCCGCTCGCTTCCACGATCACCGGCGAATCGAGGCGCGAGCGCGCCTCCCCGACCGTTCCCGGTGTCGCGTTATCGACGAGGACGACGTCCGCGCCCGCGTCGGCGGCGCGTTCCGCTTCTGCCACCGACTCGACTTCGACGTCGATGCGCGTCGCGAACGACGCGCGCTCGCGAAAGCGCGCTATCGCGTCTTCGAGACCGAACGCGGCGACGTGGTTGTCCTTCACCATCACCATGTGGCTCGCGTCGAGGCGGTGGGTGTCCCCGCCGCCCGCGCGGACAGCGCGCTTCTCGACGCCGCGGAGACCGGGCGTCGTCTTCCGCGTCGCTGCGATTTCGGTACTTTCGCTCACCTCGCGCGCGGCGTCGACGGCCTCGCGCGTCCGCGCGGCGATACCGGACGCGTGTCCGACGAGGTTCGTCGCGACGCGCTCGCCGCGCAACACGTCGCGCGTCGGTCCCTCGACGGCGAGGAGGGCGTCGCCCGCATCAATGCGCTCGCCGGGTTCGACCCGTGTCTCCACGGAGACACCGAGTACGTCGAAGACGACATCGGCGGCGTCGAGACCGGCGACGACGCCCGGTTCTTTCGCGACGAGGCGCGCCGACGACTCTCCGGGGAGGTCGTTCGTCACGTCGTCGTGTCCGAGGTCTTCGCGGAGCCACCGCTCCGCGTCCGCGCGCGTCACCGGCACGGCACGCCCTCCAGCGCGTGACAGCCAGCCGGTTCCGCCTCGCGGGCGGCGCGCGCGAGCAGGAGGCCGACCGTCGCGGCGTTCCGCAACTCGGCGACGTCACGCGCGGGCCGCGTCCGCGCGTAGGCGTCCGTCTCGCCCTTCAGCCGCCGGAGCGCCGCGCAGGCCCGGTCGAGACCCTCGGGGGCGCGCGTCAGGCCGACGCGCTCGCCGAGCACGCGGTGCAGGCGCTCGAACTTCCCGTCGACGAAGCCGTCGGGGAGCGCGGGATCCCTGTCGGAACGATTCGGCACCTCCGGCTCACCCTCGACGCGCTCGCGCGCCGCGGCGTCTCTCCCTGCGCGTCGGCCCCAGACGAGGCCTTCGAGGAGGCTCGTGGAGGCGAGGCGGTTCGCGCCGTGCACGCCGGTACGCGAGACTTCGCCGACGGCGTAGAGCCGTTCGAGGCTCGTCCGGCCGCGGTCGTCGACGCCGACGCCGCCGCAGAGGAAGTGCTCGGCGGGCGCGACCGGAATCGCGTCGGGGTCGACGCCGGCCTCGATGACGCGCCCGTGGAGGTCCGGGAACTCGGCGGCGAAGTCGAGCGGCGTCGTGTCGAGGACGACGTCCCCCGTCCGCTCGCGTTCGTCGGCGACGGCGCGCGCGACGACGTCGCG
>NZ_BATA01000095.1 GCF_000474235.1 Halarchaeum acidiphilum MH1-52-1
GCGATGTTGATCGCGTATGGGAGGATCGTGCCGACGAGCGCGGCGAGGACGACGCCGCCGACGACCCGCTTGCCGACGACGACGGCCGCGGCGGCGAGCGCGACGGTGAGCAGGCCGACGATCGGGGCGTTCGTGCGCTCGCTCGTCACGCCGAACACGCTCGGGACGGTGTCGCGTTCGGCGAGCGCGCGGAGGACGCGCGCCGCGGCGGTGAGACCGACGAGCATCGTCGTGAAGATGGCGACGAGCGCGGCGAGCGGGAGGGCGTAGTCGGCGAGCAGCGGGTGGCCGGTGGCGGTGACGATGGCGGAGAGCGGCGCGTACATCGCGGCGCTCCCCGACGCGAAGGCGTTTCCGGGGACGGTGAGGTGGAGTGCGAGGACGACGAGCGCGTAGAACGCGGTCGTGAGGAGGAGGCTGCCGACGATGGCGCGCGGGATCGTCCGGCCGGGATTTTTCACTTCGCCGGCGGCGGCGGGGACGACGGTCCACGCGCCGTAGCCGGTGATGGCGACGCCGACGGCGGCGAGGAACTCGGTCCCCGACCCGGTGACGAACGGCGTGGCGTTCGCGGGCGCCCCGTTCGCGAGGCCGACCGCGGCGACGACGGCGAGGACGGCGAGGACGAACGCCGTGAGGACGAGGTTCGCGCGCTTCGTCACGTCGATCCCGGCGTACGTGACGGCGACGGTGGCGGCGATGGCGAGCAGGCCGAACGCGACGGTGTGCGCGCGGACGGCGCCGAGACCGGGGATCGCACCGAGGTAGTTCGCGACGTACCACGCGGAGACGGCGACGCCGAACACCCAGCCGAGGGCGTACGACGTGCCCTCGAGGTAGGTGAAGAAGTGCCGCACCACTGGGTTCGATCCGAGCGTCTCGGCGGGGTAGACGGCCGGCCCACCGGATTCGGGGAACGCCGTCGCAAGCTCCGTGTAGCAGAGCGCGACGCTGACCATTCCGATCCCGGCGAGGAGCCACGCGAGCACGGCCGCGGGACCGATCCACTTGCCGGTGTACGCGGGATAGTAGAACACGGAAGAGCCGATCATGCCGCCGACGCTCAACAGGAGGAGATCGCGGAGGCCGACGGTTCGCGCCGCTTCACCGCCGCCCTCGTTCGTGGTTCCCATCACCGCACACTCCGAGCGATGGCCCGGTAACCGTTTCGGATGTGGGATGGATCACGAAACCGTTACAGACCGGGCGCGTGAGTGAGCGATCGGCTCGCATAGCTCCGCGCTCGCGTCAGTGATCGGCGGAAAAACTGTGGTGGTCGGCGGATCGACCCGGGAGAAGCGGGGAGGACCGGTCCGCACGAGGAAGCGGCGTTACTCGACGAGGACGGCGTTCACCTGCCCGTCCTGACCGGGGCGGGAGGTGACGCGCGCCTTCCCGGCGGACGTCTCGATGACGGCGCCCTTCGTGATGATGTTCCGGCGGGCGTAGTTCGGGTTCGCGTCGTTCTCGACGACGTCCTCGATGGTCGCGTGCTCGGTCTCGCCGTCGTCGGTGACGTTCGCGACGTCGGTGGAGAGCGCGCGGACCTTCGTCCCGCTCCCGCGGGCGTCGACGACGCGGAAGCGGCCCTCACCGACGGTCGTCTCGGTCGGACTGCGGCCGAGTTCGTGTTTCTTCTTCTTCGAGTGCGGGCGAGTTCGCGCACCCGTCTTCGTGCGCTCGGAGCGGCCCTGATACTGCATACCCCGAGATGGCGGCGTTACGTACTAAAGCCGTTCGATCCGGCCGAGACCCGCCGTCTTTAGGCCGTCCCGCGCTCTCACCTGTGGCATGAGCCTCCGCGTCGCCGTCGGCGCGCCCTTCGTCTCCGAGGGGCGCGACCGCCTCGGCGAACACGAGTTCGTCGTCTCCCTCTCGCTCGATCGGGACTGGATGAGTCCCGATCAGGCCACGCGCCTCGTCGACGTCGCGACGGGCGAGGGCCTCCTCGAACGCGACGACGGCGAGCTGGTCGCGACGTTCGATCTCGACTCGGTGACGGTCCCCGACGACTACACGCCAGACGAGTCGCTCTTTCAGGAGCGATCGGCGTTCGAAACCGCGCTCGACGCCGTCGTCTCCGCCGGTGCGGATCGACAGGAGACGGTCGCCGCCGTCAACGCCCTCCAGCGGGACCTCGGCGTGACCGCGGACGTCGCCGCCGTCCTCCACGCGCGTCGCGAGGGCGTCGACGTCGCCGCCGCAGCCCGCAAGGCCGGGGAGGAGCTCTGAATGGTCGAGCGCGAACTCGACGACGGCAAACGCATCGCCCAACTGCTCGCCTCGGAGGTGTCGGGCCGCGAGAGCGGACCGTTCGATCGCGCGGCCGTGACCGACGCCGACCCGGACGTCGAGGCGACGCTCGCGGGCGCGCACGCGTACGATGTGACCTTCGAGGACGAGCGGATCGCGTCCGTGTACGTCCTCCCCGAGCGCGTCCGCGTCGAATTCGTCACCGGACTCGACGCCGCGAAGCGCGCCGCTGACGACGCGGGTCTGCGCGCTCGCCCTCGCGCCGCGTCTCCGCCCGCGCTCCTCGTCTTCGTCGAGGACGGCGCCGAGGCCAAGCGCGTTCTCCCCTCTTCGCGGCCGCGCTCGACGCGTGAGCGCGGCGCGCGTGGCGACCAAGCAGTACGTTTAGGCCCGCCCGACACGCAGCGACGCCATGGGCTTCTTCGAGGACCTCGCGGCGCGCATCGACTCGCGGGACACGATGGTCTGCGTCGGACTCGACCCCGATCCGGACCGACTTCCCGACGACGTGCGCGACGCCGATCTCCCGCGCTGGCAGTTCAACCGCCGGATCATCGACGCGACCCACGAGTACGCCGCCTGCTACAAGCCGAACGCGGCCTTCTACGAGGGCGCGGACGGGTGGCGCGCGCTCGCGGAGACCATCGCGTACGCCCACGGGAAGGGCGTGCCGGTGATCCTCGACGCGAAGCGCGGCGACATCGGGAACACCGCCCGCCAGTACGCGAACGCGCTCGATCGCGCGGACGCGATCACCGTCAACCCCTACATGGGCCGCGACAGCCTCCAGCCGTTCCTCTCGCGCGAGGAGAAGGGAGTGTTCGCCATCTGTCGCACCTCGAACTCGGGCGGGAAGGACTTCCAGAACCTCGAACTCGCCTCCTTTGATGAGTTCCTCTACGAGCACGTCGCGCGCCGCATGTCGGAGTGGGACGAGCACGGGAACGTCGGTCTCGTCGTCGGCGCGACGCGGCCCGCGGAACTCGAACGCGTGCGCGAGATCGCCCCCGACCTCCCGTTTCTCGTGCCGGGCGTCGGCGCGCAGGGCGGCGACGTCGAAGCCGCGGTCGAACACGGCCGCGCGGCGGACGGCGTCGGCGTCGTGAACTCCACGCGCGGGATCATCTTCGCGGGCGAGGACGACGAGAACTGGGATCGGATCGCCGGCGAGGCCGCGAAACGCCTGCGCGACCGACTGAACGAGTACCGCTGACGATCACCGCTCGCTCTACCGCGGCCCGGGGAAGCCGCTTTCGTCCCCGTTTCGGGACCGGCGCTCCTCCGCGGCGCACTCCTCGCAGAGACCGAGGGCCGGATCGTAGTGCGCCTGACAGACGACGGCCCCACAGCGGTCACACGCGAACTGCGCCTCGGCGGATTCGCAGATCTGACAGAGCCCGGTGACGCTCATACGCCTTCGGAGGCGTCGCCGCTACATCAACTCGGGGGCCGATTCGATGCTCGCGCGCGTCGCGCTCGCTGCAAACGCGCGTCCGGTCCGATCGCCGACGGATACGGACGTCTCGGGACGCCTCCGGAGCGTTCGCCGGGGAAGGCTTTTGGTAGGTAGTCACTAACACGCGCCCATGAGCGTCGACCGATCCGTCCTGCACCGCGCGCTCGAACGCGGCGAGCAGGAGGGCGGGAACGTCGAGTTCAAAGAGCGTCTCACGCGCGACGTCCACCTCGCGGACGGACGCCTCGAGAGCCTCGCCGCACAACTGCGCCACCGCGTCCTCTCCGGCGACGGCGAGGCGCAATACGTCGTCGGCGTCACCGACGACGGCGGTATCGCTGGCGTCGACCCCGACACCTTCTCCGAGACCCTCGACGTCCTCAGTCTCCTCGCCGAGGAGGCCAGCGCACACATCGACGACGTCCAGACGTGGGGAACGAGCGGGGGAGCGCGCGGCGCGAGCGACGACGCTGGCGGCCTCGTCGGCGTCGCCACCGTCCGCGACGGCGGGACCCTCACTGCCGACGACGACCACGTCATCGTCGGCACCGCCGGCCACGTCGATCACGGCAAATCCACGCTCGTCGGCACCCTCGTCACCGGGCGGACCGACGACGGCGACGGCGACACCCGCGGCTTCCTCGACGTCCAACCCCACGAGGTCGAACGCGGTCTCTCCGCCGACCTCTCCTACGGCGTCTACGGCTTCGACGGCGACGGTCCCGTCCGCGTCGAGAACCCCCACCGGAAACACGAGCGCGCGGCCGTCGTCGAGCGCGCCGACCGCGTCGTCTCCTTCGTCGACACCGTCGGACACGAGCCGTGGCTGCGCACCACGATCCGCGGGCTGGTCGGGCAGAAACTCGACTACGGCCTGCTCACCGTCGCCGCCGACGACGGCCCGACCGACACGACGCGCGAACACCTCGGCGTCCTCCTCGCCACCGACCTCCCGACGATCGTCGCGATCACGAAGACCGACCTCGTCGACGACGAGCGCGTCGAGTCAGTTGAGCGCGACGTCGAGCGACTCCTCCGCAACACCGGCCGGACCCCGCTTCCCGTCGCGCGCCACGGCGTCGACGCCGCCGTCGAGGAGACGGACGACGGCGTCGTCCCCGTCGTCCGCACGAGCGCCGTCACCGGCGACGGTCTCGAAATCCTCGACGAACTCTTCGAGCGACTCCCGAAGACCGCCGCGGCGGGGGGCGACTTCCGCATGTACGTGGATCGCTCGTACAGCGTCACCGGCGTCGGCGCCGTCGCCTCCGGCACGATCAAGTCCGGGACCGTCGAGACCGGCGACGAACTCCTCCTCGGCCCGTTCCCCGACGGCTCCTTCCGCGACGTCGAAGCCCGCAGCATCGAGATGCACTACCACCGCGTCGATACGGCCGAAGCCGGCCGCATCGTCGGCATCGCGCTGAAGGGCGTCCGCGAGGCGGACCTCGAACGCGGCATGGTCCTCGTTCCGCGCGACGCCGATCCGACGCCGACGCGCGCCTTCGAGGCCGAGGTAATGGTGCTCAATCACCCCACCCGGATCGACGACGGCTACGAACCCGTCGTCCACCTCGAAACCGCGAGCGAGGCCGCGCGCTTCCATCCCGAGGGCGGCCAACTCCTCCCCGGTGACACCGGAGCCGCCACGGTCGAGTTCAAATTCCGGCCCTATCTCGTCGAAGAGGGCCAACGCTTCATCTTCCGCGAGGGATCCAGTAAGGGCGTCGGGACCGTCACCGAACTTCTCGACTGACCCTTCCGGCCCTCACTCCCTCGTTCGCCCCGCTACCGGCGTCTCCGATTAGACGCCGAAACTCGACGCGAGCACCGCGTCGTCGGTTCCGCCGAGCGCGTACGTCGGCCCGCCGACGACGTTCACCGTCACCTGCGCCGGCCCGAAGACGCCCGCCGCGACCTCCGCGAAGTCCCACTCGACGTCGTCGAAGACGTCGCCGAGCGGTCGACCGTACTCCTCGCTCGCCGTCGACGGCACCGCCTCGAACGCCTCCGCGTCGTCCGTCTCCACCGTCACGTACACCTGTCCGCCGTACGCGAGCGCGTCCATCTGTCGCCCGATCGCCGTCTCCTCGTCCCCCGCGACCGGCGCGACCGGCGCGCGGCCGTTCACGGACACGACGTCCCGCGGATCGTATCCCGCCTCGAACAGCCGGAACGCCGCCATCTCGGCCGCCCGCGACGCCGCGGAGACGCTGCCCGCGATCGAGCCCGCGGCGTACGCCGGGAGATAGAGACCGTCCGGATTCACCTCCGCGCGCTCCGCGATCACCCGCGCGACGTCCTCGTCGGGCAGGAGATCGGACTCCAGCGTCAGAACCGCGAGATCGAAGGCGTCCGTGTAGCCGAGCTCTCGGAACTCCGCCTCCTCCGCGACGAGCGCGCGCGCCGGCCCGGATCCCAGCCCCTCGAAGCCGTCCACCGCGAGCTCCCATCCCGCCTTCTGCGAGCAGAGCAACGCGAGATCCGGGCGATCACACGCGAGTTCGACGTGCGTGAACGGGACGTCCGCGATCTCCGCCATCCCGGTCTGGACCGTCGCCAGCCCCGCCGTCTGTAACTCGGCGAGCAGCAGCCCGGCCTCGATCCCCCCCGCGTGCTCGACCCCGAAATCCAGCACCGTCGCACCGTTCTCCAGATCGAACGCCCCGATGTCGAGTTCGCCCGCGAATTCGACCGCCTCGTCGGCCAGCTCGACCGCCATCCGGTTGATGCTCTCCATGCCTCCGCGTTCGGCCGTCCCGCGGTAAAACGTTTGCAGTACGGTTCGGTCTCGCGGACCCTCACTTCGTTCGGCTCCGCGCTTCTCGCGGCTACCGCCGCTCGCCGTCCCGTGCTCCCGGCGGTCGGAGCTACGCCGCTCGCTTCATCGCGGACCCTCACTTCGTTCGGCTCCGCGCTTCCCTCCCCAGTTCCCGCTCCACGTCCGCGACCTTCTCGTCGGCCGACTTCGTGGAAGCCCGCTTGTCGTCAATCTTCAAGAACGTGCTCACGCGATCGCCCGGGACCGCCTCGTGTGCGGCGCCGACGGCGTCGAGGAGCGTCTCGACGTCCTCGGTCTCGATGGTCGTTCCCATTGGCGTCGTCTCGTAGGCGACATCGTAGTCGTCGAGCGCGGCGACCGCCTCCGCGACGTCCTCCGCCATACTCCCCTCTCGGACCGGCGCGACGCTCAGAAAGCCGATGACCGTCATACGCGAGGGGACGGCCGGCTCCCACATAGGTCGTTCGCCCTCACGTACGCGCGTGCGTGAAAATATAGTATTCCAGTTGCCGCGGGGCGGTGCTGTGCGGCGACGTGAGAACGCGCTTCGCGCCACGCTTCACGAGCGATAACGCTGTTCGGGGCTTCTCCTACGCTCGCGAGGAACGGATCGCTCGAAGCGTGATGAGCCACAGTGAAAAGACGGCGGTGATGCACTGACTGGGATTTGAACCCAGGTTGTGACCATGGCAAGGTCACGTGATACCACTACACTATCAGTGCGCGTCTGCAATTCATCCGAGGCCCGGGTATAAAAAAGACTTTCGAAGCGCCACCGAGCGGTCACCGAGATCCGACGATCCGTGCTGGGGACTAACACGCGTCTGTGGCAGTGAGACGCCTTCACGAGGCCGAGAACGTAACGACACCCTTTTGAGCGACCCGTCGGTAGATGGGTTACAGTCTCGTGACGAGACGTGGACGCGAACTGGCATGACACGCAGCCTACTCGTGCCGTCGTCCATCTGCCGGGAAGCCGAGGACAAACGCGAGGCGACTCGCAAACTCGGCTACGTGGCCCGCGCGGCCGCGGTCTTCCGGGCGGACCGCCTCGTGGTCTTTCCCGACCGCGAGGGGGAGCGCCGCTGGGGCGGCGGGTTCATCGAAACGGTGTTGCGGTACGCCGCGACGCCACCCTACCTCCGAAAGGAGGCCTTCGACACCCGCGACGAACTGGAGTACGCCGGTGTCCTGCCGCCGCTCCGCCTCTCGTCATGGACCGGCTCCGAATCGAGCGGTTCGGGGTCGCATCGAGAAGGGATCGTGACCCAGGTCGGATCTGAAGGGCGCGTTCGGGTCAATTGCGGCATGCAACACCCGATCTCCCTCCACCTCCCCGGCGATATGGAGGTTTCGGAGGGGGAGCGCGTGACCATCAGGGTATCTTCGAGACGACCGGTCCGGGCGAAGATCATCGAGGAGGCCCCACCGGGCTTTCAG
>NZ_BATA01000094.1 GCF_000474235.1 Halarchaeum acidiphilum MH1-52-1
TAGCGCCTCAATCAGCTAAAGTTCGAGGCGGAGCCCCCTTCCTCAACGAGCGAACCGCGTATGCGGTGAGCGAAGTAGGGTGGGGTAGCTTACAGGTCGGGCGCGGGCGCGGCCTTCTGGAGGGCGGTCTCGGCGACGTTCCCCCCGTAGTCCGCACAGCGGGAGAGCGAGTCGACGACGAGACCGAGGTGCTGTGCCTCGTGGGGTTCGAGGTCGCGGAGCAGGTCGTCGAGGGCGCGGGCGTGCTCGTCGATGCCGAGGATGGACTCGCGGGCGCGGTTCGCGAGTTCGGTCGCGTCGTCGCGGTCGTCGGTGAACAGCGCCTCCATCGCGGTGTCGACGATGTCCGCGGCGTCGACGTGCAGGTCGCCGAGCGCCGCGGCGGACTCCTCGGGGACGGGCTCGTCGAGTTCGAGGGCGACGTTCGCGATCTTCGCCGCGTGGTCGCCGATGCGTTCGAGCTGGCGGGCGCTCGAGTGGTAATCGAAGCACGTCTCGCGTGTGATGCCGATCTCTTGGGCGGTGCGCGGCGAGCGCAGCGACCCGCGGAAGATCCGCGAGACGACGAACCAGAGCCGATCGACGTCGTCGTCGCGCTCGATGACGTCCGCCGCCATGTCGTGGTCGTTCTCGCAGAGCGCGGTGACGGCGTCGTCGAGCATCGAGAGCGCGATGAGGCGCATCCGACGGACGGCGTTGTGAATGGAGAGTTCGCTCGAATCGAGCAGGTCCTGCACGACGATGCGATCGCTCGTCTCCTCGAGGACTTCGAGACCGACGAGACCCTGCGTGGCGTTGCGGACGACGCGGCGCTGATCGGAGGTGATGCGCTTGGCTTCGAGGACGAGGACGTCGAAGCCGCTGACGTACATCGTCATCACCGTACGCGTGAGCGCGTCGCCCTCCATGCCGGAGATGTCGAAGGTCCCGCGCTGCGTCTCGTCCTCGCTCACGGGCGAGAGGAGCAGCGATCCGCTGTCCGGATGGAAGGCGATCTCGTCGCCGGCACCGACGTCGTGGTCGCGCGCCCAGTCTTTCGGGATCGAGACGGTGAACGTCGAACCACCCGTGACCTGCACCTTGCGGCGTTCCATGTGTGACTACTGCACGTACTCTGTATATTAAATCTGCTATCTATATATTCGGATGAGGGCTTGTCTGTCCGATACAAGATGGTTTCACGAGATATACGTTCTTAGGCGGAGGGATATTGCTCAGTATATAGCGAGACGGTTTCATCTCCCGTGGGTCGTATCTGAGTACATACACTCGGTGCGGGATCGGGGTTGCGTACGACGCCGCGCGTTCGGTTCTCTCCGCGATCGCGATCGGATCGAGGCGGGACGGGCGGTCTCCTGCGCCGCTGGCGTGAGCACGGATCTCATCGTCGGACGCGTTCGATCGCCAGCGACGGGGCCGTCCGGCGGCCGCGAGTCTATATATATCTCTGTATCTCTATTAGTAGAGTATTTATTCGTATATCGGCTCCTTCGAGATGATGACCGACGAGCCGGTTTCTCGGCGTGCGGTCCTCGCGGGTGGCGCTGGACTCGCGGCATCGTTCGCCGGCTGCATCAGTACCAGTAAGACGCCGCCGGGGAGCGGCGGGTCCGACGGCGCATCGTCGTCGAATGCCGACGGTACGCGCCCATCACCGTTGACCGCCGGCGGCTCCTCGACCGTCTACCCGATCGCGAACCGTGCCGTGCAGTACTGGCGCTCGAACGCGCCCGCATCGAACACGAAATACTGGGGACCGAGCCAGTACGGCATCGACACGGAGCAGGCGCTCGCGGACTACTGGGCCGGGCTGTACGGCTTCGAGAACGGCGACGGCGGATCGGCGCCCTTCGACGCCTCCGTCACCCTCAGCCACTCCGGTACCGGCCTCGAGAAGCTCCGCAACGGTCAGGTCGATATCGGGAACTCGAGCGCACCCGTGGCGGCGGAGCTCTCCGACGCGAGCGAGTCGGCGCTCGCGAAGTTCACGAACCACGTCGTCGGCGTCGACGCCCAACCCATCGTCGTCAGCGAGGAGATTTACGAGGCGGGCGTCACCTCGATCACCGCGGCGACGCTGAAATCGATCTATGAGGGCGAGATCGACGACTGGCAACAGGTCCCCGACTACGAGGGACCCTCGAAGTCCATTCAAGCTATCGGGCGCGCGGAGGGATCCGGGACGGACACCGCGTTTCGGAAGAACCTCTTCGGCGACGCGAACGCCCCGATTCCGGGCGTCGACCTCCGGAAGGGGGAGAACCAGCAGGTCAAGACCGTCGTATCGAGTTCGAGTAACGCCATCGCCTACATGGCG
Source organism: Halarchaeum acidiphilum MH1-52-1 (assembly GCF_000474235.1). Taxonomy (GTDB): domain Archaea; phylum Halobacteriota; class Halobacteria; order Halobacteriales; family Halobacteriaceae; genus Halarchaeum; species Halarchaeum acidiphilum. The sequence continues at coordinate 2,318 of NZ_BATA01000094.1, forward strand.
CTCGCGTTCGTCGACGACTCCGTCCCCGCGACCACCCTGATCTTCAACGGGAAGACGTTCACTCCCGGGAAGAACCTCGCCGATCCCGACTATCCGCTGTCCCGCGACCTCCACATGTACACCTACGAGGGAACCACGAAGAAGGAGGCGGCCCTCCTACGGATGATCATCAGCGACTACGGTCAGCAGCGCTTCGTCACGGAATCGGGATACGCGGCACTCACGGACGATCGACGACGGAACCAACTCTCAAAGCTCCCCGACACACAATGAGCACCGCAGACGGCGGTCGATTCGGCCGGCTACAGAACCTCGACGAGGGGACGCGACGCGTCGGCGCAGGGAGCGCCGTCACGATCGTCGCGACCGTCGCGGCCTTCCTCCTCTTCCCCGCCGCGACCATCTACCCCCTCCTCGGCTTCCTCGCCGTCGTCGCCTACGGATGGTGGCGCTATCAGGAAGCCACCGCGAAGGTCGTGATGGCGCTGATGACGGCCTCCACCGTGGTCATTCTCGGACTCATCACGCTCTACCTCCTCTGGCAGTCCGTCCCCGTCCTCCGACAGATGGGAATCGGACTCCTCACGCACGTCGGCGCGACGATGTGGTCGCCGAACGACGGCGTCTTCTCGCTCGTCCCGATGATGTGGGGGACGTTCCTCACCACGATCATCGCGATGTGCGTCGCCGGCCCGCTCGGGATCGCGGGCGCGCTCTTCACGAGCGAGATGGCCCCCCGGTGGGCGCGCGAGATCATCAAGCCAGCCATCGAAGTCCTCGCCGGGATCCCCTCCATCGTCTACGGGTTCCTCGGCTTCGTCATCGTCAACGACTACATGATGCGCGAACTCTCCCTTCCCATCTACGGCAGCCTCTTCGGAGCGGGCGTCGTCATCGGCCTGATGGCGCTCCCGACTATCGTCTCCGTCGCGGAGGACGCGCTCGCCGCCGTCCCCGACGAGATGAAGGACGGCTCTGTCGCGCTCGGCGCGACCAGCTGGCAGACCATCACCGCCGTTACGCTCCCCTCGGCCTTCTCCGGCGTCTCCGCCGCGATCATCCTCGGCGTCGGGCGCGCGCTCGGCGAGACGATGGCCGTCACGGTGATGCTCGCGCACACGCAGACGCTCCCGGACCCGCTCTACGACGTCTTCGGGCCGAACGGGCAGGAGACGCTCACCAGCCTCATCGCCAGCCAGTACGGCATCGCCTCCGGCGACCACATGAGCGCGCTGTTCGCGGCGGGCGTCGTCCTCTTCATCACCGTCCTCACGCTCAGCATCGGCTCACAGCTCGTGGAAGCACGCATGCGCGAGAAGCTCGGGGGTGGCGCATGAATACCGACGCGTCACGGAACGACCTCGTCAAGCGAGGGAACTCGACGCTCGGCGTCGCCGCGGTGCTCCTCGCCGCCGGCGCGCTGCTCGGCGCGCTGCTCGGCGCGCTCGCGCTCTTCGAGGCCTTCGCCGTCACCGACGCCGTCGCCGGTCTCTCGATCGCGCGCTGGTTCGGCGTGCTGCTCGCCGGTCTCGGCGTCGCGCTCCTCGGTGTCGGCGCGACCTCTCGGGCCGGACTCGTGCGCTCGGAACCGGATCGGACCGCCGGTCCCGTGGCGGGCGTCGCCTTCAGCCTCGTCGGACTCGTCATCGGCGGACTCCTCGCATCGCAGACGCTCGGCTTCGGGACGCTCTGGCCGATCGGCGCGCTCATCGTCGGCGCCGTCGCGCTCCTCCTCACCGTCTATCCCCGCGGTGATCTCGGCGCGACGCTCCCGAGCGGACTGCTCTCGCTCTTCACCGGCATCGTCGTCGCGACCGGCGTCATCGCCCCCGGCTGGTCGTGGTCGCCGATCCCCGGATCGTTCACGCTCCCCGGCGACATCGCGGTGCCGCTGCTCGCCATCGTCGTCGGATTCCTCGTCGCGTGGATGGCCGCACGCGCCTACGGCGGATTCGGGACCCAAGGGAAGCAAGCGAGCGCGTATCTCCTCGTCTCCGCGAGTGCCGCCGGAATGCTCGCGCTCCTCGTCGTCCTCGTCTCCTACATCGTCGTTCGCGGCTGGGCGCCGATGACCGAGGGCGTCAAGTGGGGACTCTTCTGGGCGAACTGGACGTACTTCTACGTCCCACCCATCCATCGCTACGTCGTCATCGACGGGCCAGTCCTCTGGTTCCACTGGCCGTTCGTCATGAACGGGCACGCCCTCCTGAACGACGTCAACGGCATCATGCCGGCGATCGTCGGCACCGTCTGGCTCGTCCTCGGCGCCATCGTCTTCGCCGTCCCGCTCGGCGTCGGGGCCGCCGTCTTCCTCACCGAGTACGCCGGTCAGAGCCGCTTCACTCAGCTCGTCGAAGTCTCCACGAACGGGCTCTGGAGCACGCCGAGCATCGTCTACGGTCTCTTCGGCTGGGCGTTCCTCGTTCCGCGTCTCGGAAACGGCTTCTCCATTCTCTCCGGCCAGCTCGTTCTCGGCTTCATGCTCCTCCCGCTCGTCATCATCACGAGCCGCGAGGCCCTCACGAGCGTCCCGAACGCCTATCGGGACGCGAGCGCCGCGCTCGGCGTCGGCAAGTGGGAGACGATCAAGAGCGTCGTCCTCCCCGCCGCGATGCCCGGCGTCACCACCGGCATCATCCTCGGCATCGGCCGAATCGCCGGCGAAACTGCCCCGATTCTCCTCGTCGCCGCCGGCTCGCCGTTCCCGAGTGACGCCCCGAACGTCCTGACTTCCTTCCAGCTCTCCGCGACGCCGCCGTTCGTGACGAACGACGCGCTCTTGCAGGCGACGAGCGCCCTCCCGTACCAGCTCTACGCCGTCATCACCGCCGGCGTCAACAAGAACGCCGGTCTCGCATGGGGCACCGCCCTCGTGCTCCTGCTCGTCGTGCTCTCCTTCTATGCGATCGGTATCGCCTCACGAATCTACTTCCGAAAGCGTCTGGAGGCCTGACATGAGTGACTCATCCACCACCGAGACCGCGGAGGACGAACAGCCGACAACGACTACGACAACGGCCGGTGAGACGGTCGAGGAGGTCCAAGACGAGTGGATCGAGTACGACTTCGACGGTCCCGCGAAGTTCTCGGCGACCGATCTCAACGTCTGGTACGGCGACGACCACGCCCTCCACGACATCACCATCGACATCCCGGAGAACTCGGTGACGGCGCTCATCGGTCCGTCCGGATGCGGGAAATCGACGTTCCTCCGGTGTCTGAATCGGATGAACGATCGCATCAAGGCCGCGCGCGTCGAAGGGTCAGTCGAGCTTGACGGCGAGGAGATCTACCAAGAGGGCGTCGATCTCGTCGAGCTTCGAAAGCGCGTCGGGCAGGTGTTTCAAAGCCCCAATCCGTTCCCGAAGTCGATCCGGGACAACATCGCGTACGGCCCGCGCAAGCACGGCGACATCAACACGGGATTGCTCGCGCGCCTCCTCGGCGGCGATGACCGAGAGCGGGAGGAGGAACTCGTCGAGCGCTGCCTGCGCGGTGCCGCGCTGTGGGAGGAGGTCTCCGATCGGCTCGACGACAACGCGCTGGGTCTCTCCGGGGGCCAACAACAGCGGCTCTGCATCGCCCGCGCGCTCGCCGTCGATCCGGAGGTCATTCTCATGGACGAGCCCGCGAGCGCCCTCGACCCCATCGCCACCTCGAAGATCGAGGACCTCGTCGAGGACCTCGCCGAGGAGTACACCGTCGTCATCGTCACCCACAACATGCAGCAGGCCGCCCGCATCTCCGATCAAACGGCCGTCTTCCTCACCGGCGGCCACCTCGTCGAATACGGCGACACCGATCAGATCTTCGAGAACCCCCAGAGTCAGCGCGTCGAGGACTACATCACCGGCAAGTTCGGCTAGTCCCCCGAACGCTTTATCACGACCCCGCGACACCCACACATCCATGCCACGCGAAAGCTATCAGGAACAACTGGAGGCCATGCAGGAGGACGTCCTCTACATGAGCGAGGTCGTCATCGACCGCCTCCGGCTGGCGCTCGAAGCGATGGAACAGAAGGACGGGGAGGCCGCAAAGGAGATCATCGCGGGCGACGACGAGATCAACGATCTCTACCTCGACTTGGAGCAGGACTGCATCGACCTCCTCGCGCTCCAACAACCCGTCGCCGGCGACCTCCGACTCATCGCCTCCTCGTTCAAGATCATCACCGACTTGGAGCGCGTCGGCGACCTCGCCGTCAACCTCGGCGAGTACACCCTCGACTCCCAGCAGGACATGTTCCCGGAAGTCGACATCAACGCCATCGGTGATCACACCCTCGACATGCTCGAGGACGCCATGGGCGCCTACGAGGCCCGGGATCCGGAGAGTTGCTACGACATCGCCGAACGCGACGAGGACCTCGACGGCCTCTGCGCGGAGGCCTCACAGACCGTCGTCCGCGACCTCATCGAGACCGAACTCGACCCCGACGACTCCGACGAACAGGTCGAGGCTCTCATGCAGGACGTCTCCCGGATGCTCCTCACCGTCCGCGACCTCGAACGCGTCGGCGACCACGCCGTCAACATCGCCGCGCGCACCCTCTACATGGTCGAGAACGACGAAGAGCTCATCTACTAAAGGGCTTTTCCCCCTCGGGAGCGCGACGCGCACCCCCGAGCAAGACCCTCCACTAGAAAGGTCGCGCGCCTCTGGCGCGCGACGAATCACGCGATCCACGCGAGGCCGTCAGGCCAAGTGTGGGTTAGGAGCGTCGCTCCCACGCCACTCCCGGACTCTAACGAGCCCGTCATCGAGAATCGGGGATTTCCGATTGACGAACGAGACGGTGAAGCCGTCTCGTCAACCGCTCGTCGCGCGAACGCTCCGTTCCAATTTTGTCGAGCGAGCGATGCGACTCGCGACCAAACCTTCACGTAGGAGAGAGTGACCACCCCGTCGCATGTCCTGACTCCCCGCCACGGGACGCGGTCGGCCGACGCGCGAGCGACATCGCGTACGGCCGACGGCCGGAGCGCACCGAGTGTGCGTCACCAATAGAGCGACGACGCGTCCCGTGTTCCGCCGTTCGTCACCTGTTCGCCAGCCCTACTCCGGGCGCTCCATCTCGAAGCGATCGCGCGTGTAGGCGTACTGGCTGCCCGAGAGGCGCGCGAGCGCGTCCACCTTCGTCACGTCGAGTTTCCCGTCGGTCAGCACGTCCTCGTCCACGCCGGCGTGGACGACGCGCCCGAGCACGAGATCGTTCGTCCCCACCTCGACGGTCTCGTGGCGCTCGCACTCGAAGCGCACCGGGGACTCCGCGACGCGCGGGGCGTCCACCGCGACGCCGTCCTCCGGCGTGACGCCCGCGTGCGCGAACTCGTCCTCGTCCGCGTGGAGCGTCGCGCTCGTCTCGTTCATCGCGGCCGCGAGGTCCGCCGTCACGACATTCACGACGAACTCGTCCGTCTCGATCACGTTGCGCGCCGTATCCTTCCGGCCGTCCGCTTTGTTCGGCGAGAACGCGAGCGTGGGGGGATCGACCGCGACGACGGTGAAGAAACTGTACGGCGCGAGGTTCGGCGTGCCGTCCGTCGAGCGCGTCGAGACCCACGCGACCGGGCGCGGGACGACCGCACCCGCGAGCGTCCGATAGTCGACATCGTCAGTCGAGAACTCCATGCGTGGCGTTCACGGAGCATTCGCCTGCCCGTTTCGGCCGCGGCGACGTCTACCGGCTCGCGGCCTCTCCTCCGTTCGCTCGACGAGGC
>NZ_BATA01000093.1 GCF_000474235.1 Halarchaeum acidiphilum MH1-52-1
GCCGCTGGCTACGGTGGCCTAATCGATGGGATGGTTGGTGAGCGAGAGCAGATTATATCAGAATACTATCGATCGATGTGGATGTGCAGTCTGAGACACTGGGAGCTACTTCTTAACCAACAGATGCTGTGTTCGATCCAGTTGTTGGTTAATAGCTTACCGACGGCAGACTGGCAAGATAATATTTCAGAATATGATATTTGAGAGTATCATAATCTGGCATATTTATGGATGTGTGGTGTGTAGTGATGGCTATGACTGGCTTCGTGAATCGGACCGAGGAGCTTGAGCGGCTGCGGGCTCTCTACGAGTCGCCGGACGCTGAACTCGCCGTGATCTTTGGGCGTCGTCGTCTCGGGAAGACCGAGCTCGTCCGCCACTCACTCCGAGACTACGACGACGCGGTCGTCTATCAGGCGAAACAGAAGACGAGCGCACTCCAGCTTCAGCAGTTCATCGACACTGCCGCCGACGCCTATCCGGGGATCACGCGCATTCGAGAGGACTGGGAGGCCGTCCTCGGCTATCTCGCCGATCAGGACGCAATCGTCGTCCTTGACGAGTTCCCGTATCTCATCGAGCAGGACGAGAGTCTTCCCTCGGTGTTACAGGCGATGTTTGATCACGAGCTTGCGGACTCCGCGGCAACGTTCGTCCTCGTCGGCTCTTCGATCAGCATGATGGAGGAAGCTGCCCTGCTTGGAAACAGCCCGCTCTATGGTCGTGCCTCGCTTAAGCTGGACATTGGACAGCTGCCGTTTGCTGCCGCGATGCAGTTCTTCGAGGGACAGCTCACACCGACCGACCAAGTGCGGACGTGGGCTGTTTTCGGCGGGGTGCCGTACTATCTTGAGGAGGTTGATCCAACTGCGTCACTTGGGGCGAACGTCCAGGAGACGATTCTCTCTCGGCATGGGACGTTGCACGATGAGCCGGACTACGTCTTGCGGATGGAACTGCAGGAGCCGACGCGGTATTTCTCGATTTTGGAGGCGATTGCGGGCGGGCGGACGAGTCGGAACGAGATTGCGGGGACGACTGGGATTGAGTACAATCAGCTCTCGACGTATCTCGATCGGCTCAGCCGGCTGCGGCTTGTTGATCAACATGTGCCGGTGACGGAGCGTAAAGAGCGGAGTAAGCGGAGTCGGTATCGGATTCGGGATCCGTTCTTCCGGTTCTGGTTCCGGTTCGTCTACGGGACCGGCGAGCAGTACGACGAGATTGGCGAGGATGCCTTCGAGATGCTGATCGAGCCGGAGTTAGCGGATTTCGTGAGCCACCCGTTCGAAGACCTCTGCAACACCGCGCTCCGAACGCTCTATCCGGACGTGACGATTCGGCAGACCGGCCAGTGGTGGTATGGGGAGCACGAAATCGACGTCGTCGGACTCACGACGGATGAGACGCTCCTCGTCGGGGAGTGTAAGTTCCAGTCGTCTCCGCTGAGCCTTGATGCGCTCTCAGGCTTGGAGCAGCATACTGACGAGCTACGTTGGACACCTGACTCAGGAGCCAGCCGGCGGGAAGAGTACGCGCTCTTCTCGCGAAGTGGATTCACCACCTCTGTCGAAGAAGCGGCGGCAGAACGCGACGACCTGCGGCTCTTCACCATGGCGGATGTCGTTGACGCGCTCACTACAGAGTGAGGGATGTGTCTCCAAGAACGGTGAATGGAGCACTTGCAGCTAACGATGGTGGATTACACGAGATCGAGGAGAAAGCCCACGACTGAAGTCGTGGGAGAAGTCACGCCGATATCGTCATCGTACTCGTCAGAGCCGTTCGGACGTCCGTGCACGTTCAGTCGAGCGGCCGGTAGTGGTGGAGGTTGTCTTTCGCACCGGGGTGGCTCGGCAAGTCGATCTGGGTGACGTGTTCGTAGCGGGCGTCAAGGACGTCGAAGAACCGCATATCCCCGAACGCCTTGAACCCCTCACCGGGGCGTTCGCCGATGTAGATGACGTCGCCGTCGTGGAGGAGGAGTGACTCGTAGGCCATCGGGCCGACTGGTGGCCAACAGAGCACGAGCGTCTCCGCCTTGCCGTACTCGAGAAGGACGTCTTGATCACCCGACTGGACCGGGAACCACGGGTCGAGGATGGGGTCGATGTCGTAGGCGGTGATGTCGCCGCTGCGTTTGTCGAGTTCGTACGCCCAGTAGCCCGTCCACGCACCGAGTTCGACGAGTGGCCCCTGCTTGATGAGGTAGTCGAGTGCCTCCCGGGTCGGAATCGCGAACGCGTACTCCGTGATCAACTGCTGTTGGGCGTCCGTCTCCCACAACGCAGAAATCGGCATGACGGTGTCCCGCTCACGCTTCCGACGTTTGAGCGTCGCGAGTGTCTCCTGAATCGCGTTGATATATTCGATTGTGGTGTCCTCGTTTTGGATGGTGTTGAGGAAGCCAGTCCACGAAACGGAGATGGAGTCCGGCTTCTGGTCGCGATAGCGGTCACTGATCGCTTCGGGGTCGCCACCGCGCTGGCTAATCTCGTCACGGGGATACTCGGTCATCAGTCTGTGAGATATTGCCAGATCGTGGTGGGGTCGGCGTTGTTGAGGGTGGCGTTCGTCTGGAGTTTGCGGAGTTCGGCGACACATCGCTCGGCGACGAGCGGATAGACGTCGCCGGGAACGAGTGGTCTGTCGAGCTGCATGATCTCGGAGTAGTTTTCGGCCCAGATGTCCTCCACGACGCGTGGGTAGAGGTCGTCGGCGAGATGCAGGCCGAACTCGCGGCCGTCCTCGACGACCATTGTCCGAACTTCTTTGCGGATGCGGGCAGGCGTGCAGTAGGTCGCAACGAGGTATTCGGCGCCCGTCTCGGCCTCGCTTGGATTCTGGCCGAACTGGGCGCGGTTCAGCTCGTGGAATTCCTCGCGGACAATCTTCACACGTCGCTCGTGGGTGTCGCTCCGCACGACGACGCCCTCAGCGTCGACGTCTGCCGTAAGCGACGATGGTGGGATATCGTAGGTGTCGGGATCGATTGTGCTGTCCTCCTCAAGGATGGTCGCCGGAACGAACGCATACTCGGATGGGGTGTCTTCGTCGCGGAGTCGATCGAGCGCACGCCACGCCGTAGACGTCTCAAGGAATCCCGTGAACGTCTCCGCATAGGGATTGCCGGGTGGTGTATATGTCTCGATCTGGTCGTAGGGGAGGATGTCGAACCCCACGAGGGCGGGGAGGTCGCGTTCGGTATGGCCGTAGTCGAGGGTGGAGTAGACGAGGTTTTCCGCGTAGACGGTAAGCGGGCTGGCGTACTCCTCGTGGAGTGCTCGGAGTGCGTTTGTGTCGATGCCGTTGCGGAGACAGCGGACTGCTCGGTGGAGCGCGCCGTCGGTCTCGGCGAGTGGATCACGGTGGCAGCCCATGATGGATTTGCGTGTTCCGTAGACGAGGCTGCCGTCGCCGTCCGCAGCCTCAACGACGGTGTCCGGGTAGGCGTCGGCATAGCGGTCGTCGTAGAGGGTGAAGCGGAAGGCGCTGCCGTCGAATTTCTCGACGACCACGAGGTCGTCCGCCGCGAAGAAGTCGTCGGGGACGACGGGATGGTCGTAGCGTGGAATTTTCGGGTAGACCTTCATCGCGAGTGAGCGTGGGGTGGGTTAGTCATCGAGGTCGGTGATGCCGTTCTCGAGGTCGGTGAGGTCGCGCTCAAGCCGTTCGATATGTGTTTCGAGGTCCGTGACGCTCATGAGTGCGAGGGGGAGGAACTCGTCGTCGCGTTCGGGCATTAACGGTAGCTGGCTCGCCGCCGTCATCGGGTCGCCCTCGTCGGTGCGTTTCCGGACGAGTTCGTCGCGTGCGGCACGCAGTTCGCGTCGGAGGAGTTCAGCGTCAGCCGTGGCTTTCCAACCAGCGGCCACGACTGCATGCTCAGCCCGTACACTGGAGCGCGATAAATGCTTTCTGTCGCCCACTATCTGAGGATGTGTTGGTTAATCTATAGGGGAGTTGTCTCATCCCGAGTTTCTGTACATACCCTACAGGGGGAGACTACCATACACCCTACTCACCGGACGACTCGGTCTCTGTCTCCGGATGCGTAATTTGGAGGTTGACGACGTCGCCGGGCTCGAGGTCGACATCGTCGAGGACTTGGAGGAAGGTGTCGCCGTCACTACTGAGGACGCGGGCCGTGACGTGACGGTCGTCCTCGCTGAGCTGGGCCTCGATGGTGTCGAGTCGCGAGAGGACGGCATCTTCAAAGGATTCGGACGTGGGTTCGGTGGGCTCATCCTGTGGCTGTGGGCGCTCTCCGGTAGCCCGTATCGAGTCGTCGGCTGTCGGCTCCGTCGGGGACTCGGTGGTGGCGTCCGTACCAGCGAACCGCTCGACGAAGTAGTCGACATCGACACCCTCCGCCGCTGGGTTGACGTCGTCGTGGGTGAGGCTGCTGAACGAGGCGTCCGAGATGGGTGATTGGTCTTGTTCGGCGTCGCGGTGGCGCATCCGAATCCGCTGGATGGTGTCCTCGTGAAGCCAGCCCGGTGCAGTCCACTCACCATCCGCGTAGAGCGTGTGTCGATGCTCGTCGTCGGTCCCCCAGGTGAAGCAGCGGTCGAAGCGTTTCTGGAACCGGTTGAGTGTCCGGCCAGAGGCGTGCTTGACCACGACTTGTGTTGGGGCGAGCGCGGCGACGAACTCGTCGATGCAGACGCTCGACGGATGGTTGATGAGGGTGGCGTGGTAGGTCGAGCAGGCGGTTGTCGACACTGGAGTCCCAGAGCCGGTCGTGAGCTGGACGAACGCCGCACCTGCATCCTCATCGATCGCCTGCAGTAAGCGCTCGGTACTCCCGGTCGTCGCCGTTTCTGGGCCGCCAATCGTGATCGTGCCGGGTTCGAGGACGTCGCTCGGGGCGTCGAACGTCGGTGTCGCCGTGACGTGGGGACAGTCGTAGTCGAGGTTGTGGTAGTGTTTCGCTGTCTGGCCGACGAGCCGAATCGGGACTGTGTGGCCGATTTCGTCAACGAGGCTATCGAGGAGAACACCGACGTGGACACCGGTCAGCGCGCTCGTCGCGACGACGGTACGCGACCCGCCATAAGCGCGCTCAAGGATTATTTCAAGGACATCGTCGAGGGTCGTCTGGTAGTCATCACGGGTTGCGACGTTGAGGAGGAGGGCGTCGACATCTACGGGCAGTTCGTCGGTGAGGCCGGCGTAGCCCGCGCAGGGACGCGTGGTGAAGTCGCCGGTCGCAAGGACGTATTTCGTGGATGGTGTGAGTTCGCCGTCGAGGGTTTCGTCGGTGACGCGGAAGAGGAAGCCGACAGCACCGGGTGTGTGGCCGACAGAGACCGGGCGGACGGCGAGCGTATCGAGAATCGATGTCCAGTCGTCGATTGGCGTGAGTGCGTCAAGTGCGCTGTCGACGTCGCCGAGTGTCTCGTGCTGGGCAATCTCGGGAAACGCACGCCGCAAGACGGTCGCGGTATCGGCGGCGGTGTAAATCGGGGCGTTATGGCGGTGGTTCTGGGCGAGCGAGCGGTAGTGGTCGATGTGGGCGTGCGTGAGACAGATCGCGTTCAGGTACTCGTCGTCGCCGAGCGTCTCATCGAGGTCAACGTCCGCGCCGGCGTCAACGAGGATGTGTGCGTCGGTGCCGTTCGCCGCCGTGAAGTGGAGGAGTGTCGACTCGTTGCCCGTGTCGACGTTCACGTTCTGATACCCGAATTCCATTCGCTATCAGCATCTCACCCGCCCGACTATTGAACACTCGGAATGCAGACGGATACCCTCGACATCGCGTCTCACCGCCGGGCAGGTTTGTCGCCCCCGTGAGGGGCGGAGGGGCAGTAGAGAGCCTCCTTAGTAACCATGTACGAAGACGACGAGCGACGTGGCCGACAGCGTCTCGAGGCAGAGCTCGAACCTGAACAGTATCCCCGCACACCACTCCAACTTCGCGTGCCGAACGACCTCGGCAGGTTCGCGATCGAGCGATTCGTCGAAGGAATCATCACCGCGCTCAAGCGCGAACCGGTTGGTGTGGAGTACACGTCAACGACGCTCGTCGGGACGAAGCGCACACAGTACATCGCGCAAGGGTCGGGGACGGTGTTCCAGAAGCGGCTGTACGACCCACGGTTGGGCTGGCGGGAGACGTCCGTCCGGCAGCTCGTCGCCCGTGACGAACTCGTGAATCGACTCACGCTTGACCGACCTGCTGAGGACGGGCAGTGGGCGCGACGGCGCGATATTTGTCATGTACTCCGGGTCGACATCGTTCGGTTGTCAAGCAGGGCTCAACCAATATTCTTCTGTCTGTTAGGTAGGTCGTGTTTAGTTGGTAGTGTTTAATTAGGACTGAAAAGTGAGGTGGCGTGATTTTGTGCTGGTCTATGGCAGAAATCGCACGTTTCAGTAGCATAACGACTGGGTCCAGTCTAAAAAGCGGAAGACAGAATGCAATCTGACACTTTGGTCAATCCTCGATGACTGTGTCAGTCTATGGGCGTTTTATCGTTAGTTGATGTGATATGATTCCGACCAGTACTACTTGATGCGATGTCAGACCACAGTAAGCAGCCAAGTGGAAAGGACGACAAGCAGGTGGCCTCTCGCCGCGGCGTCCTGCGAGGAATTGGAGGCGCAGTTGCTACCGGGACGGCGGCTACCGGGTTTACAGGCCTCGCCGCTGCAACGGGAGACTCACGTCCGCCTGTTGAAGTGAAGGAGGTGAATAAAGTCAGTGAATCAATATCTAATAGCCTCAAAGTAGTCCAGTACGTAGCTAAAGTCGTCAAGTACGATTCAGAGGGGCAGATTGAGGATACGACCTACCTCCAGGGGAAGGTCACTAATCCGACCAACACTGAATCCAGAACACTCGAGACCGCGAGTACCAGTACCAGCGAAACTGAAGACTTCTTGGTTCAGGAGGTGGATGAGTTGACCTATAAGAACTTGAAAAACGGAGGCCGTGGCGCGGATCTCTCAACCGCGGCAGTCCAACCGATGGACAATGAGGGCGTCATTGAACGACATGAACAGGTAGGTGCCGAGACGGGAAGCTGTTCGGTTTACAGCGACTACTCGCACCACTTTAAGGGAGTCGCCGTTGAATTTACCCAGCGAGTCAACGACATCGGAATTACGGCCGCAGCAGGGGCAATCGCCATCTACATTGAGTCGGCAGGCATCGGAATCGCCGTGACATTGATTGGCGCCATCATTGCACTGATCTCGGACACCGATTCCGTCACAGTTGGGATGAATGAGATTGACACCGTCTTCGGAACGGTTCCGAACCAGAAAGGAGTGGGCGCTGTTGGCTACGGCGTCACGGACGAAAGTAAATTCGTCTCGCCGTCGGACGTATCAGGAATCGTTTCCACCGGTCACCCATTCCGCTACTAGAATTAGACACGCTCTGCCCAACCCGGACATTAATTACCACACCACTTATTGACATTACTATGAGTGAAGGTGAGAACAATAATAAAGTTCTACGGAGTCGTATCGGAGTCGCCGGTGAGAGTATCGTTATAGGGACCGTACTTCTAGCAGCTCTCACGACTGTCCTACGTATAAACGGCAACTCAATCCAGTTCAGTCTCACGGCCGGCATTATCCTCGGCGCGGTGACTGGAATCTGTCGGTACCTCGTCCAGAATTACCGGTCGTAGTCCTCTTCTGGGCTGTTCTTGCCTTTTGTATCACATGAAGATGACAAGGTTTCTGAAAGCATCGCTGACGTAACGCGGCTTTGGGACGCCGAGGGATGCCGAAATAGGAGCTACTGGGCTACTTACACCGGTTCTGTAGTCGTCGATAGGACGGTTCACAAGCGCACCAGTCGTACACTCATCTACGAGCTCCGAGCCCCCATGACGCGCTTCTCAGATCCGTCCGATCCACGACCGCCACTCCCAGACTGGGTCCAGGAGGCCTACCAGATTCTCGCGGACGCCGCTGATGGCCAGGAGAGTGACCTTACGTATGAGGAAGCCTATGCGCTGCTCAACGAGGCGAACGCGTTCTCGGCGGAGCATAGCGACAGCGAGTACGCCGTCGAGCGCCTGCTCACACGTGGCTATCTCTATGAGGCGAACGGCACGCTCCGCGTCACCGAAACCGTATTCGAGTGACCGACGGCCAGTCGGTCACTACGTTCAGACGACCTCATTGGCAACTGCCACGAAACGCTTTCCGACGTTCATCTCGTAGTATCGGTATGTCCACGACCGTTGAGACTCCTGATTCAGGTGAGACGTGTGCATACTGTGA
>NZ_BATA01000092.1 GCF_000474235.1 Halarchaeum acidiphilum MH1-52-1
CTGATGGATGGGATGGTTGATGAGCGAAATCAGATCCTATCAGAATACTATCATCGCTGTGGAAGTGCAGTCTGGGACACTGGGAGCTACTCCTTAACCAACAGATGCTGTGTTCGCTCCAGTTGTTGGTTAATAACTCACCGACAGCAGGCTGGCAAAGATCATATTTCAGAATATGATATTTGAGAGTATCATAATCTGGCATATTTATGAGTGCGTGGTGTGTAGTGATAGCTATGACTGGCTTCGTGAATCGGACCGAGGAGCTTGAGCGGCTGCGGGCTCTCTACGAGTCGCCGGACGCTGAACTCGCCGTAATCTTTGGGCGGCGTCGTCTCGGGAAGACCGAGCTCGTCCGCCACTCACTCCGAGACTACGACGACGCGGTCGTCTATCAGGCGAAACAGAAGACGAGCGCACTCCAGCTCCAGCAGTTCATCGACACTGCCGCCGACGCCCATCCGGGGATTACGCGCATTCGAGAGGACTGGGAGGCCGTCCTCGGATATCTCGCCGATCAGGATGCAATCGTCGTCCTTGACGAGTTCCCGTATCTCATCGAGCAGGACGAGAGTCTTCCCTCGGTGTTGCAGGCGATGTTCGATCACGAGCTTGCGGACTCCGCGGCGACGTTCGTCCTCGTCGGGTCCTCGATCAGCATGATGGAGGAAGCCGCCCTTCTCGGAAACAGCCCGCTCTATGGTCGTGCCTCGCTTAAGCTGGATATTGGACAGCTGCCGTTTGCTGCCGCGATGCAGTTCTTCGAGGGACAGCTCACACCGACCGACCAAGTGCGGACGTGGGCTGTTTTCGGCGGGGTGCCGTACTATCTTGAAGAGGTTGATCCAACCGCATCACTTGGGGCGAACGTCCAGGAGACGATTCTCTCTCGGCATGGGACGTTGCACGACGAGCCGGACTACGTCTTGCGGATGGAACTGCAGGAGCCGACGCGGTATTTCTCGATCCTCGAGGCGATCGCGGGCGGGCGGACGAGCCGGAACGAGGTCGCGGGAACGACCGGGATCGAGTACAACCAGCTCTCGACGTATCTCGATCGGCTCGGTCGACTCCGACTCGTCGATCAGCACGTTCCGGTGACCGAGCGCAAGGAGCGGAGTAAGCGGAGCCGGTATCGGATTCGAGATCCGTTCTTCCGCTTCTGGTTCCGGTTCGTGTACGGGACAGACGAACAGTATGACGAGGTCGGCGAAGACGCCTTCGAGATGCTCATCGAGCCGGACTTGGCGGACTTCGCGAGCCAGCCGTTCGAAGACCTCTGCAATACGGCAGTCAGGACGCTCTATCCAGACATGACGATCCGCCAGACCGGCCAGTGGTGGTATGGCGAGCACGAGATCGACGTCGTCGGGCTCACGACCGGTGACACGCTCCTCATCGGGGAGTGTAAGTTCCAGGAGTCGCCGCTGAGCTACGACGCGCTCTCAGGGCTGGAACGTCATGCCGAAGAGCTCCGCTGGACACCTGACTCAGGAGGCAGCCGTCGGGAGAAGTACGCGCTCTTCTCGCGAAGTGGGTTCACGACCGCCGTCGAGGAAGCGGCCGCAGAACGCGACGACCTCCGGCTCTTCGCCATCGAGGACGTCGTCGACGCGCTCACCAGCGTAGAGAACCATGCGTAGGTGTCACGGAAGACCGTCCTGCGTGTTCAGCACGGTTTCGTCCCCGTTTTTGACTGCGGCCCACCACGTCGCGAGGACGGCACGAGTTACCCGTTCCGGCGGGTGATCCGGTGCGATACACGACCGCTCGTGTCTCTGCAGATCGTTCGGGGGATGGAAGTGATAGACTGGGTCGGCTGTGGTCTCGTTTGCGTTCTCGCAGCCGAATCGGAATTCCAACCCTTGCTCTCGATAGTGGTACTTGTAGTCGCCGTTCGCCCACCACTGGATGTCGAAATATCCCGCTTGCTGGTGAATCCCGGGGCGAACCGTAATTCGCGCCTCTCGCGGTCTGAACGGCTCCTCGTCGTATGTGCCGTGTCGGGTGTTCTTGTACTGCGCTCGCAGGAACCCGGCCCCGAGTTGATCCGCAGCGGTATTCACGCTCGCCAGAAGTGCGTCTGGGTCCAGTGCGGACCCGTTCCCCATCACCATTATTGGGCGGACGCGTGGCTCGAATCACTGCCTCGCGTGCGTGTCTCGGACGACGCAGTGTTCTCCTTTGCCTGTCGAATCCGGTACGCTGCTCGGAGGTACTCCAAATCACGGACTGTCGTTCGCCAGTGCGACACGTCCGTTAACTCCTCGTCAGTCAGACTCCGATCGGAGACGAGCAGTTCTTCCGGCGACTCAGTATCGTACTGCTCCCGGTACTCAGCCACTTCGGCCTTCGCGGCCTGAATCCGGTCCACGAGTCCCTCAGTCAGCGACAGCGCGTGAATCTGCTCGATCAAGTAGCGATCCGGGTCGCGCTGGTACGCCGCCCCGGAGTCAGTCTGCTCAACTCGGGCAACGCCTTCCTCGACGAGAGATTTGAGCGTGTTCCGCGCTTTCGTCTCGGAAACAGCAGCGGTTTCGGCAATCTCACGCACTGGTGTCGGAGACACAGTCCGCTTCACGACGATTCGCACTCGTTCATCCGCCGTCGTCGACTCCGTCCACTCCGCAGTCGCGAAGTCGTTGACGTCGTCAACCTCGTTTGTGTCCGTGTCGAACAGAGTGATATCTTCTGGTGAGAGGGCGTCGTCCGGAACCTCGTCACCAGTCGGGTACTCGTCTGGCCCACCCGATTCGCCCCGTGGCTCTGGTTCGTCAGTCATTACAGCGTCATACGCATTCGAGACACATATACGTTATTGGTGCAGATATATGATCTTGTCTGGGGCCGTTTGCTGAGTAGCCGAACGACTTACGTCACGTTGCATCTGGTGAGAGTACACCGCTGCCCGGTTCACTGAGACCGGTATTCTCGCATGGTTAGTACAGTGGCCGGTAGTGGTGGAGGTTGTCTTTTGCGCCGGGATGGCTCGGCAGATCGATCTGTGCGATATGGTCGTAGCGCGCGTCGAGAACGTCGAAAAACCGCATATCGGCGAACGCCTTGAATCCGTCACCAGGGCGTTCGCGATATAGATGACATCCCCGTCGTGGAGGAGGAGCGCTTCGTAGGCCATGGAGCCGACCGGCGGCCAGCAGAGCACGAGTGTCTCCGCCTCGCTATACCCAAGGAGGACATCCTGGTCACCAGACTCGACCGAGAACCACGGATCGAGGACAGGGCTAACGTCGTAGGCGGTGACGTCGACGCCGCGTTTGTCGAGTTCGTACGCCCAGTAGCCCTTCCACGCACCGAGCTCGATGATCGGCGCTTGCTCACGAAGATACTCAAGTGCCTCATGTGTCGGGATCGCGAACGCGTACGACGCGATCAGTCGCTGTTGGACGTCCGTCTCCCACAGCGCTGAGACGGGTGTAAGGGTGTCCCGCTCGCGCTTGCGCCGCTCGAGTCTCGTGAGAGCGTCCTGAATCGCGGCGATGTACTCGATCGTATCGTCTTCGTTGCGGGCGGTCTCGACGAAGTCCGACCACGAGACGGAGATCGAGTCCGGTTGCTGCTCGCGATAGCGGTCACTGATCGCCTCGGGATCACCACCGCGCCCGCTAAGTTCCTCACGTGGATACTCGGTCATCGCTTGGTGAGGTGCTGCCAGATCGTCGTCGGGTCGGCATCGTTCAGTTCGGCGTTCGTCTCCATTTTCTGGAGTTCGGCGGCACAGCGCTTGGCGGCGAGCGGATAGACTTCGCCGGGGACGATCGCTCTGTCGAGTCGCATGATCTCGGGGTAGTTCTCGGCCCAGATGTCCTCGACGACGCGCGGGTAGAGGTCATCTATGAGGTGGCGGCCGAACTCGCGGCCGTCCTCGACGACCACCGTTCGGACCTCCTTGCGGATGCGGGCGGGCGTGCAGTAGGTCGCGACGAGGTACTCCGCGCCCGTCTCTGCCTCCTCGGGGTTCTGGCCGAACTGTTCGCGGTTCAGCTCGTGGAACGCCTCGCGGACGATCTTCACGCGTCGCTCGTGCGTGTCGCTGCGCACGACGACTCCCTCCGCGTGCACGTCGTCCGCGAGCGACGACTGTGGGACCTCGTACGTGTCGGGGTCGATCAAGCCGTGGTCGTCGAGAATTGTCGCGGGGACGAACGCGTGTTCGATGGCGGCGTCTTCGTGGCGGATTCGGTCGAGGATCCGCCAGGTCGTGGGTGTGTTGAGGAAGCCCGCGAAGGTCTCCGCGTAGGGATTCCCGGGTGGAGTGTACGTCTCGATCCGGTCGTAGGGGAGGACGTCGAAGCCCACGAGCGCCGGGAGGTCGCGGTCGGTGTAGCCGTAGTCGAGCGTGGAGTAGATGAGGTTCTCCGCGTAGACGACGAGAGGGCTCGCATACTCGTCGTGCACGCGTCGCAGCGTGTCCGTGTCGACGCCGTCGCGCAGACAGCGGACCGCGCGGTGGAGTGCGCCGTCGATCTCCGAGAGTGAGTCGCGGTGACAGCCCATGATCGACCGGCGCGTCCCGAAGACGAGGCTTCCGTCGCCATCCGCGGCCTCGGCGACTGTCTCGGGATAGGCGTCCGCGTAGCGCTCGTCGTAGAGCGTGAAGCGGAACGCGCTCCCGTCGAACTTCTCGACGACCACGAGGTCGTCCGCGTCGAAGAAGTCGTCTGGGACGACGGGATGGTCGTATCGCGGAATCTTCGGGTAGACCTTCATTCGTGAATTGTGAGTTAGTTAGTCGTCGGGGTGGTCGATGCCGTTTTCGAGATCGGCGAGGTCGCGTTCGAGGCGGTCGATGTGCGTCTCAAGGTCGTTCACGCTCATGAGGGCGAGTCGGAGGAACTCGGCGTCGCGCTCGGGCATGAGCGGGAGTTGGCTCGCGGCCGCGACCGGGTCGTCTGTCTCGTCAGTGCGTTTCCGGACGAGTTCGTCACGTGCGGCACGCAGCTCGCGTCGGAGGAGTTCAGCGTCATCCATGGTGAAACACGGATTCAATGGAGCAGCCCGCTACGGCCCCAGTATGGGGCGTGGTCGCGCGGACCGCGTCACCGAATCCATGGCTTCCTGACCAGCGGGTACGAACGCATGCTCGTTCGGTACTGTAGGACACCATAAGTGCTTTCTGTCGCCCACTGGCGGGGACGTCTCGTGTGACACGCAGTCCACCCGGACGGTTTAGGGGCATACCGCTCAATTGTAGCGTATGGAGTGTCCGGACTGCGGCGAGTCGTACGTCTCCCGTGAAGTCGGGCCACGGTGGCCGCCATCGACACAGTTCGGCGACGCGATCGTTGATCTCGAGGACGGTGAAAGCGCTGTTCTCCACCGGCAGTGTTGGACGTGTGGGTGGAGTGAGGACCGGCATCTCACCGTGACGGAGATCGAGACGGAGCACGGCGACCCGGAAGCGATCACTCACCAGCAACAGCTCACCCAGCTCGTCAACGAACTCGAACAGATCGACGACACCGAGGTAGTCAAAGAGATTCTCCGTGACGTCCGCAACCGACGATCAGCGGACATCGAACCGACCGGTTCCGAGGATGGAGAATGACCGAGACTGACGCCACCTACCCAGTGGAAGACGCGACGGGGAATCCGGACGACCCGTCGTTCGAGGAAGTGTGGACGCTGCTGCGTGAGCGCGGGCAGGATCCTCGTGTTGATCACCCGGAGGCCCATTTCGACGAGATCACGGCTGACGTCCTCGAGCGCTACGACGAAAAGACCGTTCGCACGGTCACACATCGCGTCCTCATCGGGTTTCACCCCTTTCGCACGGCAACCGTTGACCTCGGTGTGCGGAACGTCGACGGCGTCCGAATCGGAACGACAGCCGTCGCGACACTCCGCGAACTACGTCAGGAGCCGTAGAAGCGTGGTGCTCTGGTCGGTGCACACCGATGTGTCTCTTAACGGTGATAAAAATACGAGCGCATACCCCCGTCTTCAGGCGGGGGTCAAGCAGACAATAGCCTACACACCCACCGACGACGCCCTGGCTGGATTTCCCACCGTTCTATCGGTAGTATGAAGACGCTAACTGACCATAGTGTGCAACACGGATGAAGACCACACGGCACGCGACGTACAACCTCAACTACCACATAGTGTGGTTGCCGAAGTACCGCCAGTCGGTGCTCGTCAACGAGGTTGCCAGCCGTGTCCAGTCCATCCTCCACGAAATAGCCGACGACAAAGGCGTCGAAATACTCGACCTCACCGTACAGCCCGACCACGTTCACCTGTTCGTCAGTAGCCCGCCCAAGAACGAACCGGCGCTACTGGCCAACTGGTTCAAGGGTATCTCCTCGCGCAAGTACAATCACCGATACGCCGACCACGAAGGCGAGAAAATCGGATGGGCGCGAGGATACTACG
Source organism: Halarchaeum acidiphilum MH1-52-1 (assembly GCF_000474235.1). GTDB lineage: Archaea > Halobacteriota > Halobacteria > Halobacteriales > Halobacteriaceae > Halarchaeum > Halarchaeum acidiphilum. The sequence continues at coordinate 6,394 of NZ_BATA01000092.1, forward strand.
CAGGGACCGCCGGGCACGTTTCGAGTGAGACTGTAGAGAGCTACATCCAGCAACACAAGGGGGGCGATTCTTGACCGAACTCACCAAGACGCTGGAACTCAAACTTGTGGACCCGAACGCCCACAAGCGGAGGAAAATCCGAGAGACGCGAGAAGCGTACCAGCACGCTCTCCAAGACGCCTTCGACGCCCGATGTACCACGCAGACCGAAGCAAACGACGTGGTGATCAACTACGACCTAAGCGGGTACGCGAAGAACGCGCTCAAAAAGTACGTCCCGCAACTCACGACGACATACAACGCGGGCGAACTTCACGACAACCACCCTGTGCGCTTCACCAACGAGGGGCTACGTCTCGACCACCAGCCCGAGAACGCAATCGAGTGGTACGTCAAAATCCCGCACCACGAGGACTACCACCTCTGGATGCCAGCACAACCGAATCCCGACCAACGGGGTTGGCTGGAAGCGTTGAACGCGGGAGACGCCACGATGGGTGAGAGTCGGCTGTTCGAGCGGGACGGGACGTGGTATCTCCACGTCACCGCCACCCGCGACGTGGAGGAACGCTCCGATGTGTCCGCCGAAGAACGGACGCCCATCGGAGTGGACATCGGGGAAGCGTCACTCGCCACGGTGTGTCACCGCAACGACCACGGTTCTCCAACCGCGCCCGAACTGTGGGCCGACGAAGGCAAGATCGTTCGTCGGCTCCGCAAGACCTACTTTACCGCCAAGCGCCGACTCCAGACGCGCGGAAGCGAGCGTATCGCGGAGTCCTTTGGCGATGACGTGTGGAGACAGATAGACGACGTGTTCCACCGCGTCACCCGCGAAGTCGTGGAGTACGCCGAATCCGTCGAGAACTCCGTTCTTGTTCTGGAAGACCTAACGTACATTCGGGAGTCAATGGACTACGGCGACTTCATGAATCGGCGTCTCCACGGCTGGGGATTCGCCAAACTCCACGCCCAAATACGCTACAAGGCCGTCGAGAAGGGCATCCCCGTCGAGACGGTGAACCCACGCAACACGTCGAAGGAGTGCCACGCCTGCGGTGAAGTAGGATACCGCCCGCGACAGGCGGCGTTCAAGTGTACGAACGACGCTTGCTGGATGGGCGAGTACCAAGCAGACGTGAACGGCGCGATAAACATCGCAGACCGCTACCTCAGCGGAGAGAGCCATTCAAGAGAACACACGGATGGCGATGACTCGGCTGAGGATGGGGGGCGTTTGACCGCCCCACAAGACACCCAAGCCGATGCTACCAAGCAAGAGACGCTTGGGACGTATGCGTCTTGAAACCATAAGGCCACGCTCGGCCTGAAATCCCGTGGCGGGATTCCCGCGTCTTCAGGCGCGGGAGGAGGTCAATCCGTAGGCAGTGATATATAAGCGCTGTGCAGACGCCGAAATCGATATACGACTCTGCGAAGACTTTGCGCATAGAATGGGCGGGCGCGACAATCCCCGGCGGGTTCACTTCCAGTCCCCGGAGGACCTCGTCGACCGACTGAACGCAATCGCCGACCTCTTCGACAGGGACCGGACGGACCTCCTCGTCGAGGCGATCCGCGAGTACGTCGAAGACATCGCCGACAGAGAGACATTCTAGGAGCTCGTCGCGACGAAGTACTACGACGACCACCTAGAGTTTGAGACGGTCAAGCAACTGGTCGGCGCCGAGACCGCCCAGCGGCTCCACCGGCACAAGGTGGACCTTGAGGACAAACCTCTCGATCTTGCTGCCCCCGTCGAGGTCGACGTCTACGGTGGCGACGCGACGACGGTCGAGATCGCAGCCGACGACGACCGGTGAGCAGCCAACGACTGCGAACAGTCGTGGCTGACACGAACTCCCTTGCCAGGTCTCGCCGTGTCCCGTGCAGACGCAACGGTCGGACCGGCCGTCCGAATCAGTAAAGCATAGCTCGTTCAAGAGAAGGTGACGAACAGGTAGAAGCCAGATTGGCTCACATTGTACACACGACAATCGCTAAGTGGGTGGATGTACAATGTACACATCATCAGTACCTCACAAAGCGT
>NZ_BATA01000091.1 GCF_000474235.1 Halarchaeum acidiphilum MH1-52-1
TCCTCGTCCGACGCGTCGGCCGGACCGGCGGCGGCGATGGCGAGTTCGTCGGGGATCCCGCCGGTCTCGTCCCCGTCCGTGGCGGTCGCGCTCTCCGCGTCCTCCGCATCGCGTCCCGCGCTGTCCACATCACGGCCGACGTCGGTGATCCCGCCACCACCGATCGTGACGCTCCCTTCCGCGGCGTCGTCGCCGTCGGTGACCGTCTCGGCTCCATCGTCGGTGTCGGCGTCCGCCCCATCGTCGGTGTCGGCGTCCGCCCCATCGAGCGCGGTCGCGTCCGCCTCGTCCACCGGCGCCTCAGAATCGGGGAGGTCCGGGAACGCGAGATCGGCGGAGACGACCTCGTAGACGCCGATCTCGTCGGCCGCGCGCTCGAAGGCCTCCTCGCCCGTGAACACCTCGGGGAGGTTGCCGACGAACGCGACGGGGAACGATCGGCCGCCGTAGTAGGCGACGTAGTAGTCCCCGCTCAGGACGTTCTCGGAGAGTTCGACGTAGCCCGTGAACCCCGCGTCGCGGAGGGCTTTGTCAGTCTCGGCGACCGGCGTCTCGTTCGTGTAGTAGCTCGCGCGCGTCTCGCCGTCGGACACGCGCATCGCGAGGAGAAGCGCGAGGGATCGATCCGGGGCCTCGCGCACCTCGCCCGTGCCGTCGACGACGTCCGCGACGGTGCCGTTGGCGACGGTGACGGCGCGCCCGTTGACGAAGAAGAGGTGCGCGTCCCCGACGGAGACGACGCCAGAGAACTCCGCGGCCGCGAGTTCAGCGAGCGCGTTCGCCCCGCCCGCGTAGGGTCGGGCGTCCCACGACTCGACGCGCTCGACCGTGCGTTCCTGCATACGCCCCCCGTGGCGGCACCGACGTAAAACGTTTTCCGGCGATCTAGAGCTTGCCGCCCGCGTCGTCCGCGAGCTCCTCCATGCGCTTGGAGATGCGCCCGGCGTTCGAGAACTCGTCCTCGCTCATCGCGACGGCGAGCGCGTTCCCGAGAACGAAGACCGCGTGCTTGTGTTCGCTCTTCGATTTGTGGACGTGCGACGGGTCGATATCGAGCTCCTCGTACGGCTCGAAAACGCTCTCATCGACCCCCTCGTATCCCGAGAACGTCTCTTTGATCTCCACCATCTGCTCGTGGAGTTCGAGCAGTTCGTCCTTGTGCATACCGCGAATTGGACACAGCGAGGGTTAAACCTTGCTCGCCAGCAGGTCACATACGCGAAAAAGCGATCAGAAGACGTACTCGTCGTCGTGGCCCATCATGCCCTCGTCCTCGAGACCCGGCTCGTCCTCGTCCATCGGGCCACTCGTCTTGTACGCCTTGATGCCCGCGGAGAGGAGGTCCTCGATCGCGTCCTCTCGAGTGAGGAACTCGCCCTGCTCGACGAGCTGGGCGATTTGCATCTCGATGTGGTCGGGAATGTTGATTTCCACCTTTGGCATTCGTCTGATCCGAGATTTGGCGTCCCTTGGTATAAACTTGGCGGGCCGATTTCTCTCTTCCAAAAACATTCATCCCTCATCGAAAATAGAAGTTCCCAATCTATATATCCCTCTTCCCCGATACCGGTACGATCAGGGGCATCGAGTGCGTAGACCGGCACGTGAGCCAGCCCGCCGTGCGCGACGTGACGGGACTCTATCGGGAGTTCGGCGACGAGCGCCTCCCGCCCGGACAGCGCGAGGTCGAGCGATTCCCCGTCCTCTCGATGGGCGAGACGCCCGACTGGAACCCCGAGACGTGGACGTTCGACGTGGGCGGCGCGGTCGAGACCGCGCGCTCGTTCACGTGGGACGAGTTTCGCGACCTCCCACGCGAGACGCAGCGACAGGACTTCCACTGCGTCACCGGGTGGAGCAAGTTCGACTGCGAGTTCACGGGCGTCACCGCGACGACGCTCCTCGATACCGTCGGCGTCGCGTCCGACGCCGTCCACGTCATGTTCCACGCCATTGATGGCTACACGACCGATCTCCCGCTCGACGCCGCCGCCCGCGACGAAGTGCTGTTCGCGTGGAGCTACGACGGCGACGACCTCCCGCGCGAACACGGCGGCCCGCTCCGCGTCGTCACCCCGCACAAGTACGCCTACAAGGGCGCGAAGTGGGTCGACGGCGTCACCCTCCTCACCGAACCCGAACGGGGCTACTGGGAGCAACGCGGCTACTCCGTCACCGCGAATCCGTGGGCGGAAGAGCGGTACTCGTGACGGGTGGTTGTACGGAGAACCCCCGCGGACGCTAGCTCGCGTGATTTTTCGCCTGATCTCGATGTGGAACCGCTGTTCGGTGTGTGCGCGACCTTTTCCTGCGCTCGCCTTCGGCTCGCTGGGAAACGCTCGACCAAAAGCCTGCGAGCCTCCCGTTGGTCGGCTCTTGGCCCGCTCGCTTCCTCCGGTCGCTCGCGGTAAGTGCGCTAGTTGTATCTGACGAGTTCTTCGACTGCCGTCCACGTGACGAGTGGTTCGTCAGATCCCGGTAGTAGCGTGGGAGCGGACTTCTACTGTCCCCACATTCGGCCTGACGGTCTCGTGTGGAATCGCGCGGTTCACTCGCGCCGTCAGGCGCGAGGCCAAGGATCCCCCGAAGGGGTGACGCAGGCTTTTGTCCGCAGAACGCGGAGAGTTCTGCAGGATCAGCGAGAGATCTTCTGATATCTCGCAGAGGTCGAGCGGATCAAGCGCGCGGAGCGCGCGCTGCAAAAGGTCGTAGGTGCTAAGGCGCGCGCCCCCCGAGTGTGAGTCGATGGATTCACGCGAGGGCGTCGCGCGGGCCGATTCGGCGACGCTCGTCAGTCGGACGGTCCGGGTGCCGGACGCGTCGCTGTCGGGGCTGTTGCGGACGCTCGGGAAGCCGACGGTCGTCTGGGCGGGACCGTCGGAGCCGTCGGTCGCTGGCTACGGCGCGGCGGTGCAGGTGACGGCCGACGGACCCGACCGTTTCGCGGCGGTCCGCGAGCGCGCGAGCGAGGTCTTCGAGTCGGCTGATCGGCCGGCCGACGCCCCCGCGGCGGCGCGGCCGCGCTTCGTCGGCGGGTTCGCGTTCCACGACGGCCACGCGGGCACCGGCCCGTGGGACGGGTTCCCGACGGCGGCGTTCGTCCTGCCGCACGTCCAAGTGGTGACGACTTCCGAGGGGACGTGGCTGACCGTGAACGCCCACGGCGCGAACGCGAGCGAGGCGACCGTCGCGGAGACGATCACCTCGGTCCGCGAGCGGTTCGACCCCGACGAGCGACCGGTGGGTCGGCCGCCGGGCGTCGTCGAGACGGCGCGCACGACGTCGCGCGCGGAGTGGCGCGAGCAGGTCGCGGCCGCGACCGAACGCATCCGCGCGGGCGAGTTGGAGAAGGTCGTGCTCGCGCAGGCGCTCGACGTGACGCTCGCGGACGCGTTCTCGCTCCCCGACGCCCTCCAGCGGCTCGGAGACGCCTACCCCTCGTGTTTCCGGTTCGCGCTCCGACCGGCCGACGGCGCGACGTTCTTCGGGGCGTCGCCAGAACGCCTCGTGACGCGCGAGGACGCGGACGTTCGGACGGGCGCGCTCGCGGCGACGGTCGGGCGCGGCGAGACGCCGGACGCGGACCGGCGGCTCGCGGCCGACCTCCGCTCGTCGGCGAAGTACCGCCACGAGCACGAGGTGGTCGCCGAACGCATCCGTGAACAGCTCGCCGACGTCGCGACGGCCGTCGAGACGGGCGAGCGCCGCGTCCGCGCGCTCGAAACCGTCCAGCACCTCTTCACCCCGATCGCGGCGTCGAGCGACGCGCACGTCCTCGACCTCGTGGAGGCGCTCCACCCGACGCCCGCAGTCGGGGGGTTGCCGCCGGACGCCGCGCTCCGCGTCATCCGCGAGACGGAGACGTTCGATCGCGGGTGGTACGCCGCGCCGGTCGGGTGGTTCGACGCGGCGGGCGACGGGACGTTCGCGGTCGCGCTCCGCTCCGCGCTCGCCGACGGGACGCGCGTCCGACCGTTCGCGGGTGCGGGGATCGTCGCCGACTCGGATCCCGACGCCGAGTGGGAGGAGGTCCAACTGAAGTACCGGCCGATCCTCGACGTCTTCGAGCGGGGTGAGCGGGAGTGAGCGCGCCGAATCGCGCGACGCTCCACGCGCGCGTCCTCGTCGACGAACTCGCGAAGGCCGGCGTCGCGTCGGTCTGTGTGGCACCGGGGAGTCGCTCGACGCCCCTGACGGTGGCCGCGGACGCTCATCCCGACCTCGCCGTCTTCTCGCACCTCGACGAGCGCGCCGGCTCCTTCTTCGCGCTCGGTCGCGCGAAACGCGCCGGCCAGCCCGTGGCGCTCGTCTGCACCTCCGGGACGGCCGCGGCGAACTTCCATCCGGCCGTCATCGAAGCCTCGCAGGCCCGCGTCCCGCTCGTCGTCCTGACCGCCGACCGCCCGCCGGAACTGCGGGACAGCGGCGCGAACCAGACGATCGATCAGGAGAAGCTCTACGGTGACGCCGTCCGCTTCTACACGGACCTCCCGGAACCCGCCGCCGAAGCCCGCAAGCTCCGGTCGGTCCGCGTCTCTGCCGATCGCGCCGTGACGGCCGCGACCGGCGCGCATCCCGGTCCCGTGCACCTGAACGTCCCGTTCGCGAAGCCGCTCGAACCGACCGCCGTCGCGTCCGACTCGCCCCACGCCGTCCCCGAGGGATGGGCGGACGACCACCCGTTGGCCGCGCGGGGACGCGACGGCCCGTTCGTGACGACGACGCCGGGTCGCATGACGCTCGACGATCACCGACTCGCCGACCTCGTCGCGGCCGTCGAGGGGGCCGAGCGCGGTCTCATCGTCGCCGGGCCGACCGATCTGGAGTACGCGGCCCCGATCGTCGCGCTCGCGGAGGCGAGCGGCTTCCCGATCCTCGCCGACCCGCTCTCCGGGCTGCGATACGGCCCGCACGCTTCCGAGATACCCCTCTACGGCGGATACGACGGCTACCTCGACGAGCGCGTCACCGCCGACTGGTCGGGTCCCGACCTCGTCTTCCGCGTCGGGGCCTCGCCGACCTCGAAGCCCCTCCGGAACTACCTCGCGCGGACCGACGCCCGGCAGGTCATAGTCGATCCGGCGGGCGAGTGGCGCGAGGCGACGTTCACCGCCACGGATCTCGTGACCGCGGATCCGGGACGTCTCGCCGTCGCCCTCGCGGATCGAATCGACGCCACGCACGCGAGCGCCGACTGGCCCGCGCTCGAGCGCGCCGAGCGCGTCCACGAGTCGGTGATCGCGGACACGGATCGGTTCTTCGAGGGCGCGATCGCGCGCCGCGTCGTCGCCGACGCCCCGGATCCCGCGACGCTGTTCGTCTCGAACAGCATGCCCGTCCGCGACGTGGATCGCTTCGGCGCGGTCCGCGACGCCGACCTCACCGTCCTCGGCAACCGCGGTGCTCCGGCATCGACGGCGTCACGTCCGCGGCGCTCGGCGCGGGGAGCGCGACCGACGATCCGCTCGTCCTCCTCACGGGCGATCTGGCCTACTATCACGACACGAACGGCCTGCTCGCGCTCTCGCGCTGCGGTGTCGACGCGACGATCGTCCTCGTGAACAACGACGGCGGCGGCATCTTCCACATGCTCCCGATCGAGGCGTTCGACCCGCCGTTCGAGGGGCAGTTCAAGACGCCTCACGGGTTGGACTTCGCGCCCACCGCCGACCTCTACGGCTTCGACTACGTCCGCACCGACGGGCGCGCCGACTTCGCGGACGCCTATCGCGCGAGCGTGGCGAGCGACGGCACGCAGGTGATCGCGGTGTCGTCCGACGCCGAAGCCAGTCATCGCGTCCGCGAGTCGATCCGCGAGCGCGTCGTCTCCGAACTCAAGGACTAAGGTCGCGGCGTCGCCACGTTCGCGTATGCCCTCCGCATCTCGCGTCGTCGGTGCCGCCGTCGCCGTGCTCGTCGGCATCGTCGCCCTCCTGTACTCGTTCCTCGTCGCCCAGCAGCTACTGCTCGGCGTCGGCGTCGCCTTCGCGCTGTTCGTCGTCGCCGCGTTCGTCTATCACGCGAACGCTTCGCGCCGGTCGATCGTCGTGTTGACGATGCTCCTCACGCTCGTCTACGGCGCCGCCACCCTCCAGTTGCTCGTCGCCGTGATCGCCGCCTGCGTCGTCTACCTCAGCGCGTGGCTCACCGGTCCCGACAGCCCCGTCGACGCGCCCGACACGACGATCCTGCCGGCCGGCACCGCTCTCGAACGGGCTGGCGGCGCGGACGACGCGGACGACACGGACGGCGTCGGCACCTCCGACACCGAGGAAGCCGACGCGACGGACGACCGATCGACGGACGACGAAATGACGGACGACGAAATGACGGACGACGAGACGTAGGCGAGGAGCCGAAGCTTTTAGCGCCGTCACCGCGCTCACACGGACGTGAACGACGTCTCCGAGATCTTCGATCCAGATCGGTGGGAAGCGGTAGCGGAGTTCGACTTCGACGACCTCACCTACCATCGCGCACGCGACGTCGGCGCGCTCCGCATCGCCTTCGATCGCCCCGCGGTGCGCAACGCCTTCCGACCCGGCACCGTCGACGAACTCGCGACCGCGCTCGATCACGCGAAGCGCCAGTCGGACGTCGGGTGCGTCCTCCTCACCGGGAACGGCCCGAGCGAGAAGGACGGCGGCTGGGCGTTCTGCTCGGGCGGCGATCAGTCCGTCCGCGGCGACGAGGGATACGAGTACCGCGAGGACGAGGGCGGCGAGACCGAGGAGATGGACGAGGCCGAGGCCGGCCGCCTCCACATCCTCGAAGTCCAGCGCGCCATCCGCTTCATGCCCAAGCCCGTCGTCGCCGTCGTCCCCGGCTGGGCCGTCGGCGGCGGCCACAGCCTCCACGTCGTCTGCGACCTCACGCTCGCGAGCGCCGAGCACGCGAAGTTCCTCCAGACCGACCCCGACGTCGCGTCCTACGACGCCGGCTTCGGCTCCGCCTACCTCGCCAAGCAGATCGGCCAGAAGAAGGCGCGCGAGGTCTTCTTCCTCGGGAAGACCTACGACGCCGAGGAGGCCGTCGACATGGGGATGGCGAACGAGGCCGTCCCGCACGAGGAGCTAGAGGACGTCGCGTTAGAGTGGGCCGAGACGATGTGCTCGAAATCGCCGATGGCGATGCGCATGCTCAAGTACGGCTTCAACGCCACCGACGACGGCATGGTCGGCCAACAGGTCTTCGCGGGCGAAGCCACTCGCCTCGGCTACATGACCGACGAGGCCAAAGAGGGCCGCGACGCCTTCCTCGAAGGGCGAGAGCCGGACTTCGACGACGACGCGTGGTACTACTGAACCTTTTGTGTCGTTCGGGCGCGCTTCGCGCGCCACTCACGGCAAAAAGCGTCACCAAAAAGGCCGCGAGCGCGGCGCGTTCGCGAGGGGTACGTCGAACTCGACCGCCGACCTTGAGAGGTGGTCAGCCGACGAAGGCGGCGACTTCGTCGTTGAACTTCTCCGACTCCTCCCAGAACGGACAGTGGCCGCTCTCCTCGATGGGGACGTGTGTCGCGTCCGGGATCGTGTCGGCGAGCCGCGCGTCGACGTTCTTCTGCCACCAGTACTCCGCGTTCATCGTCCAGCCGTGGATCAGGAGTATCGTCTCGCCGCTCCCGCGATCCTCGTAGTAGATCGGTACCCCATCGTTCGTCTCGAAGTGAGCCATGAACTACCGTCTCACTCGAATGAATGGGCTTAACGGTTTCAGCCGCCTCACCAGATGATCGGCGGGCGACTCGCTCTCCTACTCCTCTTGGGCGTCCACTACCGCGACGGCGGCGAGGTTGACGATGTCCTTGACCTCGTCGCCGCGCTGGATGACGTGGACCGGCTCGTCCATTCCGGCGAGGATGGGACCGATGGCGTCAGCGCCGCCGAGGCGCTGGAGGAGCTTGTAGCCGATGTTGCCGGCCTCGAGGTTGGGGAAGACGAGGCAGTTCGCCGGCCCGTCGAGTTCCGCGAAATCGTACGTGTCGGTGAGGATGTCCTCGACGACCGCCGTGTCCGCCTGCATCTCCCCGTCGACGGGGAAATCGACCGTCGGGTCGTCGTGGAGCATCGAGACGGCGTCGCGCGGCTTCGCGGTGCCCTCGTTCTCGACGCTGCCGAAGTCCGAGTAGGAGAGGAGCGCGACGCGCGGGTCGACGTCGAACTGCCGCGCCGTCTCGGCGACGTGGTGGGTGATCTCCGCCAACTGCGCCGGCGTCGGATCGAGGTTGACGGTGGTGTCGGCGCAGAAGATCACGCGATTCTTGAACGTCAGCATGTAGACGCCGGCGACGTAGTCGGTGTCGGGGGCGGTGCCGACGACCTGCAGCGGCGGGCGGAGCGCCGAGGAGTAGTGGTGGGTGAGTCCGGTGAGGAAGGCGTCCGCGTCGCCCCGCTCCACCATCACGCTCCCGTAGTAGTTCGAGTCGCGCGCGACGAGCTCCGCTGCCTCGCTGCGCGTCACGCCCTTGCGCTCGCGGATCTCGTGGAGGCGTTCGGCGTACGCCTCGGTGTCGGCCGTGTCGGGATCGACGACCTCCGGCTCGAAGTCGAGACCGAGATCCGCGGTGAGGGACTCGATGGTGTCCCGATCGCCGAGGAGGACGGGATCGGCGATCCCCTGATCCTGTAACTGGTAGGCCGCGCGGATCATCTTC
>NZ_BATA01000090.1 GCF_000474235.1 Halarchaeum acidiphilum MH1-52-1
GGGTCGTTCCTCCCCGTTCGCGTCTTCGAGGTCTACGGCTCGGGGAGCCGTACGACCTCGCCATCCGCATACACGGTCGGTTCCCGAATGATGCCGTCGAGGTGGAGGGGGGCGTCGGTGTCGCCGCCGATGCCGGCGTCGTCGCCGATGGCGATGTGGACCGTTCCGGCCGCCTTCTCATCGAGGAGGACGCTCCCCACGAGGTCGGTGACGGCGACGTTCGTTCCGATGCCGAGTTCGGCGAGGTTGTACGCGGCGTCGCCCACCTCATCCGCGGCGGCCTCGACTTCGGCGCGGATGTCGTCGTCGCTGATCTCGGTGACGGAGCCGTCCGCGACCTCGAAGCGGAGTTCCCGCCCGTCGTCGAGCAGTCCGTGAGGCATCATCGTCCCGTCGACGACGTACGTCCCGTCTGCCGTCTCGGGCGAGACGAACACCTCTCCTGCAGGCAAGTTCGAGAAATCGCCGTCGTCGTGGACCATCCCGGTGTCCTGTCGCCACTCCCGATCGCCCGACTCGAACGTGATGTCGGTGCCGGTCTCCGTCGTCACGCGCACCTCGTCGGCGTCGCGGACCTGCGCGAGGACGTCCGCGCAGTGCCGCCGGATGGTCGCGTAGTCGGCGTCGAGACCCGTCGTGAACACCGCCTCGGTGATCCCGGGGAGCGTGGCACCGCGGACGCCGGCGTCGCTCGCTCGCGAACGCGCGCGGGTGTGCGAGATGCTCGTCGTCGTCGGCGCGAGGAAGGCGTCGGCGTCGCGCAGTGCTGCGGCGGCGGGCGCGGGCGGCTCCGCGCCGTGCTGGTCGCCCGGCGGATAGCGCAGTATCGTCGCGTCGTCGGTGACGTCGCGCGCGGCCTCGTAGAGCGCCTCGCCGATCGGCTGGCGCTCGTCGTCGGTCACGACGACGACGGTCTCGTCTGTCTCGATCCCGAGACACTGGACGACGGCGGTGTCGGCGGCTTCGCGGAGCGTCGGCATACCGGATACCTCGCCCGCCCACCCGTTAGCCCTTGCCCTCGGCGCCGTTCCAGTTACTCGACGCGTAGTTAATTTCTTCCAAAATTTCCCGAAAGAATTAATCAGTCGGGCGACCGAGGGACAGGTGATGCTCCGAGTCGGCGTCAACGGATACGGGACGATCGGCAAGCGCGTCGCGGACGCGCTCGCGGCACAACCCGACATGGAAGTCGCGGGGGTCGCGAAGACCACCCCGAACTTCGAGGCCGCGGCCGCCCATCGGCGCGGCTACGCCGTCCACGCCGCGCTCGACGAGCGCCGACCCGCGTTCGACGAGGCCGGAATTCCCGTCGCGGGCGACCTCGACGACCTCGTGCGCGCGAGCGACGTCGTCGTGGACTGCACGCCGGCCGGCGTCGGCGCGCAGAACAGAGAGCGCTACGAGACCCACGACACCCCCGCGCTCTATCAGGGCGGCGAGGACGCCGACGCCGTCGACGCGAGCTTCAACGCCCGCGCGAACTACGACGAGATCGCGGCGAGCGACGCCGAGCACGTCCGCGTCGTCTCCTGCAACACGACCGGGCTCTCGCGCGTCCTCGCACCCTTGGAGGAGGCGTACGGCGTCGAGAAGACGCGCGCGACGCTGGTGCGCCGCGGCGGCGATCCGGGTCAGTCGGATCGCGGCCCGATCAACGACATCCTCCCCGATCCCGTGACCGTGCCCTCCCACCACGGCCCGGACGTCAACACCGTGTTGCCCGACCTCGCCGTCGACACGATGGGCGTCACCGTCCCCGCGACGCTGATGCACCTCCACGCCGTCAACGTCACCCTCGAAACGGAAGCCGACGCCGACGCGGTGTCCGAGACGCTCGCCAGCGAGTCGCGCGTCTTCGTGGTCCCGGAGCGCGCTCGCGTCGCCGGTCCCGCGCACCTCAAGGAGTACGCGAAGGACGCGGGTCGCCCGCGGGGCGACCTCTGGGAGAACTGCGTCTGGGGGGCGTCGATCGCCGTCGAGGGACGCGACCTGTACTTCTTTCAGGCGATCCACCAAGAGAGCGACGTCGTCCCCGAGAACGTGGACGCGATCCGGGCGCTCGCGGGCGACGCCGACGCCGCCGAGAGCGTCGTCAAGACGAACCGCGCGCTCGGCGTGGGGAGCTTCGAGACGACACGATCGGAGACCGTCACGACCGACGGCAGGGGCGCGGCCGCGAGCGCGGACGACTAGTCGTCGAGGTCCGTGAACGTCACGTCGCCCGAGTCGGTGTCGATGGTCGCGACGTGATAGCGGTCGTCGCCCGCCGGGAACGGCAGGCCGCCCGGGTTCACGCAGTGCGTGCCCTCGACGACGTCGTGGCGGCGCTCGTGCGTGTGGCCGTGGAGGACGTAATCGTACTTCTCGCAGGCGACGAGGGCGTCGACGAGCGTCCCGCTCGTTCCGTGGTAGACGGCGAACTCGACGCCATCGAGCGTGAGTTCGGCGGACTCGCCGTGATACTCGCCGAACTCCCGGATCGCGTTCTGGAGGTTCCACTCGCCGTCGTTGTTCCCGCGGACGGCGTGGAACTCGTAGGCGTCGCTGGCGAAGACGGCGGCGGTGAACGGCGCGACGACGTCGCCGCAGTGGATCACCGTCTCGCAACCGACGTCCTCGAAGTGCGCGACGGCCGCCTGCGCGCGCTCGCGGTCGTCGTGCGTGTCGGAGACGACGCCGACCTCACTCACGGGGCATCACCCCGTTCGCATGTTCGCGGCGCCCTCCAGTTGCCGCGTTCTTCAATATGCCGCCTCCAGCACTTCCACGGCGGCAGCGGTTCGCCCGTGAGCGCGCGGATGTACGCGCCGCCCGCGATGGAGACGTGCGAGAAGTCCTCCTCGCTCAGCCCGTACATCTCGATGGCGCGCGAGGTGTCGCCGCCGCCGACGACGCTGAAGCAGTCCGTCTCGGCGATGGCTTCGAGGACGCCGACGGTGCCCTTCGAGAAGCGTTCGTCCTCGAACAGCCCGAGCGCGCCCTTTACGAAGACGGCCTCGGAGTCGCGGATGATCGGCGCGTAGGTCTCGACGGTCTCCGTGCCGACGTCGAGGAAGCCCTGCGTCTTCTCCTCGATCTCCTCGACGTCGATCTCGGCGCGCTCGCCGTCCTCGTCCTCGTACGCGAGGTCCGTCGCGAGCGTGATGGCGTCGCCGCGCTCGTCGAGCACCTCGCGGATGGTGTCGGCGTTCGCCTCCCATTGGTCGTCGAAGAGATCCATCCCCTCGACGTCCTCGCCGACGGGATAGCCCGCGGCGCGGAGGAAGAGTTCGCCCGCGATCCCCCCCAAGAGGAACCGATCGACCGTCTCGTCGAGCGCCTCCATGACGCTGATGACGTCGGTGGCTTTCGTGCCGCCGACGACCATCGTCACCTGTCCGTCGAAGGTCCGGGACGCGATGGCGGTGTTCGCCTCGTACTCGGTCTCCATGACGCGGCCCGCGTAACTCGGCAGAACGAGCGGGAAGCCGACGAGCGAGGCGTGCTCGCGGTGCGCCGCCGAGTAGGCGTCGTTCACGTACGCGTCGAACTCGGGCGCGAGCGTCCGCACGAACTCCGTGTCGCCTTTCGCCTCCGGGTCCGCCTCGGGGAGTTCGTCCTCGCACATCCGGACGTTCTCGAGGAGGAGGATCTCGCCGTCCCCGAGCGACTCGATGGCCTCGACGGCCTCCGGCCCGTACGTGTCCGGAACGAAGTGCACGTCGCGGCGACGTGCTCGGCGAGGATGTCGGCGTGCTGGCGCAGCGAGACGAAGTCGTCGTCGCCGGGCCGGCCTTGGTGAGCCATGCAGACGACGCGATCGCCACGCTCGGCGAGTTCGCGCACGGTCTCCGCGTGGCGGTCGAAGCGGCGGTTGTCCTGTACGGTGCCGTCGTCCGAAACGGGGGAGTTGAGGTCGAGGCGGACCAGCACGCGCTGGCCGGGGTCGAGGTCGTCGATGGTCTTGAAGGTCATAGGGGTATGTATCGGGGGTGGGTACTTATCGGTGGGCAAAAAGCGCGGAAAACCAGTTCGCTCGTTCGCTCGCGCGTCGCGCAACTCGCTCGCGGTGTCACCGCTCGCGTTCCCGTTGCCTCCGGGCAACGTTAGTACTGCGTGATGTACGCGGAGACGTCGAGCAGGCGGTTCGAGAAGCCGTACTCGTTGTCGTACCACGTCAGGATCTTCACGAGGTCGCCGTTCTCGCCGACGACGTTCGTGGAGTTCAGGTCGACCGTCGAACTGAAGGGGAGACCGAGGATGTCGCTGGAGACGACTTCGTCGTCCGTGTAGCCGAGGACGCCCGCGAGCGGGCCGGAGTCGGCGGCGTCGCGGAACGCGGCGTTGATCCCCTCGGCGGTGACGTCCTCCGCGTCGAGATCGACGACGAGCTCGGTGATGGAGCCGTCCGGGACCGGCACGCGAATCGCCATCCCGTCGAGTTTCCCCTCGAGCTGCGGGAGGATCTCCGTCGCGGCCTGCGCGGCACCCGTGGACGTCGGGACGATGTTCTCCGCGGCGGCGCGGCCGCGGCGGGTCTTACCCTGCGGGCCGTCGATGAGCGCCTGCGAGCCGGTGTAGGCGTGGACGGTCGTCAGGGTGCCCGTCTCGATGCCGAACTCCTCGTCGAGGACCTTCGCGACCGGCGTGACGGAGTTCGTCGTACAGGAGGCGTTCGAGACGACGTCCTCGCCGTCGTACTCGTCGTGATTGACGCCGTAGACGAGCTGCTTGACCGGCTCGTCACCCTTCGGCGGCGCGGAGATGACGACCTTCTCGGCGCCCGCCTCGATGTGCTGGGCGGCCTGCCCGCGCTCGCGGAAGATGCCCGTACACTCGAGCGCGACGTCGACGTCCTCCTCGCCCCACGGCAGGTCGGTGGGGTCTTGCACGTTCAGGAGCTGGACGCTGGAGTCGCCGACGACGAGTTCGTCGCCGTCGCGCTCGACGCCGTCGAGGCGGCCCATGACGGTGTCGTACTGCGCGAGGTACTCCATGTCCTCGAAGTCCATGACGTCGTTGATGCCGACGAGGTCGATGCGGGGGTCCTCGAGCGCCGCGCGGAAGACGTTGCGCCCGATCCGGCCGAACCCGTTCAGTCCCACGCGAACGACCTCGCCCGTTTCCTCGGCGTCGAGGGAGAGTTCACTCATACGCGAGTAATAACGATCAGGAGGCTTAAAACCCGCCGGAACGCGGCGGCAGCGATCGTGATACCACATCTCACGAAAGGGGCACCGACCGCCGGTGCCCCGAAGCCTTTTGGCCGGGTGCGGCTTACGATAGCGCATGCGACGCGACGACCGGGACGACCCCTTCGACGACTTCTTCAACGAGATCGAGCGGATGATGGACGACATGATGCGCGGCGCCGAGAGCGGGTACGACGACGCCGGCTTCGGCAGCGACACCCACTTCGACGTCCACCAGACCGACGAGGAGGTCCGCATTATCGGCGACTTCCCCGGCATCGAGAAGGAAGACCTGTCGCTGAAGTGCGACGGGCGCACGCTCACCATCAGCGCGGTCACGGAGACCCGCGAGTACGACGAGCGCCTCGAACTCCCCTGCCGCGTCGACGAGCGCTCGGGGAGCGCGAGCTACAACAACGGCGTCCTCGAAGTCACCTTCGACCGCGCCGAGGAGTCCGCGAACATCGGATTCGAGTGACTGCGGGCTACAGGTCCCTCACGGCCGCCGCGAACCGGTCGTAGAACCCCTCGTCGTACTTCTCGCTGTCGTCGATGGTCGGGCGAGCGTTCGTCTCGTTCACCACCGCACCGCGCTCCGTGACGAGCACGTCCACCCCGAGGAACGGGACGTCGAGCGCCGCCGCCGTTCGCTCCGCGAGGTCGCGGATCTCCGCGCTCGGCTCGACGCCGACCGCCTCGGCGCCTCGATGGACGTTGTGCTTCCAGCGTCCCGCCGCGACATCGTCCTCGGGGAGGCGGCGCTCGACCGCGCCGACGACCTCGCCCTCCAACACCATCACGCGATAGTCGCGCGCGCTCGCGAGGTACTCTTGCACGAGGAAGGAGCGATCGGCCGTCGCCCGGTAGTCGTGGACGAGATCGAGATAGTCGCAGATCCCGAGGAACGAGTCGAGGTCCGCGGCCTTCGCGACGCCGATCCCGCGCGTCGTCGAGTTCGGCTTCACGACGACGGGCGCGTCGAGACGCTCGTAGGCGGCGACGAGCGCGTCGGTGTCGGCGGGATTCGAGACGAGCACGGAGTCGGGCGTCGGGATCCCAGCGGGTTCGAGCGTCGCGAGCACGCCCGCCTTGTTGCGCGAGGTGAGGACGGCCTCGCGGTCGTTGAGCCACGGGACGTCGAGCCACGCGTCGAGGACGCCGCCCTCCATGAGACGCCCCGGGAAGACGTAGCCGGCGTCGAAA
The DNA here is from genome assembly GCF_000474235.1 of Halarchaeum acidiphilum MH1-52-1. GTDB lineage: Archaea > Halobacteriota > Halobacteria > Halobacteriales > Halobacteriaceae > Halarchaeum > Halarchaeum acidiphilum. The sequence continues at coordinate 6,375 of NZ_BATA01000090.1, forward strand.
CGCGAGCCGTCCACGGGAGGCTCGGCGAGCGGATAGGAGCCGTGCGAGGCGGTGACGGCCTCGACCGCGATGCCGCGCTCTGCGAGCGGGTCGCGGACGCGCTCGAACGTCTCGGCCCCGTTGGCGAACGCGAGACGGAACATGTGCCCCCTTCGAGCGGGGGCGAGTAAAAGGACTCGTTAGCCGTTAGTCGGCCTTCGTCAGGAGGTCCTGTCCGCGCTCGACTTCGATCTTGCACGGCGGCGTGATCTTGTTGTAGGCGCGACGGAAGGCCTCCTTCACGGCGTCGGCCTGCTCGACGCTGCACCACGCGGTGAAGAGGCGCTCGTTGGGGTAGATGCGCGTCGCGGTGCCGACGGGAACGCCGAAGGCCTGCCGCATGCCGTCGGAGACACGGTCCGCACCCGCACCGGTCGCCTGCTTGTTCTCCCGGATGATCTGATGGGGGAACTTGCGGAGGCTCATCTTGTAGTTGCCCTCGCCGAGTTCCTTGATGAGGTGACGGTTCGCGGAGAGGCGCGAGGCCTCGAGCGAGCCGTGGCGAAGCTGACACTCCTCCTCGGGCTTCAGGCTGATCTGGACGTCGTAATCCTCGGGGTCCGACTGCAGGTCGCCCATCTTGAACTGCGCGATCTTCGAGCCGGGGATGCCCGTGACGTACTCCCGTCGGGTGTACGACGGCTTGTCGATCGTCCGGTACATGGAGGCGGGATTGTCGGCCATGGTTACTACCCGAGGCTGACGGCTAGCGCGCGGTTAAAGCCTTCGAACTGGCGGGATGGAGCGATAGCGACATCCCGCCGAACGGCGAGCGGGAGCGAACGAACGTGAGCGACACGCGAGCGGCGGAGCCGAGCGGACGCGGGGATCCGCCGAACCCGCGAGCGCGGAGCGAGGAGCGAACGAGAAGTGGTCCCCGGACAGGCAGACGCCGCGGCGTCATCGACATGTCTGACGGAATGCTCTTGCGGTCGGACGTCGTCCCTCCGGCAGACAATGTCCGAGGACGCCGTCGACGAGCGCTCCCTCCCCGTCGGCGAGACGGCGAACGGCGACTCGCTCACGCTCCCGACCGAAGAAGTGTTGACCGGAAGAGGATTCGTCACCGGGAAGAGCGGAGGGGGGAAGAGCAATTCGGTATCAGTTGTCTTAGAGGAACTGCTCGAACGCCAGTATCCCGTCATGGTCGTCGATACCGACGGCGAATACTACGGACTCAAAGAGGAGTACGAACTCCTGCACGCGGGCGCGGACGAGGGGTGCGACATCCGGGTGAGTCCGGAGCACGCCGAGCGCCTCGCGACCATCGCCTTGGAGGAGAACGTCCCCGTGATTCTGGACGTTTCGGGCTTCCTCGACGAGGACGAGGCCGACGAACTCGTCTTCGAGACCGCAAAACACCTCTTCGCCAAGGAGAAGAAACTGAAGAAGCCCTTCCTGCTCGTCGTCGAGGAGGTCCACGAGTACATCCCGGAGGGCGCGGGGATGGGCGAGACCGGCCGGATGCTCATCAAGGTCGGGAAGCGCGGGCGCAAACACGGTCTCGGCGTCGTCGGCATCAGCCAGCGGCCCGCGGACGTGAAGAAGGACTTCATCACGCAGGCGAACTGGCTCGTCTGGCACCGACTAACGTGGGAGAACGACACGAAGGTCGTCGGGCGAATCGTCGGGAGCGAGTACGAGGCGGAGGTGCCGGACCTCGACGCTGGCGAGGCGTTCGTGCAGGCGGACTGGACGGACGAGGCGGTCCGGCGCGTCCAGTTCAAGCGCAAGCGGACGTTCGACGCGGGCGCGACGCCCGGTCTCGACGACTTCGAGCGCCCGGAACTGAAGTCGGTGAGCGACACGCTCGTCGAGGACCTCGCCGACATCACGGCCACGGAGGAACAGCGACAGGACCGCATCGCCGATCTCGAACGCCGCGTCGAGAACCGCGAGGAACGCATCGCCGAACTGGAGAGCGAACTCGACCGGGCGCGCGACGTCTCCGCGGCCGCGCGCAAGCTCGCGAACGCGGTGGCACACGGCGACTCGGGGCGGAGTCCCGATGGCTCACGAGACGCGGACGCGGAGCAGAGCGGCGTCGACGCGACGGCACAGGCGTCGCTCGACGCGACGGAGAATGGGGGCGCGGGCGCGGCCGAGGGTGCCGCCACCGCGGACGTCGACGCGCTTCGCGAGCGCGTCGCCGAACTCGAAGCGCGGCTCGCCGCGGCGGAGGACGCGGGCGACGGGTCGGACGCGGGTGCGGACGGGGTGGCGGATTCGGGCGCGGACGCCGCCGCCGAGCGCGACGACGGAGCGAACGGCGACCCCGCGGCGCGCGCCGATATCGCCGCCGACGACACCGACGCGAGCGACAGCGAGGAGGACGGGGACGCGACGGTACCGGATTTCGAAGCACAGCTCGCCGAGCTGGGGACCGACGGATCGGCCGACGCGACGGCAGGAGCGGAGGCGAACGCGGCCGGAGATGGCGGGCGCATCGAGCCGACGGAGCGGATCGGTGACGTCCTCGATCGCCTCCAGCGCTCGTCGGAACGCGAGCGTGCGACGCGGGAGCGAGCGACGGG
>NZ_BATA01000089.1 GCF_000474235.1 Halarchaeum acidiphilum MH1-52-1
TCTCGGTCAATCGACGCGCTGCTTAGTGGACGCTACTGAGCGCGCGGCGGGTCATTGCGCCGTCGACGTTGAGGTACTGTTGGGCGGTTTCGAGGTCCTTCCAGCCGAACATCGCGCGAAGCGCCGCCATATCCAGGCCCCGACTGGCGTGATAGGAGGCCGCGGTCGCGCGGAGGCCGTGCGGTGACGTCGCGTCCGCCGGTAGTCGCGGCGCGTGATCGAGCGTCGTGTTCAGGCGGCGCTGTAGTGTAGAGAACGAGTACGGCCAACCCCCGTACTGTTCGTCGAGGAACTCCAGTGCGACGTGGACGCGCGGCGAGAAGTGGAAGGGGACGGCGCGCGCGCCGGCGGTCGTCTTGGGCTGCCAGTATTCTCGTTCGAGTTCCGCGAAGCTCCGATCCGACGACCGGACCTGCTGTTCGATGACCTGCCGACAGTACCCGCAGAGGCTGCCGTCTCGGCCCTTCGTGCACTGGTGGTGGAGCGGGATGCGGATCATCTGGCGCTGCCAGTCGATCCACGACGAGGAGAGGTGCGTGAACTCGCCGGGCCGGAGTCCGAGGCGACCACCGATGAGGACGAGCGCGCGCGCTTCGAGCGCCTTCTCGTCGTCGTCGATCCGATAGGTCGCCCGGATCAAGCGTTCGAAATCGCGCTCCGTCAGGGACCGCTCCCGAGTTGCTGGCATAGACCGTGCTAAGCCGATACAGTACACCACACTATCGTTCTCCTCGATCAAGTTCGCCTGTACGACACGTCTCGTGATCGATTCGTACGGACCCAGTAGCGCGACCGCGCGTTCTTCAACGAGGACGCACCAGAACTCCCGTGACGAGTACGCGACGCGTCTTCGTCGAACGGCTGCTCGACTGGTATCACGAGAACGGCAGGCACGCGCTCCCGTGGCGCGAGGACTCCAGGACCGCCTTCGAGATCCTCGTCGCCGAGGTACTACTCCAGCGCACCACCGCGTCCGCCGTCGAGGGCGCGTACGTTTCCTTCGTCGCTCGGTATCCGACCCCCGCGTGTCTCGTCGCCGCGCCCTCCGACCGGCTCGTCGACGCCATCGAACCTCTCGGTCTCACGAAGCGCGCCGGACATCTCGAACGCTGCTCCGCGCAGCTGTGGGAGCGATACGCGGGAAGAGTCCCCGCCGAACGAACGGCATTGCTCTCGCTGCACGGCGTCGGCGAGTACACCGCCCGCTCGGTCCTGATACACGCCTTCGGCGAGCATACGGTCGCCGTCGACACGAACGTCCGTCGGCTGGTCTCCCGGTTCTTCGGCATCGATCCGCACTCCGATGCGCTTGGAGAGACCGCCGACGCTCTCGCGCCCGAAGGCCGGAGCGGCGACTTCCTTCACGCCATGCTGGACTTCGCGGCGAGCGTGTGTCGAGCGCGCGAGCCGAGATGCGACAGCTGCCCGCTCCGGACCCGCTGCCGTCGCTTCGAGAGCGGTCGCGCGTCTCGAATCGAGCGCTCCCAGTGAGTGCCGCGGTTCGAGCCAGTCCACTGCGCGGCGGAGCGAGACCTTCGAGGGCGTGTCTCGCGGAAAACGACTAGCTCGGTAATCCCCGAAAGCGGGACGTCTCGATGCCATCGGGTCACGCGCGGGAGTATGGTTGGCTAGAATACAAGACTTATACGACGACCAGATCCACTGTATCTCGTGTTCCTCTCGAAACCCACACGAACACAGATCGCTGCGGTCGCCTGCGTACTTCTCATACTACTCGCGGGCTGTTCATCGTCGGCGACTGTGACGACGACACGACAACAGACGGAGCGGCCGGTCAGCCAGCAGTCGGGCACGACGACGGTCACCGCGTCAGCGAGGACTACCACGGGGCCGACGGCCGTCGGTCCCCGAGCCCAGATACCACTTCAGAAATACGCCCTGGAAAAGGCTCCCGGAGCGGCCGGGATCGATAGCCTGGAGAGAGTCCGAGCGATGGCGCTGATCGCTTCGTTCTACGACAACGTCGATACCTCGGGGGACAGGCGAAACGTGTCGGTCTCGGCGGCAACGAGCCTCTGCCGAAAGGACGAACAACTCGGGGGCTCGGTCTCATCGCTACAGCTCGCCCAGGGGGCGAGTATGACGAGCACGATGGGGCGGCGGCTCGACTACGGGACGCAGATCGTCCGGGAGCACTTCACGTCGGACGTGCCGCGAGCCGAAGAGCTCCGTTCGGTCGCGGGGAAAGCCGCGAAGTACACGCCGCTCGTCGGGAGCTACAATCGGATGGCAGACGCCGCGTGTACAGTACGGAACGCGAGCGAAGAGGGGAACGTCTCGGATCGAGCGCTCCGCCGGTACTACGTCTCGACGCTCGTCTTCGGCGTCGACGCGCTCCTCCTCGCGGACGGCGCGTTCTACAAACCCGCGTTCGCCGGAACGAGATACGTGACGAACCGGGCGAGCGAGGTCGGTCTCTATCGGCTCCGATACGTCCTCGGGGACCGGGCGTGGGCGCTGGGAATGAGCGAGATCCACGTCACGCTTCGGGGATCGATGTTCGGTCTCGCCGATCAGGCGATGATGACCGCCGGCGAGATGGGGCTCAACGTGAGCGCGCACGACGTGGACTGGACGTACATCGCCGAGGCGCAAGGTATCGAGCAGACCGACCTGTCCTCGAACTCGACGGAAACGATTCCGAGCCACGTCTCTTGGAACTTCTCCTCGCCGGGCGCGAACAGAACGATGAACGTCACCGTCGGGAACGCGACACGAGAGGTCGCCATCCCGAAGAACGCCTCCGTCGCCACCGCGATCAACCGGAGCGAACAGATCTCCGGGATGCGCGTGACGAACGTCTCCCTCGCAAAAGCGGGCGCGCGCTCGGCCGTGAACCAAACGCTGAACGCTACCGAGGGGGTCAGGAACAGTTCTATCTACCGGAACGGTACTTCGAGGGTAGCGAACGCGACGCGTGACGCCCGAAACGCGACCAACGAGACCCTCTCCCGACTCAACGACGCGGGCAAAAACGTGTCCTCGTGCGTCTCCGAGCACGCCAACGACTCGACCGACTCCGGTCTTTTGGGAAAGGCGAAGTCCGCGGTCGATTCCGCGGCACACTGCGCCGAGTCCGCGGGGAACTCGACCGATACCGGCGGCTGGCTTACGGTGAGCGCTCCTCGACCGTTAGCTCCCGTCTGAAGAGCCACGAAACAGAAATGGCTCACTGTGTAGTCTCGATGTGTCGCTCCAGCGCTAAACCGGGATCTCGAAGCGTTCTGGACCGCGTAGCTACTGCACCGTCTCGCGGATCCGGCGCTCGATCTCGCCGAACGCGTCGGTGTCCTCCGCAGTGATGAATCGGACCCGCTCGCCGTCTTTGCGGTCGAGTTGTAGTACGGTCCGTTCGCCGTCGTCGAGGCGGTACATCCACGGCGTCCCCAGCGCGCTCAACACGGCCGACAGCCCGGAGCCGAGACCGATCACGGAGAACAACCCGCCGCCGTGGACGATCACGTACTGGACGAAGACGTAGGCCATGAGGAGGGTGACGACGGCGAACACACCGGCAATCGACCGGAACCCCGCGACCGACTTATCTTGGTCTACCCGGACTCCCGTGACGGTGGTATGGGGGATCTCGACCGACGCGTCCGGGCCGCGATACCGGAGCGTCCCGTCCGCACAGACCAACTCGCCGTCGGTCTCCCCCAACAGGGCTTCGTCCTTGAACATGCCCGAAACGCGGATCGGCTCCGGTTCCAGTCCGGTCACCCGCTCTCCGACTACACGTTGGTTCACGCTTCGATGGCACCTGTTGCGAGTGTCGTTACTGTCCCGACCACTAAAAATGTTGTTGCGCCGACGAACGGTACGTCCGGGGTGGGGAGGGCGAACAGGCTGATCCAGCCCCACCACGCGAACAGGACGACGCTCGCCGCCCGCACCGCGCGGCCCCGCGGGGTCTGACACCGGTAGCGGAGCAGGGAGACGACCATGTACAGGAACCCGCAGACGATCACGAGCGAGAGGACCATCATCACGGCCTGGACGAGCCACGACGCGTTGTCGAGCGACGACGCGCCGGACAGGACGCCGATGACCCAGAAGACGCCGAACAGGACGAGGACGAGCGCGCCCGTCCCGGAAACCTTCTCTTCGACGTCCAGTTCCGCGTTCACCGCGACGAGCTCGTCGATGCCGGCGGCGGCGACGCCGACCACGAGGAGAGAGAGAGCACCGGATGCGCTTGGGTCACGCCGGCAATCGCGTTGAAGACGTCGCGGAGGAGGTAGAGGATGCCGACGAAGACGAGCAGTCCGCCGAACAACAGCGCGATCTCCGGCGGAAGCGACGGCCCGTCACCGCTGCCGCGGCCCCAGAGATAGCCCGCCCAGAAATCACTCACGGCGACCACCCCGAGACCCGCTCGCTCGACGGAGACGCTGCTGGTGGGCTATCTGTTCGATACCGCGCCGTATGGCCGTGTAACCGGCCGATGGGTGTGCTGTCATGGTCTGCTCTCGCGTCGGGAGCAAACCGCAAGCGACCTCCGGACGGGGTCACGACGTCGAACGTCGTCACACCTATGATACAGGGCGGTCAAACTCCGGTTGCTCCCGCTGTGGGAGCCGCAACGAGAGGGAGTCGAGCTTCCAGGCAGGGCTCCCTCTCAGCGCGCACTTGCGTGCGCATGACGGTGTTCGCCACGCCGTTTCTTCAGCGTTCGGGTTTTGACAGTTACCACGCCGCTGGCAATTCTGATCACAGTGCTGTGGGAGACGATGCCAGCGCGGGCGGAGCGCTCAGAACGCGACCTCACCGCCATTTAATAGCGGAGACACGGAACAGGCTCCCATTATGACGCACCGGTTCCGCCTCGGCGAGCGCTATCGGGACACGGGGAGCTTCCGGAACGCGGACGACCAGTTCCTCCGGTGGATCCGCGGGCCGCTGAGTAGCGGCATCAAGAACACGGGTGGGATCCGCGACCTCGGCGCGGACCGCTCCGACACGCCCGCCGCGCTCGTCCTCGTCTCGAACGACGGCGGCGTCTCCCAGCACGACGACCCGTGGGAGGACACGCTCGCCGTCAACGCCGGGTACATCAGCTACTGGGGCGACGCGAAGGCCGACAACCCCTACGACGAGTCCGCACAGAATCGGAAGATCAAGCACGCCTTCGACGACGCGGCGGCCGGTCGCCGCGAGGACGTTCCGCCAGTCCTCGTCTTCCGGAAACCTGAGTCCGGCGTCGTCGAGTTCTGTGGGCTCTGCGTCCCCGACCACCTCGAAATCCACGCATACCAGGCGGATGACGGGGCCCAGGTTCCGAACTACCGGTTCCACTTCTCTATCCTCAATACGGAGGCCGTCCCGGTCACGTGGCTCCAGGGCGCGCCCAGCAGAACGACGACAGCGCGGGCCCGGACGTCTGGCAGCGCTGGGTCCAGACGGGCGAACTCGCGCAGTGGCCGACCGGCGAACCCCTCGACGCGGAGGGGCGGGTTCGTCGGTACGAGACGACCGAGGCCGTCGTGAGCGACGCGTTCCGCGAAGCGACGTTCGAGCGCTACGACCACGCGTGCACGATCACCGGCATCCGAGAAGACCCACTCCTCGACCTCGCGCACGTCCTGCCGCGCAGCCAGCGCGCCGACCTCGCCGAACATCCCGAGAACGTCTTCGTCCTGAACTCGCTGCATCATCGGGCGTTCGACGCCGCGCTCTTCACCGTCGACAGCGACTACCGTATCCGGACCAGCCCGTCCTTCGATCCCGCCCACCCGTTCCTCCACGAGACTATCGTCGAACGCGAGGGCGAACGGATCGTGCTCCCGACCGACGCGCGCGTTCGAGACGCGTTTCTCGACGAACTCAACGCCGGTCTGTCCTGGCTATAGAAGGTCGGTACGACTGGGAAAAGACTCTTATCCGGAACCGCTTTACTTAGAATAGACGCAACTGGAGGCTCCACTAATGACGTTTCACGAACGACTCCGCGCAATAGAAGAGCGGTACAATGTGAGCGAGAGCGAACACGCCCGAGAGCTCGGACGTACCGTCGCGGACCTCCAAGACTAACACGGCTATTTCGCCTCGTCGAGGAACGAGACGAATTCCGCTTGGCCGATACCCTCGATATTGCGGAGCTCGTCGTATCCCGCACGTGTGACGGATTCGCTCAAGAAGTCCGTACAGAGCTCAGTATGCGCGTCCCCGTAGTACGCGTACGCTTCTGAACGAGTGAGATCGAGGTCGTACTCTGCAAGAACGATTTCGATGCCATTCTTCCGCTTGACGACATCGCATCCCCACTCAGCGAGCAATGAGAACGCTGTCGTATTTCGACGAACCGTGAGGAGCCGCTTCGACTCGGTGATGTACTCATTGACCCACGCCTTCCAGTCGTACTCTTCAGTCGCAAAGCTCGGAAACGAGAACCCGGTTTGGATGCTCTCCAGGTACCACTGAGCCATACTGATCGACGTCCGGTGGTTCGCATTCGGTAGCGCGTGCTTCAGAATGAGCGTAGACATGAGTTGTCCTGCGATATCGACGGCAGTCCCTGTCCAATCGACGCGTTCGAGAGCATCCGGGATCCGCGCTAACTCGATCCGCTTGTATATTTCGAGCTTCGCGTCCTCCGCCAGCTCCGTTTCCTCGATGATCTCTTCGAATATCTGAAGTAGTCGAACCGTAATCGTCCGGTTCTGTGGCGACATCTCATCGAGCACGTCTTCAAACTCGACGTCGAGATCCTCGACCGTGCCGCTCGCTCCACGGTTCGTATACAACACGAAAAACTCCTCGTCCAGATCGTACTTCTCGATGACCGCATCTTGCCCGGATGTCGTTATCGCGTCCCGGTCCTGCGTAACGTACGCGAGAGAGTAGTGAGAATCTCTGGGGTGATGGTAGTAGACCTGGGCAGTCATCGTCTCGGCATAGGCGATAGACCGAATTAAAACACCTGCCGCCTGTGGCTACCGAGACGTTCTCTCTGGCTATCCCATGGTGTACAGCCGCTCGGCCAGTCCTTCAAGCTCATCGGTCTCGTCGATAGCGGCGAGCCATCGCTCCGGGAGCCCTGACGCCCCGAACCGCGCGCCGGCGACCGCGCCCGCAATCGCGCCAATCGTGTCCGTATCGCCGCCGCGGTTCACGGCCGTTACGATGGCGTCCTCGGCGCTCTCCGCGAACAGCCCGTCGTGGAGGGCCGTCTGGAGCGAGTGGACGACGTACCCGGACGTCTCCAGCGTCCCAGGTGAGTCACCGCGGGCGAGCGGTTCGAGCGCGTCCGTGAGTTCGTCCGGCGCGTCCGCCTCAACGTGATCGAGGGCGTCCCGTAGCGGCGTATCCACCTCTTCGAGAAGGCCGGCGAGCGTGAGGTTCAGCACCGCGCAGCCGTAGGTACACCGGGGGTCGGCGTGCGTGATCTGCGAGGACTGCCGGCTCACTTCTGCGAGCCGATCCCAGTCAGTCGCGTACCGGACGGCGAGCGGCGCGCACCGCATCACGCTCCCGTTACCCGCGTTCTGGCCTTCGAGACTGCCCTCCCAGACCTGCTGGCCCGCTTCGTCCCACGCGTCGCCGTGTTCGAGGCGGCTGAGCGACCGCATCGTCATCCGCCCGATATCGAACGGGCCGCTGTCGTACCACGCGACGAACCGGTCCGCGACGTCCGCCGGATCGAACCCCCCTCGCTCCGCGAGGCTGCGAGCGATGCAGAGCGCCTGCTCGGTGTCGTCCGTGATCGTCCCGGTCGGCTGATTCCACGTGCCGTGCCCGACCATCTCGGTAAGCGTCCCGTACTCCGACGAGATCGACGCCGCCGACTCGAACTCTACGGGCCGCCCAAGCGCGTCCCCGCACGCCAGCCCGAGCAGTAGCCCTCGCGCGCCTGCCAGTCCCATGCCACATCATTCACCGAGCCCCGGAAAAGTGTACCTCCGAGACCATATGATTTGCAGCGCGAAAGGCCACGGCTTCAGTTGTGAGTCACTGACGACGACAAAGCACTTGCCGGGTCGCCCTGTCGACGCGAAGTAGACGAGGTCGTGACGAGTATGTCGGAACCCGAAGTCAGTGAAGACGAAGCGCTGCTGTTCCTGTACCTGCTAGAGAAGGTTGAGGCCGACGTGGAACGCGCGTTCGAGGAGGCGTCGGAGAGCGCGTTCGGCGACGAGAACGGGACGTTCGACGAGGAGCGCTGGGGCGCGTCGGCCGGGCAGGTGTACACCGAAGCGTCGCGGCGGAAACTCCGCCAGTTCGTCGAGCACGCGCACCTCGACGACGTCGATGACCTCAACGAGCGCCTCGCCGCGATTCGTGGACCCGCAGACGCGGAACGGGTAGACGAGGCGAGCGACGAGTCAGCGGCGCTCGAACACGCGCTCGACGGGCTGATCGCAGCGGTAGACTACGCGGAAGACATCGGGGAGAACGAACTGTCACGGCGGATCGCGTCGTGCTACCAGGCCCTCGGGGAGGCCGCCCCGACGGATCACTGGGAGGACCCGCCGACGTGTTCGGTGTGCGGTGCGGCGAACCCGATGTACTTCTTCGGTCGCGTTGAGCTCCCTGACCCCGAGTCGGACGGTGCGTACGAGGACACCGGCGAGCGCGTCGATGGACATCGCGTCACGCGGTGGACTGGTGACTACGTCACGTACGACTACTGGGAGTGCGCGGATTGCTACGAGTCAGAGAAGCCGAAGCAGTAGCGACATGGCCCTCACTGACGATGACATCGAGACGATTCGCCTATACGAACGGTACGACCGCGGCGAACTCACCGAGCGCGAGGCTCGCAACGCACTCGGGAACGAGATCATCGACGGTCTCGCGGAGGAGGCGGCGGCGTTCCGCGAGGCCACGAAACGCGATACAGCAGAGCTACTCGTGGACGGTGAGGCGTTACAGAAGTCCAGTGAGTCCGAGTGCCCCGATCAGAATCATTCCGAGTCCGGCTAACAGAATCCCGATCTGCCGTGGCCCGACGCGAGCCGTGAGGCGGTGCGTCATATCTCCGTTGTATCGTCCGGTCGCACTTAATCCCGCTAGCAGACGGGGCGTGGTAACCACGGGGG
>NZ_BATA01000088.1 GCF_000474235.1 Halarchaeum acidiphilum MH1-52-1
CCCATCGCGACGTCCGAGAGCACGGGGATGTTCCCGTAGGCGAGCGCGAACGCGATCGGCATTCCGTAGATATAGACGTAGAGGAGGACTTCTCGGATGTAGTAGAGTGCCTCCAATGCCCACATTGAGAGGCCGCCAAGCAGTCCGAATACGAGTGACAGACCGGGATTGGTTAGCGTTCTCTCAAGGAAATTGAGCATCGCGGCGCCGAGTGAGCTGAGGCTCGGGAGGAGCGCGACCGTGAAGCCGTTCACGAGGTAGAGCGTCAGTACAGCAACCCAGTACCACATGATGATGAGGAACGCACCAACCCATGCCGTCTTGCGTGTTCGTCGCGACTCATAGGTGCTCCCGATATTGAAGATCCGGATGAGATGCCGGCCTTGTACGCAGACCACGAGCAGGAGAAACGAGACAATCATGATTTCGCCACCAATCAAGGCATGATGGATCGACTCCCACGGTGCGTTCGTCGGCTCACCGAAGACGAACGCCCCGTCTGTCTGTGGGGTCGGTGTGCCAAACATGTGGGTTGAGAGTTGCTGATAGCCGGTCGTGAGGCCCTGCATGAACAGGCTGGTGAACCAATTGACAGCGTCCTTGAATCCCTGTAGAACGACGCCGATCAGATCGACCATCGTTACTGCCTCCGGACCGTGAGCGTGCAGTTGTTGAACTTCTCAGCCGCCGAATAGCGGATGTCGTACGTCTTTGAGACCGAGGAAGCATCCGGAGCGGTCTCAAGCGACAGCGTGAACGTTCCCTTCTGATCACTCTCCGTACACGTCGTCCCACTACCGGGGACGAAGGCGAACGGAGACCGAGAGCTATAGAGCGTCTTCTGCTCTTCCGGACCGAAGGTCACCTTCGAAACCTCTGAGTCCGACTGTGGGTCATAGATCCCGCTCACGTCTGGGTCATCGGCGTATCCGGTGCCGTCTTCCCCGCTTGGATAGGGTGCCATCCCGAGGAACAACAGTTGCGTAACCGAGACTGGCCCACTCCCACGATTCTCAACGACCACGTACGCCTCGTCTGCAATCTCTCGCTCAGTCCCGTTCCACATCTTCTCAGGGTTCTTCCGCCCAATCTCTATCTCAAGAATCTGGAGATCAGGCTGGAGCGTCCGAGTAGTGGTGCCGATGGTCTGGTCGCCGTTGACGGCGACGAGTTCGTACTTGCCGGGAGTGTAGGTGGTGCCGAGGTCGAAGGAGACGCGACTTGCGCCCTGCGCGACGTCGCGTGTCCCGAAGAGCGACCCGTTCGGCTTCACGAGGTTCACATGCTTGACGTCCGCGTCACTCTCGAGTTCGACGACGAGCGTCGCTCCTTGAACGTCGAGGCTTGCAAATGGTCCCGCAGGAGTGGCCGTCGAGGAGCCCAACGGTCCGGAGTCACCGTTCCCGGTGCAGCCGGCGAGGGCGGCGAGGGTGAGACTGCCGAATGCTTGGAGGGCGCTACGACGGTCGATGGATGGTGGGTTGTCAGTCATGGTTTTGGAAGCGATCGAGGCCGAACATGCGGAGGAGACGCTGGCCGGCGTAGAACATCACGACGAACGGGAGGAGTTTCCATCCGGTTGTGAACACGAGGTTGAACCAGCCCGAGAGCGTGCCGAGCGGGTGCCAGCGGACGCTCGCCTGAGTACGCACATAGGCGGGGTTGGCGCCGAGCCACGACTCTGGCTGGTACTGGGCGGTGTAGATGCCAGGCTGCGTGAGCGTGACGACGGCAACCCCCGAACGATTCGTTTCGACGTGCTGGTCGCCGATGGCGATGTAGCCGGCCGATGACTGAGCGAGTGGCCGGCCACGCTGCTCCTGCGAGAGGTCGATTGGCGCACCCGTCTGGTTGTCGCGTAGTTCGAGACGGATTGTGGCCGCCGAGACATTCTGTGAGAGGACGGTCGCAGTGAGGGTGCTCTGGCGGAGGTGGCGTGTCGACCCGGCCTGTGGCTGGAAGATGGTCGCGTTCACGCCGCGAACGATCCCCGCGACGTGCAGCGCCTGCCGGTCCACGTCGTCGGCACGGACAGCGACGCCGTACGTCGTCTGGTAAGAGCCGTTGACGACGTCGATGTGGACATCCTCACCGAGCGTCGAGGCGGGCGACGACCGATTGATCCCCCACGTCTCGACGATTTCTGGGCCGGTTCGGACGGGTTCGGCAACCGGCCCAATCCGCGACGGATACGCGTGCACGGAGACGGGAATCGCGTCCGACTGGGTGCGTGTCTCGCCGTCGCGGGTACTCGTGACGAGCGTGTCCCAGCCGGTGTGGCGGGCGGTGTAGAACCGCCACACACCACGCACACGAGCGCTCCCGTTCTCGGTGAGCGTGTACCCCTGCCACGGGCGCGACTGGAGGATCGCGACGCCCGCGTCCCCGTTCGGATACGTCGCGTAGTAGGGGTACGCCGCGAGATTATACACCGACCCACTGAGCGAGTCGGTAACCGTGATGGAGTCAGTCTCCGTCGTTGTGCTCACGGTGTTCCCGTTCACTGTCGTGGTCTGCTCGATGCGAACCTCGATCGTTGCGTGCAACGTCAGCGTCGTCGTGCGGTCGTTCTGGAGCTGGTAGTCCAGCGTCGGCGTCTGCGTCCCGGTACTCGAGGCGATGGTGTCGCCGTCCTGGGTGAGCCAGACGCGCGAGATTTGGTGCTCGGTGAGGGACCAGTCCGTACTCGTGCTCGGGTAGCGAACGCGGTAGTCGACGAGGCCGCGAAGCGTCCCGTCCGGTGCGAGATACGTGCGTGTTTCACCGGATGCGAGGTGTGCCCGCGTCGATGGCTGTGTGGCGAAGATCGTCGCGTGAGCATCCGCGATGAGGGCACCATCCTCAAGGTCGGCATTCTCCGGGTAGCGGGACGTTTCTGGTCCGCTGGCGTGGAGGTCCCGAAAGTCGTGCTTGGTCCACGTCGCGGCCGTCTTGGGCGGCCGCGTGAACGTGATGTCCGTCCCGTTCGCAAGTTGTTGGAGGGCGGTGCGGTGCTCGCCGTAGTGCTGAGAGTACGTGGAGTCGTTCGTGTAGTCGTCGGCGTCGTGCGACCAGAGGGTCGCGGACTCGTTCTCTGTGAGGCCGTTCCCTTCCGTGCCGGGGCGGGGGTGGTTCGCGGCGGCGAGTCCGGTGACTGTCACGAGGAGGAGGGCGCCGGCAATCGCTATCGGGACTGCGCGTGACGGGGACAACAACGTGGAGGACAGATTTGAGCTACCAGGGGACGAGGTTCACACACTGTGCGAGCGGCAGGTTCATCATCGACCCCGCGACCGTGTAAAGCGGGCCGAGGACGACGAGGATGGTGGCGGATTTGAGCGCCGAGCGTTTGTGGCGCTTTAGACCCTTCTTCTGGTCGGGGCTCAGCGTGAACATATCGATCAGGGAGTTCGCCTGCCAGACGACGGCGAGCCCAACGATGCCCAGCGCCGTCGTCAACTGGAAGAATCCCTCAATCATGCTCGGGAGGTTGTCCGCGGTGCAGACCGCCGACTGCTGGGCCGCGGCCGGCTCAACGGCGATGAGGCTGAATAGGAGAATCGCGCCTCCGATGTGTCGCAGTAGATTTCGGTGGGTTTGCCCGCGAGGGGTGGTGTTTTGGCCAGTGTCGGTGGTAGCTAATTCCGAATCCGTCACCGCATTCCACCCCACCGTTTCCAGTTAGTGGTGGCCTCGACGGGTGTCTCTTCCCGGTCTGTAGTCTGTATAGCATCGTGGGGTCTACCGATCTCCTCTCGATGCATTCTCCTGTAAGTCGAGAGAGATGAATTAAGAATCTTATGACTCCTATATCCATGCAATTAATAGAAATCTGACCGGATATTAAATAGTATATGATATAATTCACTTTTTGAATGTCTGACCGTGTGCGATGATGTGGAACTCATTGGTATCTGTTGATTCTCCTATCGGCATACACTCGCTATTCTGGCTCTGTTGGAATTGACATTAACTAATAAGAATGGTGCCGCTGGTCGTCAAGTGCCGGCCTGGACACTAACTACAGAGGAGCAACTGAACCGTAACTACAGACCAGGTACAAACCGCTTGGTGGACGAAGGAACACTTTTACCCAGATCAGGGACGTATCCAAATTGGATTGCTCAGGGAGACGATCCAATAGGGGGGAGTAGTCTTCTACGGCAATCCACGAAGGAAGCACGCTATTTCGCAGGTGGGTATTGGAACCACCATCCACCTGCATCTTCCGCTCAATACACACACACCTAACGGCTGTTTTAAGTATAGGATTATAGAAACAATAGAGTCTCAGCAGAGCCACTATTCTAGAATCGCTATCTACGGATCAATCGGGTTAAAAACGGAGTTCATAAACCAACTGGTGTCTCTTGAGGAGTGGTGAGTGGGTCGACAAGCAGAGTCGACCCACTATGGGTAACACGTGTGGCACGGGCCGGAGATACCACAATGCGGGGACTCCCGGAGTCTCACCGTATCTATCCGTGCTGGCTCTACTATCATTGACTCACGCATAGTATATATTCTTTCTCCCATTTGTTGGGAGTTTTTACTTGTGGCAGGTAGAAATCCGAAAATAGTCACCTCTGTTCCTCAATCAACAGAGCTCAAATGATTTCTAGTCGGTATTGAGATCGAATTGTTCGTTCTCGGCAGCGGCATTGAGCACGACGCTGGTCGCGGACTCGGCAATATCGGCGTCGCCGAGGAGTTCCTTGATGAGCGTATTCATGTGGTCCGTGTCGTGGAATTTCCCGATGGCGACGATGTCGTAGTCACCCGTTACTTCGTAGACGGATATCATCTGGTCATGTGCGCCGAGTCGCGCGGCAAGGTCGGGAAGCGAACCCCCCTCGGCTTTGAGTTGGAGGACAGCGGTGATGTCGTAGCCAAGTTTATCGTAGTCGACGGTTGGTGTGTAGCCCGTGATGACGTTCTCTTCTTCAAGCTCTTGGAGGTGGTTCGAGATCGTTGTCACGGAGACGTCGATTTCCTCGGCGAGACTGCGGAGGCTTGCGCGGCCATCTCCGAGAAGCTCATTTATCAGCTCAGCATCAATATTCTCATAGGCCATATCATGAGCCACGTTTGCAGCCCTGTTAACATATGGTATTCAAACCCGTTTGGACTGGGTTACTCACAACGCTTAGGCGTAGAAACACGGAGTGATGTATTTCTCAGTGGATACTCTCGCCAAGACTAGGTACAACCCCATCGCAGTGGTGTCCAGCCAGTTGAGGTTGCACCCTTGATGGCGGGGCCACACCGCCATTACTCCTATCCCCGGCAGGGACTCGGAGTTATCTTGACCGAGACACCACAGCGGTTCGAGAGTGTGTCTCGAACATTCTGAGCCTCGGAGTCCCCGATATTGTCCGATTAGGTGGGCGGTCATGCCGCCTCGGTGTACGTCATACTACGACACGATGCTACTTAAATATCCGTCTGAAGCTGATGCGTGGTTCGTGGAGGCGTTGCCGGATTCACTCCCGTCCCCAGAACGCGGAGTGTTCTGGTGTGCGAACGAGACGCGAAGCGTCTCGTCAACGCCGTAAACGGCGGGATTCTCTCCCCTGAAGAAAGATAGACAATACTATGCGTGTTCGCCTGCGTTCAGTTTGCAGCGCAGTTATTCGGGCCGAGTTCGAGGGCTTCAGCGTCGCCCCCTGGCTGTTCCTTTCCCCAGTTGATCTGCTTGATCTCGTTGTAGTTCGCGGGCTCCTCGGAGAGGCTCTCAACGATCGTTTCGACGAACGCTTCCTCATCGTCGTCGGCGACGAAACTCAAAAGTTCGTTCGTCGTCTCAGCCCGAAGTTCGCCGAGTTCAGTAGCGATCGGACGGGTGGACTCGTCGCTGAAGTGCCCCGGAAGAACGATAGTTGTCTCGTCGAGGTCGGTGAGTCGATCAAGACTGTCGAAGAGTTCGCTCGCAGCAGTACGGATGGCGGCCTCCGTGGAGTCCTCAAGGTCGGGACGGCCGACGCTCCGCAGGAAGAGCGTATCCCCCGAGAGAAGTGCATCACCGAAGGCGAAGGAGATACTCCCGGGCGTATGTCCTGGAGTGTGGTGAACATCGAGTTCGCGCTCGCCGATGGCGATGGCGTCCCCGCCCTCGAGTTCGGTCACCTCGTTGAGGTCGCCTGCGTCCTCATCGTGGAGGTAGTAGGGGACGTCAAGTTCACCGGCGAGTCGACGCGCACCCGAGATGTGGTCGGCGTGTGCGTGCGTATCTGCGACACCGACAACTTTTAAGCCGCGTGCGTCTACGACGTCGAGATACTGATTGATGTACTGTGAGGGGTCGACGACGACTGCCTCGCCGTCGTCGTGGACAATGTACGAGACGCACCCGGTTCCAGGACGGACAATTTGAATGACGTCGTCAGCGGCGCCGTCGTACTCGCGGTGCACCCGTCCCCATCCGTTCATTCCGTCGTCGACTGACTTCGCGTCGAAGCCCTCCTCCCGAAGGAACTCAGCGGCGCGCGCGGATGTGAGACCGCCGACACAGACGACGGCGATTTCCTGCCTCTCGGGAAGATCCTCAAGGTGGTCCGCGAGCGTCGAGAAGTCGTGATCCAACAGTTCATCGTAGATCGGGAGGTTCGTACTCGTCGGAATACGCCACTCCTCGTAAGCGTCTTCGTTCCGGACGTCGAGGACGAAAAGGTCCTCTGTGTCGTCCTCCTCCACACGTCGGGCAACCTCTGATGGGGCAATAACAGTATTGCTCATGCCACACATCACTACACAATACAGAGGGATAAATATACTGCCCAGCAAGACGGCTTCTGGGATTGCTACGGCTGAAGAAACTCGCTAGTTGATAGCTAGTCGGATACAGCCCTGCAATTCAGAGAGATATATTCAAGTATGAGGTTAGTAGCAGTCGACTCAGTACGTTTAGATCGATCAGCTCTCTGCGGGCGCGCGCTGGCGCTGCTCGCTGTATTTCTCGTCAAACTCGTCGATGAGCTGGCCCATTTTCGCGTACCAGTCGTTGAGCGTGCGCTGCATGTCTTGGGCGATCTCCTCGCCATCACGAGGTTTGTAAACGTGGTAATAGCCGCCCTGATCGTAGTTCACCTGCTCTTTCTGGATGAATCCGGCTTGCAAGAGGCGCTGAACTGAACGATATGCGGTCGAGCGCTCCCGGTCAACTCGCTCGGCAACCTCGTCGACCGTCAGCGGTTCCGCGCTGTCGCAGAGCATCTGGAATATTTCTTTGTCGAGCGCCTTCAGATCGTGAAAGCACTCCAGCAGCCCCTCACACTCCATATCCTGCCGGAGCATCTCACTCATTGAATCAGCCATTGGTTGCTCATATTACGGCCTACACACGCAAAAGTGTTTGCGTGTATGATACAATACTGGAGCGAGAACACGGCTGCACATACCTGCACTACACCTGCGGGTCAACTGCCCCGCGCACGGTGGCGCGGGGCTTGTCAGTGGACTCGCCGCGTCGTACCCGAAGGGCTTCTGGGCGTTCACGGGTCGGCATCCCTGACTACGGGGCCGGTTGACGGCGGCCCGTGACCGACGACAACTGTTGGCCGCCGACCACACACGACGAATTCGGGTTGCCAGTCGCTTCAAACCCCGGGACAGGAAGCGGGTGTCGGCTTCCTCCCCCGCCCACAATGGGGCGGGGAATCCGCCTTGATCTCTTTTGAAAGAGGAATGGGACGGCGATCACAGAGCTGTCGTGTCCATGTATCACTACGGATCGGGCACAACCGGTAAATCATATGCCTGGCAATGTGCACTAGCTACTACACTAGAGAGTGAAGATGACACAACACTCCCCCCATCCTACGAACACACCACACATCGCCGGCCGACTCGAAATGGGACGACGATGACCGAGAACACGAAAGACGAGGCGGATCGCGACGTCGGGAAGGGACTCTTGGATGAGGAGATGGGACCGAGCGGCGCGATGGCGCACCTCTACCGGGGCGAAATCCACCGGATGAAGTACTGGCGCGAACGCCTCGACAAAACCACCAACTGGGCAGTTATTGTTATGGCTGCCATTCTTACGTGGGCGTTCTCTAGCCCCGACAACCCACACTATATCATCCTCATCGGCATTGCGATGCTGGGCGTCTTCCTCACGATCGAGGCGCGACGCTACCGGGGTTACGACATCTGGCGCTCGCGCGTCCGCACCCTCCAAGAGAACGTCTGGTCGGTCGGCCTCGATCCCTCACGCGACGTCGTCGACCCGGAGTGGCGCGAGCGACTCGGCAACGACTACCGCGAGCCCGCCGTCAAGATCACCGCCGAGGAGGCCATCGCGCACCGCTTACGGCGGATTTACCTTCCACTCTTCGCGATTCTCCTCGTCGCGTGGCTCGTTCGCATCACCGCCTTCTCTCCCGAGTCGTGGCTCCAGACCGCAGCCATCGGGATGATTCCGGGGCTCGTCGTCATCGGTCTCGTCGCAGCGTTCTTCCTCGGCGCGCTCGGCGTCGCGTGTCGTCCCCGGACGTGGCATACGCGCGGCGAACTCCTCGACGAACGCCTCCGAAAGGACGAGTAGGCGATCTCGGTCCTTCGACGGCACTCAACCCCCAGTCCTTATCGCGAACTCGGGCGAAACACGACTGTATGCGGGCCGTCTTCCACCACTCGAACGACGATGCCGAACTGCACGCTCGTGTCGTCAACAACGTCGTGAATCTCCTCGAGGACGAAACGATCGACCTCGACGACGTCGCGCTCGTCACGAACAGCGGTGGCCTCCAACTCGTCACGACCGACTCTCCGGAGCGAGCACGAGTCGAACGCCTCCTCGAGCGCGGCGTCACAATCAAGCAGTGTCAGAACACCATCGAGGGGACGGAGGTCACGGCGGCCGACCTCATCGACGGCGTCGAGCTGGTTCCGTCCGGTGTCGGGGAGCTCACACGCCTCCAAAGTGATGGGTACGCCTACCTCACACCGTAGCTCAGAGTAGCGCGGGGATGGTGTTACGGAAGATGTTGAGCGAGATGATGAAGAGGAGCGTGATGACGAACCAGTTGAAGCGCCGCTGGTCAATCTCGAGGCGCCGCAGATAGGTGCCGAGGAGGAGGCCGACGATCGTGACGACAGCGATCGTCGAGCCCAACCAGATCCGATACGTCGTCAAAAGATCGGTGAACAGCGCCATCTGAACGAGACGTACCGTGAAGATGATGCCGAGAACCATCGAGAGCCCGCCGATGTACCGTTCGGTGTCGCGCTCGAACGTGTGGAAGTACGCCGGGAGGAGCGGGCCGAGGTTCGACGCCGCGAGCAAGAATCCCTCGAGGAAGCCAGCGGTGCTGAGCGCAATCGGGTGGTGTGCCTCCTCGATCGTGACGAAGTTCTGCACGACCTGGAAGACGACGTACGCGAGGATGATGAGGCCGATGAGGAACGGCACGATCGGCCCGGTGTTGTACTGTGCGAGGAAGTAGACACCGACGACTGAGCCGATGATCGCCAAG
>NZ_BATA01000087.1 GCF_000474235.1 Halarchaeum acidiphilum MH1-52-1
CGCCGGGTTCGTTACCGCGCCGTTGGCGGCGGAGTCGAACATGTCGCCGTACTTGCGGAGGAAGCCGCCCTCGTACTGGAGGTCGGGCGCTTCGTAGTCCGCGAGGCGCGCGTCGAGTTCGTCGTCGCTGAGATCGACGGAGAGTTCGCGCTCGCGGACGTCCACCGTCACCGTGTCGCCGTCCTCGATAGCGGCGATGGGACCGCCGACGACGGATTCGGGGGCGACGTGGCCGATCATCGGGCCGCGGGTCGCACCACTGAAGCGGCCGTCGGTGAGGAGCGCGACGTCGTCCTCGTGGCCCTGCCCGACGACGGCGGCGGTGACGCCGAGCATCTCGCGCATGCCGGGACCGCCGCGCGGGCCTTCGTTCCGGATGACGATGACGTCGCCGGACTCGATCTCGCCGCCCTGCACGTACGCCATCGCGTCCTCCTCGTTGTCGAAGACGCGCGCGGGCCCCTCGTGATGGAAGCCCTCCTCGCCGGTGACCTTGAGCACGCCGCCGTCCGGCGCGAGGTTGCCGGTCAGGATCTTGATCGCGCCCTCCTCGTGGAAGGGGTCTTCAACGGTCGCGAGGAAGTCCGCGTCGATCTCGTCGTCGTCCGGGAGATCGAGCGTCTCGAGTTCCTCGGCGATCGTGTTGCCGGTGACGGTCATCGCGTCGCCGTGGAGGTAGCCGCCCTCGAGGAGGCGGCGGATGACGACTGGGACGCCCCCGACGTCGTGGAGGTCCTTCATGACGCGCGTGCCACCGGGCTGGAGGTTCGCGATCTTCGGCGTGCGCTTGCTGATCTCGTCGAACTCCTCGATGGAGAGCTCAACGCCCGCCTCCGCGGCGAGCGCGAGGACGTGCAGGACGCCGTTCGTGGACCCGCCGAGCGCGACCTGCACGGCGATGGCGTTCTCGAAGGACTCCTTCGTGAGGATGTCGCTCGGGCGGCGGTCGTTCTCGACGGCGTCGAGGGCGACCTTCCCGGCCTCCCGGGCGACTTCGAGGCGCTCCTCGCTCTCGGCGAGCGGGGACGCGGAGCCGAGGGGCGCGAGACCGAGCGTCTCGCTGATGGAGGCCATCGTGTTCGCGGTGAACATCCCACCACAGGAGCCCGCGCCGGGACAGGCCTCGTGCTCCATCTCGACGAGTTCCTCCTCGGTCATGTCGCCGGACGCGACGCTGCCGACGCCCTCGAAGACGTTTTGCACCGTTATCTCGCGGCCCTCGTGGTGGCCGGGCATGATCGACCCGCCGTAGAGGAACACCGAGGGAAGGTCGGTGCGGATGGCGGCCATCATCATGCCGGGGAGGTTCTTGTCGCAGCCGCCGACGGTGACGAGCGCGTCCATGCGCTCGGCGAAGGAAACGAGTTCGACGGAGTCCGCGATCACCTCGCGCGAGATGAGCGAGGCCTTCATGCCCTCCGTCCCCATCGAGATGGCGTCGCTGACGGTGACGGTGCCGAACTCGATGGGCATGCCGCCCTCCTCGTCGACGCCGACGGTCGCGGCCTCGGCGACGTCGTCGAGGTGGACGTTGCAGGGCGTGACGTCCGCGGCGGGGTTCGCGACGCCGACCATCGGCGATGAGAGGTCCTTGTCGTCGTATCCCATCGCGCGGAACATCGCGCGGTGCGGGGCGCGGTCGGGACCCTCCGTGACCTCGGTGCTACGCAGCTCGGGGTCCTTCTCGGGTTTCTCCTCGGGGACCGACGGGGACGCTTCGTCCGGGTTCGACTCCGGTTTGCCACTCATTACCGGAAGGATACCAGCGCGCGGCCATAAACCCAGCGCGATGGCCGCGTGTTGTCGTGGGGCACCCGACGGCGCGACGTCGGGGCTTTCTTGGCGTTCCGCGCCGCCTGCGGTGGTATGCACGTCGCGGTCGCACACTACCCGGAGGGCGCGGGGCACGCCACGCGGATGCTCGCAATCGCGCGCGAACTCGAAGCGCGCGGCGCCACGGTGTCACTCGCCGGCGGCGGTCCCGGAAAACGCTTCGTCGACCTCCTCGGGTACGACGAGTACGTCCCGACGCCGGTCGATTACGTCGGCGACTATCAGGGATCGGGTGGACTCGTCGACACGCTCACGGGAAGCGTCCCGGCGAGCGCCCGACGCGTCCGCGACCTCTACCGGTGGCTCCGGCGCGAGGACCCCGATCGGCTCGTCACCGACGACATGTTCGCCGCGATGGCCGCGCCGCTCGCCCGCGTCCCCTGCTTCGTCACCACGCACAACGCCCCGGGGTTCTACGACGACGCCGTGGAACGCGCGGGCGCGGCCGCCCTCACCGCCTATCAGCGCGGCGTCGCCCGCGACTTCTACTACCCGACGGTGTGGCCGCGCGCGAGCGCGGACCCCGACGGCGTGACGCGCGTTCCGCCGCTCGCCCTCGACGTCGACGCCCCCGTCGTCGGTGATCCCGACGTCGTCGTCGTCCCCAGCACCTACTCCACCGCGCTCGACGAGAGCGTCGCACGGCTTCGCGGCGCCGGGCGTGACGTGACGCTCGTCGGCGGTCCGGAGTGGGAGCCGGTCGCGTCGATGCTCCCGACCCTCCGCGCGGCCGACCTCGTCCTCTGTCCGGGCTACTCGACGGTGATGGAGGCCGCGGTCGCCGGGACGCCCTGCCTCATCTACCCCTTCACGTCGGAGCAGCGCGGCGTCGCCCGCCTCGCGTCGCGCGCCACCGGCTTCCGGACCGTCACCTCGCCCGCCGAGGTCGAGCGCGCCGCTCGCGATCCGCCCGCGTCGCCGACCTACGAGAACGGCGCCGGTCGCGTCGCCGCGGCCGTCCTCGACGGATAATGCGAGCGCGTTGAGCAAGCACTGTGACGCAAGTGCGGTGACGCGAGCGCGGTGACTTGAGTGTGGCCGTCACGCCGGTGCGTCGTCGCACTTCTGGGGTCGCGTCCCCCACAACTGGTAAGCGCGGGGCGCGCTGAAGGGTGGTATGGCGAGGCTACCGTTCGGCGTGTCGCGCTTCGACGGGCAGATCGGGGGTGGTGCCCCGTCGGGGAGCGTCGTGTTGCTCGCGGGGAGCGCGGGCGCCGGCGCGCGCGAGTTCATCTACACGAGCACCGTGTTCAACGGCATGCTCAGGGACGACCCCGACCTCTTCGATCTCCACTACGGCGACCTCGAACCCGGCGTCGAAGTGCCCGACGAGGTCCACTACGTCTCCTTCTCGGCGAGTCGCGGGGACGTCAGCCGCGAGATCACGTTCTCGATGGACAACGAAATCGTCGCCTCCGGGCTCTCCGGCGTCACGTTCGCCGACCTCTCCGCCGAGTACTTCCAGTTGAGTCCCGTGCCCCGCGAGTGGTACGTCGACGAGCCGCGCAGCCTCGCGGAACTCGGCGATTCCACCGATCGCCGGAGCGTCATTCAGGCGTTCGCGGACTACCTCGACGAGCACGCCGCGAACAGCCTCGTCGTCGTCGACTCCCTCACCGATCTCGTCGGCAACGAGCAACACGAGCGCCCGTGGGCCGACGTCGTCTACCTCCTGAAGGGGTTGCGCAAGGCCACGCGGGAGTGGAACGGACTGATCCTCCTCCACCTCTCGCGCGACGCGGTCAGCGACACCGAGTTCGGCGAGCTGATGGCGTGCGTCGACGGCACCGTCCAGTTCGGCTGGGAGACCGGCGGCAACGAGCGCGTCCGGACGATGTTCGTTCAGGAGTTCCGCGGCGTCCTCAGCCAACTCGAGGAGGAGGACATCGTCCGCTTCGAGACCGAGATCCACGAGGCCGGCTTCGACGTCTCGAACGTCCGCAAGATCCGATGAGCGACGGCGAATCGGGCGACGAGGGATCGATCTCGGACGGGGCGGCGACGACCGATCTCCCGCCGCCCGAGGAGCGCGGCGTGCCGACGTTCGACGACGAGGGTGACGCGGGCGAGGCGAGTGACGCCGCCGACGCCGCCGATGCCGCCGATGCCGCCGACGCCGCCGACGGACTCTTCGAGGAGATGGACGTCGAGGGCGACCCGGCCGACGCGAGCGCGTGGGGGACGCCCACCGAGGGCGAAATGGACGCGGTCTCCGAGGCCGAGGACGCCGACGGCGACGCCCGCGTCGTCTCCGATCGCACCTGCCACGGCTGTCGGTTCTTCGCCGACCCGCCCGAACTCGGCTGCACGCACCCCGGCACGGAGATCCGCCGCGTCGTCGACAGCGAGCGCTTCGAGGTCGTCGACTGCCCGATGGTCGTCGACGACCTCGACGTCGAGACCGACGAACGAGCCGACGAGGCCGACGAGACGAACGACAGCGAAGGGGACACCGCCGACGCGGACGCGTCGCACGAGGGCGACGAGGGGGACGTCGGCGACGGCTTGATCGATCTCAGAGACGCGAGCGAGGGCGACGACGCGAGCGCCGACGAACCCCCCGAGGAGCCCCCTGACAGCGCGTCGAGCACCGATATCGAGGACACGAACATCGCGGATCGCGCGGGGAGCGGCGGAGCCACCGTGGCGACTGGGGCGTCTGACAGCGGCGTCGATCAGTCGGACTCGTCACGAGAGGGAAACATCGGGTTCGAGGGCGAAGAGGTCGGCGGCGACGCGTCGATCGAACCGGCCGACACGGACGGCGAACCGGCCGACTCCGGGGCGGAAATCGAGGTCGCGACGGGGATCGCGGCCGAGGCGAGCGACGAGAGCGACGGGACGGAGACCGAATCGGGCATCGAGACCGTGCCGGTGAACGAGGACTCGTGGGCGAGCGATGACAGTGAGGCGGACGCCGCTCGCGACGGGGACGAGAACGACGACGCGAGCGACAACGCTGAGACGATCGATCCCGACGAGATCACGTGGGGTGATGAGGAGGCCGATGAGACCGATGACGCGAGCGACGCGTCGCCGGGAGACGACACCGAGGATGACGACACCGGCGATGACGACATTTCGATCGACTGGGCGAACGAGTAGCGAAAGCGGGGGCTTTTCGGCGTCCGCGGCGTGGTTTCACGCATGCAGTTCTGCGACGAGTGCGGATCGATGATGCATGCGGACGGCGACGTGATGGTCTGCTCAAACTGCGGGCACGAGCAGGACCGCGACGCCGCGAGCGAAGCCGACTACGTCACGACCGACGCGCAGGACGAGGGCGACGTCATCGAGACGACCGAGAACGCCGACGACGAGGGCAAACCCACCGCCGAAGTCATCTGCGAGGAGTGCGGGAACGACGAGGCGTGGTACACCATCAAGCAGACCGGCGCGGCCGACGAACCACCCACGCGCTTCTTCAAGTGCACGGAGTGCGGGCACCGGTGGAGAGAATACAACTAAGACCCACCTGAAACTGCCGTATTAGGCACATACGTGGTTTTGGGCCTTGGCAAGATTGCATCGGTGTAGTGTCCCTTCGAAACGTTGGTTCGGGGTGACTTAGTTTTACCGACTGAGCTTAGCAATCCCTTCTTCGTCTTGTGGTTCTGGCCTTGAACAAGATGTTTGAGGTTGCTCGAAGTCTGTTTTCGCCCTCGAAACCAAGGCTTCTGGCACGAAGGACGGCCTAAGCGCTGGTGCGAACGCTTTTTTATACCGCAAAAAGCTCGGGGCCGATGTGAGATAGGCCAACCCGCCAGAAAAAATATTCTCAGATATTGTTCAGGCAAATGCGACCTTCTAAGTGGATTTCAGGTGTTCTAAGCCAATATGGGCGTATATAGAATACACCCGATGAAGGTTACTATCGGTTACCCGTTTAAAAGTGCCGACGCATATAGTATATAGGTGGAGGAACGGACAGACTTCAGATAGTTGTCCGTCTTCTGTAGTATGCGAAGTAACGAAATCAGACTATCTGACACTGAGAAGAACCGATTACACAACTACAAGACCGAGGAGTTTGACGAAACCGTGCCATACGGGTTCATCATCGGTCGTCTCTTGGACGAGGTGGAAGCGTGAAATATTACGTGAGCGTTGACGATGAGCTTGCTTCGCGCTTGAAGGAAATTGACGATGAGCTAATCACTGAAGCTCTCCGAGAAGTCGTAGAGGAAAACGGCCCGCCTGCCGATGAGCTGATGCACGCCGACTTGTCAGAGGCAGAGCGCAAGCGTCGAGAGATTCGACGGATTCGACGTCGAGGCACAGCGGTTGATACTCGGCCAGAGTACGATTCCTAATCGAAGTAGGGCAGACGAGTGAGCATAGCTACATCCCAAGCAACAGCAGTCACAACCCCGTCAAGCAAACGGCTTCAGAGGCTCGCAGTAGCCGCAGGTGCGTACCTCGGCAAAGACACGGGAAATCCATTCCCGTTGAAGAAGTCCGTCTACAGGCCGAAGCGAACGGCTATACGGACGACGAGATACGGGCGATGCTCGAAGCAGACGGTCTTTCTTCTGCCGACGAGATACGGGTGCCCGAACAGGGGCATCTCTTTGGCGAGTTATGGGCACCGCCGACCGTTGGAGTACCAACCCCTTCGACCCCAACCGACACCGCTTCGGAAACACTCGAAACCTTCCGTGAGTGGTGCAGGGAGAGAGCCGAGAAGGAAGCAAGCCACAGCTATACTCGCAAGAGGGCAAACCGTCGCTTCGCCAGAGCGAAAGACGTTGACAGGCACTTCATCAAGGAGTACGAGACTTTTTCGACCGTTCTCATCACCTACGATGCTGGCGTGCCCGTTGATGAATCGGTAGCCGAACACTCAAAACGGTTCTATCCCCGTGCAGTCGTGCGAAAACGACGTAGCATCTTGAAATCTCTCGGAGCTTACGAGGAGTACGCTGGTGTGTCTCTCCTTGCGCCAAAAGAAGGCGGCAGAGTACCACAGCCAAACGGCCCATACTCTCACGCTCATACCTTCCTCTGGATACCGGGTGAGGTGTCGGCAGAGGATTTCTATCCACTGGTCAAGAGACACATCAAACACGTTGAAGACGCGACCAAGGAGAACCACCCTCTTGATGAGGCGGTGTCCGTGCAGACGCACGACTCGTCTCAGGTGGAAACGCCCGTTACGGTGGACAACCGTGGGGCAAACCTTGACTGGAGGCGCGGGCCGACAACTGCCCTTCCGCAAGAGCTTGGCGCGAACCTTCCCCTACTCAGATGCCGGTTTGACGCCAGAGGTGCGCCCAAGTACATAGAGGAGTGGTGCGCTTGCCTTCGCTTGGGTATCGATAGTGAACTGTCCTCTCGTGGAATTACGCGGTTTCGTAAGCTCGGCAAATTCGATGATTTTGCGAACACCAAAAAGTGGGAGAGAAGATTTGAGTCAGCAGTGAGTCGTGCAAGGCGATTAGCTCTCAACCTCAGTGGGGAGATAGACCACGGTACTCAAGTGTGAATCTGGACTCCGAGATATAGCCGACAGAGAGCTAACAGAGGCTTTCCTAATGCTGACTATGATGGCCTTCCTAATCGGTCTAATTCCGCTTTGCCGTAGTGGCTGATTTCATAGACGTGGTATGGATTGTCGACGCTAGTAACTCGCTTTCGGTCGACTAATCTCCGCTTGTATAGGTCGCTCAGACTTGCGAAGGTGGAGGTGTCTGGTACATCATCCAATTCAGCGCTAATGTCTGATGCAGATGCGGGGAGGTCTTCGCCGTCTATCTTGGAAAGGACGTATAAGACCTTGTGATGATTGGTATCTCCCCGAATCTCCTTGAACGAGCGTTCGTCCTTAGACGAACTCTTAGACTTATTCTGGCTACTGGACTCTTGGGATGCCGTGTCTTCTTCTTCTTCAGCGTATGTCTCCTCGATTTCGACATAGATGCGGTCGACTTGTCCATCGAAGTCGTAACTCTGAAGAACTCCTTGGGCTCTGTTCAGGGCCTTGCTACCCTGAAATTCGTGGGTCGTCTTACCTTGTTCTGACGCCATACGTCGCCTTTTGTGGGCGTTTGCCATAATCGTTTCCCAATAATCGAGTTTGCCGCTCAAAACCGAAGTTGCTGAATCGCTCCGAGCCAAGCGCTGAAACTCGCAGGCCAACGGCTAAACGTGGCTAAAAGCTCTGTCTCAGTCGGCTACAGAGCGTTCAAAACCTCGGTTTTCCGTCGTTCTGCCGCTCCCTCGAACGTGGGGAGTCGTAATGTTGCTTAAGCATCTGCACTGTCGCATTCACTCGACCACTGATAGTGTCCCAACTGATGCCTTCGTCTCTCATCCGAGTAATCACAACACGGCGTAGGTCGTGGCATCCGATACTTTCGGGACAGTCCGAAGCGTTCTGTTTGGTGAGCGGTTCGCCGTCGTCGTCCGAACACTCACCACACTTCGTGAGTCCCGCTATGTCCCGATAGAGGGTGCTGTCGTCTATCCTCCCTGCCCAAGAAGTTAGGAGCGCATCACTCCCGTCGTTTGGTTTCGAGCGGTGTTCCTCGATGTAGTCGGTGACGACTGCCATAATCTCGGGCGAGATATTCACGTCTCGCTCACCCTTGTTTCCGCGCTTGAGTCTCACGCCAGATTCTTCGGGGCGATTGCGAATCTGGATGGTTCCCTTCCGTGGTTTCACGTCGGAGCAGTTGATGGATAGGAGGGCGGATTTCCGACAGCCGATGTGGTAGATGAGCAGAAACTCGACCATCTGCCGACTCGCGTAGTGGTGTTTGGCGAGATGGCCGATGATTTCCTCTGCCCGCTCGGACGAGATTCGGTGATTGTCGTCGCCCGACCGCGACTTTTCATCACCAGATACGTTCAGGTCGTTTCGCTTTCGGGCGATAGTCTCGCTAATCTTGTCGTCCCGTGGGGCACGCCATTCCGTTTCCGCCCACTTGAAGAACACTTCAAGCGTTTCGAGCTTGCCGTCTCGCGTGGTGCGAGCGTAGTCACGCCGCTGTAGCAACTGGTTCCAGCGGTTGATTTCCCGAGGTGTGACTTCCATCAAGTCGCTTACGTCTTGCGATTGGATGATGTCGTTTACCGTGTCTCGGTAGCGGGTGTAGGTCTTCTTCGAGAAGTTGCCCCGACCGTGGCTCTTGCCAGAGGGGAAGTCGCTCACGTCGGCCTGATTGCCTGCCTGCGTGCGTGCAACGGGTAGCCGGTCGTACCGTCGTTCCCTATCATCGTCGGGTTCCTCGAAGCTCACGCGAAGCTCTGCACGCTCTGCGAGGAAGTCGGTAAGGTCGCTCTCTGCTTGGTTTGTCTGCGGTTCGTCGGTCGAAGTATCAGCTGTCTTGCTCATAGCCCGTGCGGGATTGTTGCACTTAAGTGGATCCCCGACGCTGTCTGGCGATTACGCTCTTTCAGAGCAAACCCGCTATGACAGGACTCTGGTAGGAAAACCGCAAGACAGCGATGGGGTGATTCGACCGATGAATCTTTCCACACGGAGTATTCTCTCCTCGATAGGTAACTTGCATATAAGGCTTGCTCAGCCTTTATAAGCAACACCCGCTGAGCCACAATCTTGCAAGTGCACCGAGTGCGGGCACCGGTGGCGGAGTTATAACTGAACGACGACCTTTTGCTGCGCTTGAGCGCGCTTTCGGCGCGCTCTGCGCTGGCAAAAGCTCGGCCAAAAGCGGCGTCGACCAC
>NZ_BATA01000086.1 GCF_000474235.1 Halarchaeum acidiphilum MH1-52-1
TCGACGGCGAGCGCGTCGTCGTCACGTCGGGCGCGACGAGCGAGCGCATCGACCCCGTGCGGGTGTTGACGAACCGCTCGTCGGGACGGACGGGCCGGGCGGTCGCCCGCGCGTGCTACGTCCGCGGCGCGGACGTGACGCTCGTCCACGACGGCGACGACGTCCCGTACGCTGACGTCGAGCGCGTCGAGTCGGCGGCGGAGATGCTGGCGGCCGTCCTCGGCGCCTGCGGGGACGCGGACGCCCTGCTCTCCGTCGCGGCCATCTCGGACTACACCGTCGAGCCGGCGGAGGAGAAGATCCGCAGCGGCGGCGACCTCACGCTCGACTTGGAGGCGACGCCGAAGCTCCTCGACACCGTCCGCGAGGAGCATCCCGCCCTGCCGCTCGTCGGATTCAAGGCGGAGACGAGCGGCGACGACGGGGCGATGGTCCGCGAGGCGCGGCGGATCATGGAGCGCGCGGGCCTCGCGTTCGTCGTCGCGAACGACGCGAGCGTGATGGGGCGCGACGAGACGCGCGCGCTCGTCGTCAGACCGGAGGCGTACGACGAGTACACCGGCTCGAAGGGGGGGCTGGGATCGCGCGTCGCGGACGAACTCGTCGCCGTGCTCGCCGACGCGTCGTAGCCGACAGTTCCTTTGTGCCCTCGGGCGTCGGGTGGGGTATGTACGATTCCGTCCTCGTTCCGATCGACGGGAGCGACGTCTCGGAAGAGGCCTTCGAACACGCTATCGGACTGGCGAAGCAGTACGGGGCGACGCTCCACATCGTCCACACGGTCGACCCGGACACGCTCCCGACGTCCGTGAGTTCGATCAGCCTCGAAGAGGAGTTCGAGGAGATGGGCGAGGATCTCGTCGAGCGCGCGCGCGAGGAGGCCGAGGACGAGGGGCTGACGGTCGAGACGGAGATCGTCTCCGGATCGCCGGAGAAGCACATCGTGGACTACGCCGCCGAACACGGGATCGACCTCATCGTCATCGGCACGCACGGCCGGCGCGGTCTCGATCGGGTGCTCTCGGGGAGCGTCACGGAGAAGGTGGTGCGGAACGCGGACGTCCCCGTGCTCGTCATCCACCGCGGCGACGACGGCGAGGAGTAGGCCGTTCGAAACCGGACGCGCCCGTCGTCGGGCTTGCGCGCGATCGGCGTCGGGGTCGGCCACGAACGTCCCGCCGGGCGGCGAAAGCGCCAGCGGATCGGTACTTTTAGGCGCGTTAGGGATCAGCTATTCGACTAACCATGTCTCACTCAGTCGGTAGCGGCGACGTCCCTCGCGAGCGGGGTGACGACGTCTAGCGATGGACGTCGGGACCCTCGCCGCCGTCGCGATCTTCGTCGTAACGTACGTGCTCATCATCAGCGAGCGCATCGACCGCGCGACCGTCGCGATGGCGGGCGCGGCGGCGATCGTGATCGCCGGGCTCGTCACGGGCTTCTACACGCAGGAGGAGGTCATCGTCGAGGCGATCGACTGGAACACGATCGGCCTCCTGCTCGGCATGATGCTGATCGTCGGCGTCATCGAGGACACCGGGCTCTTCGAGGGGCTGGCGGTGTACGCGGCGAAGCTCTCGCAGGGGAACTACTTCTACCTCCTCGCGCTCTTCGGCGTCCTCACCGCGATCGGCTCGATGACGATCGACAACGTCACCACGGTGTTGCTCGTCGCGCCCGTCTCCATTCGTATCTGCGACGACCTCGACGTCGACATCAAGCCCGTGTTGCTCTTCGAGGCAATCATGGCCAACGTCGGGGGCGCGGGGACGCTCGTCGGCGACCCGCCGAACGTCCTCATCGGCTCCGAGGCCGGCCTGACGTACGTCGACTTCCTCCGGAACCTCCTCCCGGTGACGGTCGTGAGCATCCTCGTCTCGCTCGCCATCGTCCGCGTCCTCTACCGCGACGAGATCGCGGAGGCGAACCGGAAGATCGCGGCGGCCGGCGAGGGCGCCGAGGACACCATCATGAGCCTCCACCCGAAGGACCAGATCGAGGACTGGACGCTGACGTACAAGAGCGTGATCGTCCTGCTCGCCGTCACCATCGGCTTCGCGCTCCACTCCGTGACGGGTCTCGAACCCGCCGCGGTCGCGCTCATCGGCGCGTCGGCGCTCCTGCTCATCACCGACCCCGACATGGAGCGCGTCGTCGGGCGCGTCGAGTGGACGACGCTGCTCTTCTTCGCGGGGCTGTTCGTCGTCGTCCACGGCATCTCGAAGACCGGCGTCCTCACGCAGGTCGCCCAAGCGCTCACGAGCCTCACCGCCGGCAGCACCTACCTCACGTCGATCATGGTACTGCTCGTCTCCGCGGTCGGCTCCGGCGTCGTCGACAACATCCCGTTCACCGCCGCGATGCTGCCCGTGATCCACGCGATGAACCAGCAGCTCCACCTCCACACGGACGTCCTCTGGTGGGCGCTCGCGATGGGTGCGGCCTTCGGCGGGAACGCGACCTACATCGGGTCGTCCGCGACCGTCGTCGCCGTGAAGATGAGCGAGCGCCACGGCGACAACATCGACTTCACGTACTGGCTTCGCTACGGGACGCTCATCATGGTCGGCACGGTCATCGTCGCGATCTGCGATCTCACCGTCCGCGAGTTCATCCTCGGCGCGGCCTGAGAGGGAGAAGCGGGTTCTGGCTCTGCTACTCGCCCGGGCTGTAGTTCGGCGCCTCGTCCGTGATCATCACGTCGTGCGCGTGGCCCTCCGTCTGCCCGGCCGCGGAGACGCGGACGAACGCGGATTCGTTCTTGAACTCGGGAATGGTCGACGCGCCGACGTAGCCCATGCCGGATTGGATGCCGCCGACGAGCTGGTGGAGTTCGCTCGCGAGCGGACCCTTATACGGCGTCGCGGCCTCGACACCCTCGGGGACGTACTCCTCGTCCTCGACGTCATCCTTGAGGTAGCGCTCGCCGCCGCCGGACTGCATCGCGCCGACGGACCCCATACCTCGATACTGCTTGTACTTCTTGCCGTTCATCGTGATGACGCGCCCCGGCGCCTCGTCGGTGCCGGCGAAGTAGGAGCCGAGCATGACCGCGTCTGCCCCCGCGGCGAAGGCCTTCGCGGCGTCGCCGGAGTAGCGGATGCCACCGTCGGCGATGACCGGGACGTCGTAGTCGGCGGCGACGTCCGCGACCTGCGAGACGGCGGTGATCTGGGGCATGCCAGCGCCGGAGACGACTCGGGTCGTACAGATGGAGCCGGGACCGATACCGACCTTGATGCCGTCCGCGAAGTCGGCGACGTCCGCGGCGGCCTCGGCGGTGCCGACGTTGCCGACGACGACGTCCGCGTCGATCTCCGCTTCGATCTCGCGGGCGGAGTCGATGACGTTCAGGTTGTGCGCGTGCGCGCAGTCGATGAAGACGACGTCCGCGCCGGCGGCGTCGGCGGCTTTCGAGCGTTCGACGTCGAAGGGACCGACGGCGACGCCGACGAGGAGATGACCCTCCTCGTCGCGCGCGGCGTCCTCGTGTTCGCGGCGCGCGAGGATGCCCTGCATCGTGACGAGACCGACGAGGCGGTCGTCGGCGTCCACGATGGGGACGCGCTCGATCTTGTGCTCGTACATGAGTTCGAGGGCGTCGCGCGCGTCGACGTCCGCGTCGGCGGTGATGACCTCGTCCGTCATGGCTTCCTCCACTCGGTCCTCCTCGCCGACCTCGAGGTAGGGACGGATGTCGGTGCCGGAGATGATCCCCAGTACCGTATCGTCCTCGTCGACGACGGGCGCGCCGGAGACCCCCTCGCGTTCCATCATCGCGTCCACTTCGTCGATGGTCTGCTCTGGTGAGGCGGTGACGACGTCCTCGCGGCGGATGACGAGTTCGTCAGCGCGCTTCACGCGCTCGATCTCGGCGACGAGGTCGTCGTCGTCGAGGTTCTGGTGCAGGACGCCGAGACCGCCCTCGCGCGCCATCGCGATGGCGAGCTCGCTCTCCGTGACGGTGTCCATCGCCGCGGAGAGAATCGGGACGTTGATCGAGACGTTCTTCGAGACGCGCGTGGAGACGTCGGCCTCGTCCGGTTCGACGCGGCTCTCGGCGGGCCGCAACAGCACGTCGTCGAACGTGAGCGCTTCGGGGACGTCGAGTTTCTCGGAGAAGGTACCACTAGGTCGCTCGTCGTTCGCCATGTAAACCGTGGTCGCCCGATACCCAAAAACGTTCCGTAGCCGGCCGATCGGCGGGGGGAACATCGACACGAGCGTGCATATCGATCACCGGTCGTCACCCAGCGAGCGGTTGACGGACGACCACCGGAGAATGAGGAACCGTGTACGATGTCGGTGTGGGACGAGTGTAATACCACAATACGGCCCCGAATCCGGGTAATTGTGTGTTTCATCCAAATACAGCGCATATCGGCGTGACGAACGGTCGTCGCATGGCCGTTCGTCTCACACAACATTTATGCCACTCAGCCAACGAAATAGATGTATGGACTCCCACAGTCCCATCGCAGTCCGTATCGCCGGTGACCGGCCCCAGCGCTCCGGCGACTTTACAAAACTCTGCGAGACCGCCGGGACATTTACGGGAGCCACCACCTTCTGGCGGCGGCAGATGGCGTCCCGGTCATCGCCGTATCGTCCAGCTCATCGCCGTTCGGCCGATGGTCACGGCCATCGCCCCTGAGATGAGCATCTCCGGCCACCCGGTCGCCCTCCGATTAGAGGAGCGTGTCGGCGGCGCGACGCGGCTGCTCGCCACCGTGATGCTCCTCCCGCTCGTCGACGGGGTCTTCCCCGCGCTCGTCCTCGGCGGCGCGCTCGAAGCGACGACGACGGTCGGCCCGCTCGCCGTTCCGACGGGCGTCTTACAGGTCGGTCTCCTCGTCTTCGGCGGGAGCGCGACGGTCGCCGTCCTCCTCGCGGAGATGCAGGCCGACCGCGCGACGAAGGCCCGAACCGTCCTCGCGGTCGGCGTCCCGCTCGTCGCCATCGCCGCGATCGAGGCCGCACTCGCACCCACGATCGCGAGCGTGCTCGACGCCGCGACCTTCGAGCGCTTCGCCGCGTTCGTCGTCCTCGCCATCGCCGCGAAGACGGCGAGTTCGCGCGTCGGCGACTACCTCCCGAGTCCCGGCATCGTCGTCGCTCTCGGACTCCTCGCGAGCGTCCGGCCGTCGTCGTTCGCGCTCGCCGTCCAGTTCGACCCGCGCGTCGTCGCGGCCGCCGCGGGCGCGGGCCTCGTCGGCGTCGGCTTCGCGCTCGCCGTCGTCGCGCTCGAACCCCACCTCCGGCACCTCCTCGACATCGATCGCTTCCGCTTCGGGAGCGCGGTCGCGCTCGGGACGCTCGCGCTCTCGCTGTTCGGGATCGTCCCCGGCGGGGCCGCGCTCCCCGTCTTCGCACTCGCCGGTCTCCTCGCGATCGATCCCGGACGGGCCGACTCGGACGCGTCGACGCCCGCGGTCCCCGAGACCGACCGCACCGACGTCGCGGACGCCCCGTACGGCTACCCCGGAACGGACGGCGAGGAACGCGCCCCGTGGCTCTAGCGGAGCGTTTACGGCCGCCCCGCCCCTCGACCGGCGTATGCCAGCGAATCGCGTCGTGCAGGGGCGCATGGTGACGCCGCACAGCCTCGCCGAACTCATCGAGGACGGCGACGTCATGGAAGCCGAAACCATCGAGGACACCGAACGCGACTGCCCGGAGTGCGGTGGCGACGTCGTCAGCGTGGGCTACATGCCGACCGTCACCGAGTACGTCACCGGCTACAAGTGCCAAGAGTGCGACTGGAGCGAGACCGATCGGGAGTAGCGGATCGAAACCCATTTAGGCGAAATCGCCGTACGACGGAACGCGAGGGGCTGTGGCCAAGCCAGGGATGGCGACTGACTCCAGAGGCCACGCGCCCGGGACGAAATTCCAGACTGGTATACCGAGCGACGGGCTGATCACCGCGTCGCGACGACGACCCTCTGGAGTTCCGAGGCGCACCGGAGATATCAGTCGATCGGGGGTTCAAATCCCTCCGGCCCCATACGACCTAAAAGTAAACCGGCGTCTTCTGCCGGTTTCGGTCTTCTTCCGAACAGTGTCAGCTGTCGGATAGAGGCCGGCCCTTCTGCTGTCCGTAACGACTCGACTGAAGCGGTAGCGCGGAGTCCCCTTCCTCAAGGAACGAGCGAAGCGAGTGAGTAGGGAGGGGAGGAGCGCGTTCGTATGGGATCCAATGTCGAGATTCAGTCCCTCCGACCGCGACGAGCGACTACCCGCACGGCTCGCGGCCTCAGAAATCGCGAAGTCAGCATTGCCCTCTACGAGGGGGTACAGCGGGAACGGATCAGAATACTCGCCATCTCGAACTTCCTCGCGGTATGAAGGCCTGACTCCATACGATAGCCTTGTCGTCGGTCTCGTCAAAGAGGGCAATTTGGTGGTCCATCACCCTCCGCGATCCCTTCAGAGTGAGTCGGAGCGCCTCAAGTTGCTCAGTCGGAAGGTTCTACCTCCTACCGCTTACTCTCGCAAACCTCATAGCGGCCGCTTCGCCGTGGGGTGGTCGCGGTGACGGACGAGTGAACCGTCTGTCCCGGCCCCCTCTACGCCCGTCCTTCGTACGACGCGTCGGCGGAGGTGTTGTCCCGGTTGAACGACATGACTTTGGCGCGGATGACGTCGCCCTCCTCGACCGAGCCGGGGACGTCCTCGGTGAAGAGGACGAAGCCCTCGACTTTGCCGACGGCGACGCGGTCGCCGGAGTGGTGATCGCTGAACTCGGTGACGCCGAACTCGTACGTCTCGCCGATGTCGACGGGGGGTTCGCGTTCCTGTGCGGCCTCGTGGGCGCGCTTTGATTCGCGGGTGGCGGCGCCGCCGGATCGATAGCGCCGCCACGCGACGGTGAGGACGAGGAGCGCGACGACTGCGACGACAGCGAGGAGCACGGGTGAGACCATATCGGACACCTCGGGCGGCCCGTATTTATCGCATGCGGCCTCACCCGGGATCGTTGGTGAGGAGGAGCGCGCCGAAGAGGATCTGGAAGAGCGCGCCGACGGGGACGTGGATGCCGCTGAATCCGGTGGTGTAGATGGCGTAGGCGGCGCCGAGGTAGCCGAGACCGATGAGGAGGAGCGCGGCGCCGACGAGGCGCGCGGGTCGCTCGACGCGTTCGAGGACGACGGTCTCGCGGTGGTAGAAGTAGACGCTGAAGGCGAGGAGGCAGAGGGAGGCGGCGGAGACGACGGTCCAGACGAGGTAGCCGGTGTGGATGGTCGTGCCGGCCTGATACCGGTAGGCGCTGAATGAGGTGGCGAAGGTGAGTTCGCTCGCGGTGCTCGTCAGGTCCGCGAGGCGGCGGAGCTGGAAGAACGGCCAGCGGACGAAGAGGACGGAGGCGTGCGGGCCGGTGAGCGTGGCGTAGGTGACCTCCCACGGGAGGAGGGTGCTCACCCAGACGAAGAGGACGGCGAGCGGGTTCTCGTACGCGGGCGCAGTCCAGCGTGGCATCGTACGCGGGTATCCGGGACGGGGGCTTAAGCGTGTCCGCCGAGGGGCGCGGGCGACGGTCGCCGGGCGGGCGTCGGATCGAGCGACGGTCCGTCAGGCTTTATTGCGCGCGCTCGAAGAGGCGACATGGATCGACTGAAGCAGTCGCTGCTCGATGCGCCGATCATCGAGAAGGAGGGGTATCACTACTTCGTACACCCGATCAGCGACGGCGTGCCGATGCTCGAACCCGAGCTCCTGCGGGAGATCACGATCCGCCTCATCCGGAAGGCGGACCTCGACGACGTGGACAAGATCGTGACGCCGGCGGCGATGGGCATCCACATCTCGACGGCGCTCTCGCTGATGACGGACGTGCCGCTCGTCGTCATTCGCAAGCGCGAGTACGGGCTGGAGGGGGAGGTCGCGCTCACGCAGCAGACGGGCTACTCGGAGTCCGAGATGTTCATCAACGACGTGGAGGAGGGCGATCGGGTCGTCGTCCTCGACGACGTGCTCTCGACGGGCGGGACCCTGCGCGCCATCACGGACGCGCTCGAACACATCGGCGCGGACGTCGCGGACGTCCTCGCCGTCATCAAGAAGGCCGGCCCGAACGATCTCGACGAGTCGGACGTGGACGTGAAGACCCTCATCAACGTCGACGTCGTCGACGGCGAGGTCGTCATCGCGGACGAGCACGGCGACGGGTAGACGGTTCGTGCGGGCGAGGCGTCGCATCGAACGGTTGATCGCCCGCCGCGTCCCGGAGTCGGCTCGCGGCTCGCTATGCGCGCTCGCGGTGGCGTGCGGGATCGCCGCGCTCGTCCTCGGGTACGCGCTCGCCGGCTTCGGCGTGGCGCTCGGCGTCGGTCTCACCGCGTACGGGTCGGTTCCGACGCGCGTGAGCGTCCCCGTCGTCGCCCTCGGCTGTGCGCTCCTCGCGCTCGCCTACGGCTGTTGGCGGGCCTTCGTTCTCCTGCTCGAATAGCGCGACGCACCTCACTCGTCCGGTGACGCGTCGCGCCCGCCACGGGACAGTGGCAGGCGACGCGCCGGCCGTCGATGTCGCGCTCGTCGGGCGCGTCGCGCGCGCAGACGGTCTCGACGACGCCGCCGAGTGCGGCGAGCGCCGCGCTATCGTCGCCCCGGACGACCGCTTCGGCGGCGGCGTCGAGCGCGGCGCGTTCGTCGGGACCGAGAACGAGGCGGTCGACGTCGACGCGCGTGCCGCCCGAGTCGCGTTCGGCGGCCGTCTGACGGGCGCGCGGGAGGTCGAGGACGAGACCGTGCGCGAGGACGGCGTCGGCGCTCGCGCGGTCGTCGAGAACGGGATCGCGATCCGCGACGCGGCGACGGAAGCGGAGGGCGCGGCGGAAGGCGTCGCGGCTCCCGGTCCAGTCCTCCGGTGGCACGACGCGCGGACAGCGCGGATGGAAGCGACACCCGGCGGGTGGGTCGTCGGCGTCGGTGACGGCGGGCGTGACGTCGGCGTGTCGGCGTTCGGTCGCTGGGTCGTGCGACGGGGTGGCGTCGCGGAGCGCGGCCGTGTAGGGGTGACGCGGGTCGTCGAGGACGGCCGCGGCGGGACCGCGCTCGACGACGCGCCCGCGGTAGAGGACGCCGACGCGGTCGCACGCGGTGCGGACGAGCCGGTAGTCGTGACTCACGAGGACGTACGTGAGGTCGTACCGCTCTCGGAGGTCGGTGAGGAGACCGAGGACGGCGGCTCGCGTGGACGCGTCGAGCATCGAGACCGGCTCGTCGAGGACGACGACGTCGGGATCTGGCGCGAGCGCGCGAGCGAGCGCGACGCGCTGGCGCTCGCCGCCGGAGAGAGAGGGCGGGCGGACGTCGACGTAGTCGGCGGCCGGTGTGAGACCGCGTCCGCGAGGACGCGGTGCACGCGCTCGCGGCGCGCGTCGGCGTCGGAAACGCGGTCGTACAGGGGTTCGGCGACGGTCGCGCCGACCGCCACGCTCGGGTTCAGGCTCTCGTAGGGGTCCTGAAAGACCGGCTGGACGCGTCCGCGGAACGCGCGCTCCGCGCGTCCCGAGAGGGCGTGTACGTCGTCGCCCTCGACGCGC
>NZ_BATA01000085.1 GCF_000474235.1 Halarchaeum acidiphilum MH1-52-1
GAAACCCCGGCGTTTACGCCGGGGAGGATGTCATTGGTAGCGCCCGCGCCCCTCGACCTCGCGCAACTGCTCGACGACGCCGGGATCGCCCGCCGCGCGATACGCCGCCTCGAAGGTCTCAACGAGCGGCGCGGGGTCGTCCGCCGTGCCCCTGATCGATCCCTCGAAGACGTGGAGGTCCATCGCGTAGTCCTCCGCGTCGTCCGTGTAGTAGCCGAGACCGAAGTCGATGAGGTGGACGCGCTCGTCGCGGCCCGCGGCGGCGTCCGCCCGACTCCCGGCGTCCTCGCGCGCGTCTCGCGCGCCTCGCGTCCCGCGCGGCGTCGTCGCTCGTCCGTTCCCCGTCCCGCCTCGCTCGACGCGGACGTTTCTGGTCGTCGGATCCCCGTGGACGAACCCCGCGTCGTGGATCGCCGCGAGATGCCTCGCGACGGTCTCGACTCGCGCCTCGTTCAGCGCGTCTCGCAGGTCCGTCTCGCCGACGTACGCCATCGCCAGCGTGCTCTCCGGGACGTCCACGTCGCGGACGACCGGCGTCGGCACGCCGACGCGACGCGCCTCCGAGAGCAGACGCGCCTCGTGCGTCGTGCGCTCGCGGCGGAGCCGCGCGTCCAGCGCGTCGTGCCGATAGCCCTTCGGTCGGCGCGTCTTCGTCACCGCCCCGTCATCGATCCCGACGATGGCCTCCGCACCGCGCAGGTCCGCGTCGGCGTCGTCGCCCGATCCGCGAAAGAGCACGTCCTCCGCGTCGCCGCGCCACGTCACGGGCACCTCGTCCGGCCGGTAGTCCGAGTCGACGGCGGAGTCCTCGATCGCGAGCGTATCGCCCGCCCGGTACATCTTCGCGCCGAGCACCGCGATCATCCCCGCGTTGTCCCGCAGGAACCGCGGTTCGGGCGCGTAGAACTCCGCCCCGCGCTGCTCGCACATCGCCGCGAGCATCTCGCGCAGGCGGTCGTTCTGCCCGACGCCCCCGCCCAAGACGAGTTCGTCCCGGCCGGTCAGGCTGAGCGCGCGCTCCGCGACCTCACACAGCATCGCGAACACCGTCTCCTGTAAGCTCCGACAGACGTCCTCGACGGGCGTGCCGTCGTCGTACGCGTCCTTCGCGGCGCTCATGATCCCCGAGAAGGAGAAGTCCATTCCCTTCACGACGTACGGGAGTTCGACGTAGTCGCCGTCCGCCGCGTGGGTCTCGACCTTCGGGCCGCCCGGATGGGACCAGCCGACGTGGCGCGTGAACTTATCGAGGGCGTTCCCGACGCCCGTATCCATCGTCTCGCCCAGCACGCGGTAGCGGCCGTTGTGATAGCCGAGGACGTGCGCGTTCGCGCCCGAGGCGTTCAGACACACCGGCGAGTCGAATCCAGAGCGGTGCCGGCCGATCTCCAAGTGTGCCACCATGTGGTTCACGCCGACCAGCGGCACGTCGAGGGCCTGCGCGAGCGCGCGCGCCGCCGAGCCGACGATGCGCAGACACGGCCCGATCCCCGGCCCGCGCGCGAACGCCACCGCGTCGATCGGTCCCTCGGCGCTCGCGAGCGCCGCCTCGATCACGCGCGGGACCGCCTCGCGCATGTGCTCGGCCGCCTCGCGCGGATGAATGCCGCCGCTCTCGGGCTGGTACGCGTCCGACTCGATGCGGACGCTGTCGCGTTCGGCGTCGAACACCGCGGCGCTCGCGCACCACGCCGTCCCTTCGATCCCGACGACGCGCATGAAAAGGGGTTAGCGCGTTACTT
This sequence comes from Halarchaeum acidiphilum MH1-52-1, assembly GCF_000474235.1. Classification (GTDB taxonomy): domain Archaea; phylum Halobacteriota; class Halobacteria; order Halobacteriales; family Halobacteriaceae; genus Halarchaeum; species Halarchaeum acidiphilum. The sequence continues at coordinate 1,743 of NZ_BATA01000085.1, forward strand.
CCACTCGGTGTAGCCGCACTTCCCGCAGTGCTCGCGATCCGAGTGCTCCGCGAGGAAGGTGTCGCCACAGCGCGGACACTGATTCTTCACCGTCGAGCCGTCCTCGTCGTAGTAGTCCGAGCGGGGCATTACTCCTCAGCCTCCGCTTCCTCGGCCGCCGCGTCGGCCTCGATCTTGTTGCGATCGAGCATGTGGCCCTGCTCGACGTCCAGCGCGGCCTCCGGGGACTCGTAGACCTTCGCGTAGCCGACGGTCTTGCGCATCCCGAACTTCGTGTCGAGGCTGCGGACGACGACTTCGTCGCTGTCCTTATCGAGCGTCGCCGCGAGCGAGTCGCGGACGGAGAGGCGAGACGGCGTCGCTTCCTCGTGCGTGACCTCGAACTGGACCTCCTGTCTGTGGAGGAGGGGATTCGCCTCCTCGCTCAGGATCTCGATTTCCATGATCAGTTGTCATCCACTAAGGCGCCGAACCGAGTAAAAGCATTACGAACGACCTTTTGCCGCGCTTGAGCGCGCCGGAGGCGCGCTCTGCGCTGGCAAAAGCTCGACCAAAAGCCCCGTCACCCCACCTACGGTGGGGTTCGGGGCCTCGCGCCGGAGGCGCGAGCGGGTACGGAGTGGTCCGCCGCCTCCGCACCGCCTCCGATTTCGCACCGCCTCCGCACCGCCGCCTCCGCACCGCCTCCGCGTCCGTCGGCGCTTCGTCCGCCACCGAACGCTTTTCTCGTCCGCATCCGTCCCGGCGCGTATGCCCTCCACGGTGGTCCGATGAGTACGGCGTCGCTCCAGCGCGTCGGCCTCGCGCTCGTCCTGCTCGGCGGGTTCGCTTCGAGAGGGGCGTCCGGCGCCACGGTCGGCTACGGTTCGATGGCGCTCGCGCTCGTCGCTTCGCCGTGGTCCTCGGCGCATGGTTGAACGACTTCTAGCGCTCGACCAGCCGCCAGAACTCGTCCGTCGTCTCCAGTTCTTCGGCCAACTCGCGCACGCGCTCGCGCAGGCCTGCGGTGACGTTCGCGCGCACCATCCCCTCGCCGGGCTGGCCGTAGACGACGCTCGCGTCCGCGGGCGCGTAGAGGACCGCCGGTACCGTCGCGAGGTCCTCCTCGCCCGTGACTTCGATCCGCGTCGGCCCGTCGGCGTCGATGGCCTCGCGGAGCGCCTCGATCAACTCGGCGGAGAGCGTTCCCGGCTCCGAGGCGACGTCGACCGTCCGGGGTGCGTCGGGGATGTCGTCGAGGACGTCGTCGGCGACGGTCTCGCGTTCGGTCTTCCCGTCGACGACGGCGACGTGCGGCGTGACGCCCGCACGGCCGAGATGCGCGCTGACGACGTCGCCGACGGCGATGATCGGCTCGCCCGCGTCCGCGAGGAGTTCGTGCGCGTCCGTGAAGACGGGACCGAGCGACTCCTTGAACGACGCGCGCGCGCTCTTCGGGAGCGCCGCGACGGTCTCGGGCACGCCCGATCCCTCAGCGGACCTTCAGCGCGTACTCGCCCGACTCCGTGACCTCCATCTTCTCCGCGATCTCGGAGGACTCCGGATGCGTGATGACGACGTAGCCCGCCCAGTCCTCGGTGAGGTCGTTCGACCCGCAGTGGGGGCAGACGTTCTCGTCAGGCTCGACGATCCGGTGGCAGTCGTGGCAGGCGAGGCGGTTCGACGCCATCTACTCGGCCTCCGGGTTCTCGTCGGCCTTGCGCAGCCACTCGTGCTTGCCGAGACCGGGCTGCTTCGCGGTGAGACCGATCTTCGACTCGCGCGGGTTGCGCTCGTCGATGCTCTTCGTGACGATGCGCGCGCGGACCGCGTCGTCCACGCCGAGGATGTCGCTGGACTCCCGCGAGGAGAGCTGTTGGTTCTGCTCGTCGTACGCGAGGTACTCGTCACTGATCTGGCTGACGTGCAGCAGGCCGTCGACGGGACCGATCCCGACGAACGCCCCGAAGTTCACGACCTCGACGACCTCGCCGTCGATGACCTCCTGCATCTCGGGGTCGAACGTGACGGCGTCGAACTCCGCCTCGTAGTAGACGCCGGGGCGGTTCGGGAGGACCGCGCCGTCGCCGATCTCGTGGACCTCCGTCACCGTGACGACGCTACCGAGGTCCTCGTCCATGCGCCCCTCGAGCTTGTCTTGGAGTAGGCGTTTCACCAAGTCCGGCGAGACGTTCGCTAGGTGCTTCGGGGGTACTTCTACCGTGTCCTTCAGGCGTGCGCGCTTGTACATCTATTGTGGGTGCGTGCGTGTGAGTCGGTTCCGGCCCCGGACGTGGATCACCGGGACGCCGGCCGCGAGCACGCGCTCGCGGAGGGGGCCGTCGTTCGTGCAGACGGCGTCGACGTCGCCCGCCTCCGCGAGCGCGACGATCGCGTCGTCCGCGTACTGTCCGTCCGTCTCCTGTTCGTCACAGCGGGCCGCGAGGTCGCGTCCGACCGACGCCGCGGTCGCCGCCTCGCCGTTGCCGGCCGCGAGCGTCGCTAGCTCGTCGGCGACGACGTCCGGCACGACCGGGGCGTAATCGCCGCAGACCCGATCGAGCTCCTCGAAGACGCGAACGCCGACCTCGACCGGCATCATCAGTGCGTTCGCGTCGATCGCGACCCGTTCCGTCATGCTATCCCTGCAGGCGGCCGATGCCGATGAGGCGCCAACGCGCGCCGACGCGTCGGTTGATGGCGATGACGTCGCCTTCCTCCGCGCAGACCGGGCGCTTGAGGTTCACCTCGCACTCGCCCTCGCGCGCGGACGTGACCGCGCCGACGGTGGTGGCGGTGCCGACCGTGAGCATCAGCGGCTCGCCGGTGTTGATGTCGTCGACCGTCTCGCCCTCCTCCGCGCCGACGAGGCGCTCCAAGAGGTCGACCTCCATCTCGAAGGACTCCCACGTCGGCGGGAGCGCCTCGGGGTGGCCGGCGACCTGCCCGGCGAGCGCGTCGCCCTTCGTCATGCTCGGGTCGAGACCGGTGCCGACGCCGAGCAGTCCGCCGGGCGAGACGGTGTCGACGTCCTCGCCGCCCGCTTGGAGCGACCGGACGTTCGTCGTGATGGACTGCCACTCGGATTGGCCGCCCTCCTCGACCTCGTGACCGGGCCGGAGTTCGAGGTCGTCATCGACGTCGAGTTCGCCCGCGACGAGACTCCCGCCGAGCACGCCACCGGTGAGTCCCTCCCACGTCGTGCCGGGACGGTTGATGTCGAAGGAGCGCGCGACGTACATCCGCGGGTCCGCGTCGGGGTCGCGTTCCGGCGTCGGAATGGTCTCCTCGATGGTGTCGATGAGCACGTCGAGGTTGATCTCCTGCTCCGCGGAGACGGGGACGACGGGGGCGTCCTCCGCGACCGTGCCCTCCACGAACTCCTCGATCTGCTCGTAGTTCTCGTGGGCCTGCTCTGCGTCCACGAGGTCGATCTTGTTCTGCGCGATGACGACGTTCTCGATGCCGATGATGTCGAGCGCCATCAGGTGCTCCTCGGTCTGGGGCTGGGGCACCTCCTCGTTCGCGCCGACGACGAGCACCGCGCCGTCCATCAGCGCCGCGCCGGAGAGCATCGTCGCCATCAGCGTCTCGTGGCCGGGCGCGTCGACGAACGACACCGTCCGCGCGACCTCGGTGTCGACGTCGTGCTCCTCGCAGCGCTCCTCGACGGTGTAACACTCGGGAGGCTCCTCCTCCGGACAGCGTCGGAAGGTCGCGTCCGCGTAGCCCAGCCGAATGGAGATGCCGCGCTTCATCTCCTCGGAGTGCTGATCGGTCCATTCGCCGGACAGCGCGCGCACGAGCGTCGTCTTCCCGTGGTCGACGTGCCCGACCAGACCGATGTTCACCTCCGGTTGGCGGTGAGTTCCTGCCATGAAGTAATCTTGCGGGCACTTCGCCCCGGAGAAATGATAAAGCCCCCGATTCGACCGCGTCGCGGCGTTCTCTGGCCGTGTCGTCTCCTCCCACGGCGATCCGGTCCGCGGTCGCGACGCACTCCCGCGAACGGCCGCGTTCGACGCTGATACCGCTCCCGTGGGGGTACCCCTCCCTGCCCTTTCGCCTACGTCCTCTCGTGTACGCCCGTTCATCGCGCTCGCCCGGACCAGTGCCGCTCGTTTCTCCGCGCACCTTTTCTCCCTTCCTCCCCAATCCCGTCCATGCGCGAGTTCGCGTTCGAACTTCGGCTCTGCGCCCGCCTCGAACGGGAGTATCCGATCGTCGCGCGCCAGCTCGGCACGAGCGTCCGCGCCGCGGGCGGGCGCATCGTCGACGTCGTCTGTCTCACGCGCGGTCCCGAGTTCGACGCCCGCGTCGCCCTCACGCCCGAGACGATTCCCGCCGCGGTCGTCGAGGCCGACGTCGGCGTCGGCCGCTGGCGCCGCGTCACCGACGTCTTCGACGCCGCCCCGGCGCGCGCCCGCGATCTCGCCGACCGTGGCGTCGCCGCCGGCTTCCTCGAACGCGAGCGGAAGAACGGTCACGCGGTCGTCAGCCGGTCCGCGCGCTACCCCGACTGGATCGGCGACGTCGTCGGCATCGAGAACAAACCCGATCTCGCCTCGCCGGGCGACCTCATGTCACAGGTACGCCACGACGTCTCGCTCGGCGTCCTCGACTTCGCGATCCTCGCGACCGAGTCGTACGTGACGCGTGCGCACCTCAACCGCCTCCCGCCCGAGATCGGCGTCTGGCGCGTCGACTTCGACGCCGGGGATCCCATCGAGGTCGTCCGCGAACCCGAGCGCCTCGATTCGTCGGGGTGGGGGATCGAACCCGGCGAGAGACGCCCCGGTCGGTGCGACGTCGCTCCCGTCGCGCCCGCTGAGAAGGCCCGCCAGCGTCTCCGCGTCGCCGAGCGCGCGTACGGGAAGGGGTGGCGGACCGACGGCCTCCCGGCGTGCGCGAACGCGACCCGCGGATGCGAGGCCGGCGTCGACTCCCTCCCCTTCTGCGAGTACGAGGGCCGCCTCGTCGACGCCGCGAGCGAGTGCGGACCCGACTGCCCGGGATACGTGCCGGGCGACGCCCCGGCCACCGATCCCGACGCCGAGCGTGCCGCGCGGAGCGCGTGGGAGCCGAACGCGTCGAGCGCGCGCCGACAGTCGGGACTCGATCGGTGGTCCTGACCTAGAGCGTGAACGTCTCGCCGTCGACCGCCAGCGGTTTCTCGAACGCCTCGTCGGGCGGGTAGCGGTGAGCGACGTGGACGACGCGGGTCTCGTCGGCGTTCAGGTCGTCGCCGAGCGCGAGCGCGCCCTCGTGCGTCATGTGCTTCGTGCCGAAGGTGCGGGGCACGCCCTCGTCGTCCTCGTCGCGCCCGCCGAGCGGGTGGTAGTCGCAGAGGCTCGCGGGGACGATGCCGTCCGCGAGCAGGAGGTCGGCGTCGCGCAGGACGTCGCGCGACGCGTCCGGCACCCGATAGCTCGTGTCGCCCGAGAGCGCGAGTTTCGCGCCCGTCTCTGGCTGCTCGACGACGAGACCGTAGGTGAGTAAGGGCGGGTGGTCCACGGGGACGAGCGTGACGTCGAAACCGCATACGCGGACGGACTCGTGGGGCGCGCGCGGCTGGACGCTCACCGTGTCGAGATAGTCGTACTTCCGCTCGATCGTGTCGGCGACGCTCTCGCCGGTCTCGGGGTCGGTCTCGTCCGCGGCGTACACGGGCAGTCGATCGAGGAGCCGGTAGACGTTGCCCAGCCCGTCGAGGTGATCGAAGTGGATGTGCGTGATGACGGCGGCGTCGGGGAGCGACACCCCCTCGCGGAGGAACTGTTGGCGGAAGTCGGGGCTGGCGTCGATGAGGAGGACGTCGCCCGTCTCCTCGTTGACGACGTGGACGGACGAGCGGGTGCGCTCGACGCCGCGTTCGCGCGCCGCGAGGCAGGTGTCGCAGTCGCAGCCGGGCCGCGGCGTCCCCGCGGTGTCGCCGGTGCCGAGCAGCGTGACGCGCATTCTCAGTCGTCCGCGTCGGCGGGCGCCTGCTCGTGATCGTGATCGTGCTCGTGGTCGTGTCCGTGATCGTGGCCTTCCTCGCCACTCTCGCCCGTCTCGACGGCCTCCTCCAGACTATCGAGGTTCCGGAGGTGATCGCGCTCCTCGAAAGCCTTGACGGCGTCGAGGAGGTCGGTCTGGGCGAGCGTCGTGCGGTCCTCGACGAGCGCGTCCAGCACGGCCTCGCGGAGGACGAGCCGGAGGTCGCTCCCGGTGAGTCCGTCCGTGTTCGCGGCGATCTCCTCGGGATCGAAGTTCTCCACGTCGATGCCGCGCGTGACGATGCGCAGGATGTCCGCGCGCATCGACTTCGTCGGCTTCGGGAAGCTCAGGATCTCGTCGAAGCGCCGCCACACCGCGGCGTCGAGTTCGTCCGGGTGGTTCGTCGCGCCGACGAGGAGCACGTCGTCCTTCACGAGGCTCATCTCGTCGATGGCCTTCAGCAGCGTGTTGACGGCCCGCTTGATCGCCGCGTGCTCATCGGAGGTGCGCGTCTTCGCGACGAAGTCGAACTCGTCGATGAACAGCACGCAGGGCGAGAGACGCTTCGCCACCTCGAAGACCTTCTCGACGTTCTTCGCCGTCTCCCCGAGGTATTGGCTCGTGATCATCGAGAGTTTCACCTCGACGAACGGGAGGTCGAGGCGGTGGGCGAGGCCTCTCGCGGTACTCGTCTTCCCGGTGCCGGGCGGGCCGACGAAGAGGAGTTTCCCGACCTCCACGAGTCCGACTTGCGCGAGGTAGTCGCGGTGCTCGATGGCCTTCGAGACCTTCTCCGTCTCGACCTGCTGCTCGTCGGTGAGCACGAGGTCGTCGAGCGTCGTCTCGATCTCCGCGGGGGCCTGCACCTCCACGAGGTCGAGCATCTCCTCGTCCTCCTCGTCGAACATGTCCTCGAGGAGTCCGTCGATCCACTGCGGGTCGGCCTGCACGGGCCGGTTGGCCTCGCGGGCGGCCGCGTGGTCGACGTCCTCGATCTCGCCCTCGTAGGCGGCGGCGAGCGCGGGGTTCGACTGGATGCGCGAGGCCTCCGCGCGATTCGCGTACCACTCCTTCGCCATCTCGTCGTCCACGAGTCGGATGCGCCCCGAGAAGGAGTCGCGTTCGGTGAACATCAGGCTCGCCACTTCCTCCCACGGGTCGGCGATGCCGGTCGCCTCCGCGACGGCCTCGCCGGTCGCCTTCGGGGGTCGCGGGACGCCGTCGCCGTCCCAGAGCGCGCTCCGGACGGCCGGTGGGAGATCGTTCTCGTCGAGGTCAGTGTCGCGCTCGTAGACGCGTGCGGTCAGGAGGAACTCCACCACGTCGAGCGCCCGGTCGGTCATTACCCCCGAATTTGACGCTCCCATCGCATAAGACCGTCGGACGATCGGCGGCCAATCACGCGGGCCGCGGCGCGCGAACGGGGACGTCGCGCCACGGGCCGTCGGCGCCCTCGCGGACGAGCTTGAGCCGCGATTCGGTGACGTCGCCGGGTTCGATGGTCGTCGCGTGCGCCATCTGGAGCGCGACTCGTATGCCGGGGACGTCGGCGTCGTGGTGGCGGGTCGCGGGGCTGTCGAAGTGCCCGGTGACGGTCTGTATATATTCTCCGTCTGACACATCCCACCGGATGCCGAACGACGCGTCCCGGTCGGCCCCCTTCCGCACGTCGACGAGGGCGACGAGCCGCGTCTCCGTCACCGCGTACGCCGTCGCGGAGTCGATGGTGAGTCCGACCGGCTCCTCGTCGCCCGTCGTGCAGCCGGCGAGTGAGCCGAGGAGGCCGACGCCGGCGGCGAGCAGGGTCCGTCGCCTCATGCGCCACCCTCGCGTCGCGCCTCCGCCGTCGCGTTCGCCGTC
>NZ_BATA01000084.1 GCF_000474235.1 Halarchaeum acidiphilum MH1-52-1
GCACTCGTCGGCGGTGACGAGGAGGTTGTTCTCCTCCTGCACGACGGGATCGGCGGATTCGAGACCGAACGCCGCGGTGTCGCCGGGCGTGTTGTGCTCGGCGATGACGCGGATCGCTTCTCTCGACCGCTCGGGGTAGTCCACGATCGTCACGGGGTTCATGTTGTCGAGGTGAAGCGTCCCGAGGTCGGGCACGACAGAGCGAATGCCCCCATACAGGTCGCGAAGAGCGTCCGGATTCGGCGCCTCGCCGTCCCCCCCGTACGCGAGGATGTCGGCCTGCCGGCCGATGCGGAAGTCCGCGACGCCGGAGTCGGCGAGCGCGGCGACCTCGGAGACGACCGATTCGGGGGTGCGGAAGTCCGGATCGCCGTACATCGGCTCCGTGCAGAAGGAACACCGGTAGGCGCACCCGCGCGAGGTTTCGAGTTCGGCGATGAGGTAGTCGGGGTGGTTCGGGTGTTGCTCGACGACGAACGCCCCGGATTCGGCCCAGCGATCGAGTTCGTCGTTGTCGCGATAACGGTCCTCGAAGCCCTCGAGACCGCTCGAAACGAGATCGTGGGCGGCGGCCTCGACGTCCGCCATCGCGAGGAAGTCGAAGTCGAGGTCGTCGCGCGCCATGTCCTGCGCGCCCGCGTTCTCCTCGCCGACGCCGAAGCGGATCGGGCCGCCCATGAGGCTCGTGCCGTCGGCCGTCCACGCGAGTTCGCGCACCTCGTCGGGTTCCGCGGGCGTCCCGCCCACGTACTTCCCGGGAACGGTCATCCCGCCGAGGTAGATCATGAGATCCGCCTCCTCGACGTCAAGCCACCGCGAGCGCTCCTCGCGGAGCGCGTCGATGGTGTGGTAGGTGATCCGCGATTCGGGGACGCCCGCGTCGACGAGCGCGCCCGCCGTGTAGCGCGGATACGTGGAGATGTAGGGCGGCACACCGAAGTGCGCCGGCTCGTCGACGTAGCCGTCCACGATGGTCACGTCGAGCGTCGCGGGATCGGTCATGGGTGCGCGAAGGGGACGGACGCGTAAAAACGCGACCGTCCGGACGCGGCGCGCGGGCGGAGAGGCGCCGAGCGGGCGCGACGTGCGGGCCGGATTCGCGGAAGCCCGCGCGTTTATTGACCCTGCGGTCGAACGCACGAGCATGCCCGCGACGATGGAAGTCACCTGCACGGCGGACGGCTGCGAACTCGACATGGCCGAACTCCACTACACGTACGACGCGCCGGACGACGTCTCGGCCGCCGACCTCCGGTGTCCCTACTGCGGGTCGGAGTCCTCCCTCGAAGAGATCGAGCTGTGAGCGATCTCGTGACGTACGGCGAGGCCGCGAGCCGCGCCGTCCTGAAACGCGTTGGACGAGCCGCCAGCCGCCTCCAAGAGCGAACGCCGCTTCCCGTCGACGTCTTGGAGAGCGAGGAGGAGTACCTCGTCGTCTTCGACGCGCCCGGCGTCGAGGCGCGCGACGTCACGGTCACGGCCGAGGACGGCGGCGTGAGCGTTCGCCTCGATCGCTTCCGCGACTACCGCGACGGCTTCGAGACGCTGCTCGCCGGGCGCGCGCTCTCGCTCGACGGCCACGCGGACCTCCCCGCGGACGCCGCGCCCGGCGCCGACGGCACGCGCGCCGACCTCCGCGAGGACGGGACGCTCCACGTCTACGTCCCGCGGGGCGAACGCGTCGCCGTCGAGTAGCTACCCGAAGCGCGTCGGGTCGAACGCCGCGACGCCGTCGCGCTCCCCGAGCACGTCTTCCGCGAGGCGCTCGCCGGCCGCGGGCGCGCGCATCAGCCCGTGACCGTGCCACCCGGCGCCCACGTACAGCCCGTCCGCCACCTCGCCGAGCAATGGGTCGTTGTCCGGCGTCCGGGCGCAGACGCCCGCCCACGAACGCTGTACCGGCGCGCGGGCGTTCACGACGCGCTCGCGGAGGCGCGCAGTCGTCCGCTCGCGAAAGGCCTCGTCCGCGTCGCCGTCGTAGTCGTCCGGGTCCGCGGGTGCCGTGACGCCGTCGCCCGCGACGACCCCGCGCGGGTGCGGGCGAGCGTAATACTCCCGCGTCGCGTCGTAGAGGATCGGGATGGCCGGACCGTCTGCGACGAGCGCCTGCACCCGATAGGTTCGAGCGGGACGTCGACGCCCGCCTCGGCGAGCACGCCGCCCGTCCACGCGCCCGCGGCGACGACGACCGCGTCGTACGCCTCGCCGTTCACTCGCGGCGGATCGAGCGCGACAGTCGCCGGCGTTCCCGTCCGTACGTCCGCGCCCGCCTCTCGCGCCTTCGCGGCGAGCAGATCGACGTAGGCGACGGGATCGACCGTACCGGCCGTCCGCGCGATCCCCGCGGCGACGATGTCGTCCGCGCGGAGCACCGGGAACTCCCGGCGGATCGCGTCGGCGTCGAGCAGTTCGACGTCGCGGTCGTGGTGGCGCATCCGCTCGACCTGCTCGCGGATCGCGCCCGCCGCCGCGCCGCCCTCCGTGACGAACCAGAGGTACGGCGTGTGAGCGAAGCGGAAGTCGCCCGCCCCCGAGAACGCGCGGAAGCGCTCGATGGCGCGCTCGGCGAGCGCCACGTCGACGTCCTCCGCGTAGGCGTCGTACGCGATGCCGGCCGCGCGCGCCGTGCTCCCCGCCCCGAGGTCGTCGCGCTCGTACAGTACGACGTCCGCGCCGCGCGACGCGAGGTCGTACGCGGCGGTCAGGCCGACCGCGCCGCCGCCGACGACCGCGACCCGGCGCGCCGTCATCGCCCGCACCCCGCCGACCCGCGATCGTCGCGTCCGTCTCCGTGCATACCGACCGGTGGCGCGGCGATCACTTCAACGTGCGCGGATTCGGCTGGGGTCGGTCCTCCCGCGTCGTGACGCCCGCTCGCGACGACTTTCACTTTCACCGCGCGCACGGGTGAGTTATTACCATCGTTCGCGCGTAGCGTGACGTATGAGCGTCGACGGATACGACGTCGTCGAGGAGCCGACGGGGGAAGAGGCGCGCATCGACGTCACGGAGACGTCGTCGTCGAGGAGCCGACGGGGGAAGAGGCGCGCATCGACGTCACGGAGACGTCGTTCGCGTGGGTGCGCTCGTTCGTCCGCGAGCGGGACGCGCACTTCGAGCGCGACGGCGAGAGGACGTACCTCGTGCTCGACTAGCGAAACGCCGCGGGACCGCGGGCCGGGTAGCCGACGACGGTGTCCGCGCCCGCGGCCTTCAGTTCCGCGACGCGCTCGCCCACCGTCTCCGCGTCGCCGACGAGCGCGTAATCTCGCACCGCGGCGGAGAGCACCTCGCGTGCGCGCCCGCTCGCCGTGCCGTCCGTCGCCGCGCCGTCGGGGAGCGCGCGACGCACGGGACCGCGCCGCGCCGCGTAGGCGCCGACAGCGTCGAGAACGGCGTCCTCGTCGTCGGCGAGCACGACGGGCGCGTAGAGCGAGACGTGGCCGTCGTAGCCGGCCGCGCGGAGCGCGCGCAGGTCGCGGTCGGTCGAGCGCGAGAGCAGTTCGAACTGGCCGGCGCCCGTCGCGAGCGCGAGGCGCTCGATGCCCTCCGTCCCGACCCACGCGTCCGGGTTGGTTTCGACGGCCGCGCCGAGGCGGGGTGCGACGCGCTTCTCGCACTCGGCGTCGTCGAGGTAGGCGCTGTGGCCGGCGACGAAGACCCGACCGGCCGCGTCGGGGAGCGTCGCCGCGATCGAGTCGTCACCGAGCGGATCGAACCCGCTCGCGCGGACGGGGACGGTGATCCGGAGGTCGCGCGCGGCCGCGAGGTCGGCGAGCACGGCCGGATCGGGGAGGTGCTCGCGGCCCTCGTAGTCGACGACCACGGTGTCGAAGGGGAGATCGCTCGCGACGGCGACGTCACACTCCAGCGGCTTCAGCGCGACCGCGTCGATGCCGGACTCGCGGACGCGGGCTTCGGCGCTCAACATCGCGGGACCTCCGCGTGCGCTCGACGGGGACGAATCACTCTCACGAAGGGGATCTCAGAACGGTGCCGGAACGCGACCACTCGTCTGTGCGACCATGTGTACTCGTGGTACGCCGCGGAGGCGGCAAAAGCGTAGCGGATTCACCCCTCGACGTCCGGATCGACGACGCGGTCGGGGTCCGACGGGCGCTCCCAGTCGCAGGCGAGTTCGAGGAACTGCGCGAGGATGCGCCCCGTCGCCCCCCAGACGGTGTAGCCGGCCACGCGGAAGAAGTGGACGTCGATCTCGCCGTGCTCCGGGTGGTCGCGGCGTTCGAGTTCGTGGTTCGCGGGATCGGTGAGCGCCGCGAGCGGTAGGACGGCGATCTCGGCCACCTCGCGGCGGTCCGGGTCGTACTCGCGATCCGGGACGCGCGCGACGACCGGCGTGATCGCGTACCCCGTCACCGTCTCGATGTCGTCGAGGCGCCCGACCACGCGCGCCTCCTCGGAGCGGAGACCGATCTCCTCCTCGGCCTCGCGGAGCGCCGTCGCCGTCGAGTCGGCATCGCTCGGCTCGCGCCCGCCACCGGGAAAGCTCATCTGCCCCGGGTGCTCGCCGAGGTGGTCGGCGCGCTTCGTGAAGAGGAGCGCGGGTCCCTCGGCGCGCTCGACAACTGGCACGAGGACGGCCGCCTCGCGCTCCGCGTCCGCCACGGTATCGGGACGGTGGGCGGCGATGCGACCGAGGTCCATACCGGTGTGCAGACACCTCGCCCCCTTAACCGTTCCTCGCGCCGCGTCACCGCGCGTCGTCGATCGCCTCCCGGACGTCGGCGAAGTCCGCGCCCGTGAGCGCCGCGGCGTCGTACGTGACGTCGAGGAGCAGGTCGGGATCGGTCGCGGAGGCGTCGTCGCCGGAGGTGTCGGCAGTTTCCGTCTCGTCGTCCTCTGCACCCGTGGCGGCGAGCGCGGCGACGTCGGCGTCGAGTCGCGCCCGGACCGCGGTCTCGACGGTCTCTCGTGGAAGATCACGACGCGGCGCGTCGAGGAGGTGCGGGAGGTCCTCGCCGCCGTCGGGGAGCGTCGGGAACGCCCGCGGGCCGGGAACGAGGAGCGGCGCGTCGGCGTCGAGATCGGCGAAATCGAGACCGACGCCGCCGTCGATCTCGACGAGCGCGTACGTCTCGCGGGCGTCCTCGACCGCGGCGTCGTGCGAGTCGCGATCGTGGTCGTCGCCGCGGCGCGCGGCGAGATCCGCGACGGCGTCGGCGAGTTCGGCGCGCGTCAGGCCGCCGAAGAGGTCACAGACGCCGGCGAGTTCGTCCGAATCGAGGGTCACTGGTGTCCCGTGCGCGCCGCGGGCGCTTCAACGTATCGCGTCCAGATCCGCGTTCGCGGCCTCGCGGACGTCCGCGGGCGAGAGGGGCGCGTCGTCCCACGCGGGGAGGCGCGCGTCCGGTCCGGGCGGCGTGACCGACTCGCGATACGTCTCGATCTGCTCGCGCTCCGCGGCCGCGTCGTGCTCGAAGCCGTTGAACGCCGCGTCGGCCGCGTAGCCGCGCTCGAAGCGCTCGGCGGTCTCGACGTATCGCCCCGGGAGCGTCCCGTAGTCCGGATCGACGCCCGCCTCCTCGACGGCGCGCAACAGCGCGTCGCCGACGCCCGCGCTCATGTCGCCGAGTCCCGTCGGCCCGGAGACCGAGCGATGGTCGTGTTCGTAGAAGCCGAGGTCGACCTGCGCGACCCCGTCGACGCCGACCGCGCGATGGGCTTCGCCGAGCGTGCCGACCTCCAGCCCCCAGCGGCGCTGGACGCGCAGCGAGCGCGCGACGTCGGCCGTCATCGCGCACTCCCCCGCGAGCGCGTAACGGAACGCGCCGAGATAGTCGAGGATCGCGGCGTCGTGACGCTCCGCGAGCGCCGCCACGAGCGGCTCGTAGAAGAGTCGAAAGAGCCGCCCGTAGAGCCGGCCGGACTCCACACGGGCGTAGTACCCCTTCGTGAAGTCGAAGTCGCCCGCGAGCGGCGCGAGGAGCTTCGGGACGTCGCGCTCGTCGTAGCTCTCCGCGTCCGCGTCGTGGAGGACGACGTGCGCCGAGTTCGCCGCGAGACCGAGCGCGAGCCAGACGTCCCGGCCCTTTCCGGTCGCGCCGTCGAGACCGGCGGCGTCGAGCAGGTCGGCGACCCGCGGTCCCGAACACCAGAGCACCTCTAGGGGGAGGTCGAACCCGTCCAACCACTCGCAGAAGGCCGGGACGCGCTCGGCGGACGCGCGCAGCGGGACGAGCACGCGCTCGGGGTCGAGCGTCGCGAGCGTCGAGAGGACGCCCTCCGCGGCCAGCCCCGCGTACTCCCGTTCGGTCATCGGGACGACGACCGTCGCGCGACCCACGGGGGCGTCCGGCGCCGCCGCGCCGTAGTCGTGGAGCGTCGCCACCCGCTCCTGCGTGTACTCCATGCGGGAGCGTAGGCGGACGGACGGGAAAAGCCGGCCGAAGCGCGCGCGTCAGCGCCCGGCGCGGTACGCCCGCACCGCATCGGCGTACCCCTCGCGGAACGTCGGATACGCGTACTCGTAGCCGAGGTCGCGGAGCCGCGCGTTCGAGCAGCGCTTGCTCGTCGTGAGCCGCCGGCGCGCCGCCTCCGAGAGCGAGTCGTCGGCGAGGCGCTCGTCCCGGGTGAGCTTCGCGGGGCGCTCGACGCCGCAGGCGTCCGCCAGCCAGTCCGCGAAGTCGCGTCGATCGACCGGTTCGTCGTCCACCGCGAGCACCACCGGCTCGTCGGTCTCCGTCAGCGCGAAGCGGACGATCCCGGCGGCGTCGTCCCGATGGAGCATGTTCAGGTACCCCTCGACGACCGATCCGGTGATGTAGCGCTCCAACCGGGAGCGCTCGGGTCCGTAGAGACCGGCGAAGCGGACGACACGCCCCGCCATTCCGTGCTCGGCCGGGCGCTCGCGGGCGACGCGTTCGGCCTCCGCGAGCACGTCGGTCTTCTCGGTCGTCGGCCCTAGTGCAGTGTCCTCGTCCACCCAGTCGCCGCCGTGGTCGCCGTAGACCCCCGTACTCGACGTGTAGACGAACTGACTGGGACTCGCTTCGCGCTCGCCGAAGGCGTCGATCGCGGTCCGCAGGCCCTCGACGTAGACGCGGCGCGCGGCCGCGGCGTCGCGCCCGCCCGAGGACGCCGCGAAGACGACCGCATCGACGTCCGGGACGCGGTCGAGGCTCGCGGCGTCCGTCACGTCCGCGCGCACGGCGTCGAAGCCCGCGTCGCGGATCGCGGCGAGACCGTCGTCGGAGCGGCGCACCCCGATCGGCTCGTGGCCGGCCGCCGCGAGCTGCCGGCCGAGTTCGAGACCGACGTAGCCGCAGCCGAGGATCGCGACCCGCATCACCACGGGTTCTCGACCGCGAGGTGGCGGACGACGCGCGCGTACTCGTCGAGCGTCATCTCGCGGCGCCCCTCGACCTTCTGCTGGAGTTCTTTCGCGTCGAGATCCGTCTCGATGCCGCGCCGGAGCGCGTCGACGTCGACGACGGCGGAACTCATCTGCAACATCAGGTGATCGCGGACCTCGAGCAGGTAGTCGTCGGCCGCGGGGTAGTCCGGCGAGCACGACAGCACCGCCGCCGCCTCCTCGACGGTGATCGTCGCGTCGTCGTCCGCGAGCAGCGACTCGACGCGGTCCGCGGAGAGATCGGTCTCCCCGGCGACGCCCTCGGCGCCGCGTTCCTCCACGACGGCGGTGAGCGCGGCGAGGTACTGGGTGCGGAGTTCGGCGGGGGACGTCGCCTCGGGATCGGCGATTGCCTCGGTCAGCATATCCGATCGTTGGCGCTCGGGATAAATGGGGGTTTCTCACTCGCCGCTCGCACCCCACCCCGGCGACACCTCGACCATCCGGCCGACGTCGCCGACGCCGCGCGGGCCGGGCGGGACGACCGCGACGACGCCCGTGCGGTAGTCGAAGCCGAGCGCGGTGTCGACGCCGAGGGGGTCTGCGCGACCGTCGCCGTCCACGTCGAGCGTCACGGGGGCGTCCGCGCGGACGTACCGGAGCGTCCCGCCCGCGACGCCCGGCCGACCGAGCGGCGCGTCGACCTCGAAGCGGGCGTACCCGCCGCGCGCCGCGATCTCCCACGCGTTCGCCGTGACGTACCACTGGCCGGGCAGCGGGAGGATCGGGAGACCGGACGGGAGGAGCGCGAGCGTCGAGCGCTCCAGCGCGGCTTCGGCGGCGGTCTGCGTCGCGTCCGCCGCGGCGGTGGCGACGGCCGACCGGACCGCGGACCGGACGGGATCGACGCGCGAGCCGTGAATCGTGAGGTCGCCGGCCGCCCGACGCGCGCGGACGGCGTGCTGGAGGCGCGCGGCGAGGAATCCACGTCGATCAGCGCCCTCGCGGGCCGCCGCCGCGGCCACCGCGGCCGGGAGCGAGCCGTTCGCCACTGCGAGCGCGCGCGTCGCGGGCGTCGGCCAGCGCGCGAACGCGGCGTCGAGAGCGCGGCCGCGATCCGCCGCCGAGAGGCCGGTGTGCGCGCTGAGGACGTCGTTCATCGTCTCCCGCGCCGTCCCCGTCGCGTCGCGCACGTCGCGACGGAGCGTCGCCCGATCCGCGCCCGCCCGCTCGGCCGCGCGGAGCGTCGCGGCCGCCGACGCGTACGACACCGGATCCGTCTCCCCCGTCGCGAGGAGGGTCAGAACCCTCTCGACGACGTCGGCGGACGGGACTGTAAACAGATTGACGTTCCGCGCGGCGAGCGGGTAGTCCGACGCCTCGACCGGCGCATCGTCCGGCGTCACGCGGGCGAGCGAGAGGTAGGCCGGATCGGCGGAGACGCGCATCGGGATCGGCGGGGCGTCCGGTCCCGCGACGGGCGGCGGCGTGACGGACACGTTGTGCGCGGCGAGCCGATCGCGAAGCGACGCCTGCGCGGCGGCGAGCGTCGATCGTCGTGAGGCGACGAGCGCGCGGACGCGATCCGCGTACGTCTCGCGAGCGAGCGCGGCGGCGCGTTCGTCGACCGTCGGCGACGCGGGCATCCGGTCGACGGTCGCGTCGATCGACGCCGGGAGGGAGGCGAGCGGGTCGCCGTCGAGGAACGCGCGCCGCTCGGCGTGCGCGGTGACGTTCCGGAGCGCGGCGTGCGTCCGCGCGAGCGCAGCGACGACTGCCCGCCGTCGCGACGCGGGCACGTCCGGATGGAGGACGAACGAGCCGTCGTCGATCGTGCCGTGGATGGCGCGGAGCGCGAGGTGCCGACCGAGCGCGTCGTCGATCGCGTCGCGAACGGCGCTCGATCGAACCCACGCGCGCCCGTCCGTCGGCGTCGGCAGCGCGCCGCCGGAGACCGGGCGCGCCCCCACGATCACGACGGCGCGATGGCGCTGATAGTGGTAGCGCAGCGTGCGGGTCGCGGACTCGATCCGCGCGTAGCCGTCGGGGAGCGTCGGGTCCGGGGCGTCGCCCTCGGTCGAATCGGCGACGACGAGGCGGACGTCGACGGCGTACGCGCGGCGGATCACTCCGTCGAGCGAGTCGGCGCCGCCGTCGCCCGCGAACGCGACGAGCGCGTCGTCCGCGGCGGGCGCGAGCGGCACCGGTTGGGGGTTCGCGGTGCCGGGTTCGAGTCTCGAGAGCAGGCGCCCCGCGGCGTCCGCCCCCGTTCCGTTCGCCTCGCCGACGGCCGTTTCGGCGCCCACGAGGAGATCCCGACCGGCGACGGTGACGGCGGCGCGACGCGTCGCGCTCACGCCGAGCGGGTCCGCGCTCCCGAACGCCGCGCGTTCGAGCGAGAGGACGTTCCGGTTCGTCACGAGCGCGACGTGTCGGTTCGCGACGACGTCCGCGATCGGCGCGCCACCGTGCTGCGCGAGACCGCGGGCCTCCGCGAGGGCGGTGAGCGAGACGGTCGCGCGGCGCGCGAGGCCCGATCCGGCGGCGACGCCGCGATGCAGGCGCGTCTCGAACAGTCGGACGCGACGGTGCACCGCGAGCACGGGCGTCGGCGCGGTGACGGTGACCGGCCGCTCGCGGGACTCGACGACGCCGCCCGCGCGC